>JAJZCM010000002.1 GCA_021846045.1 bacterium | reverse complement strand
AACTTCATCGGCGCATTACGGAGAACTTGAGAGCTGAAAAAATAGGGATTCGGGTAAACTACGCTGAAAAACGAATTAAGGTCGTTTCCGGAAACTACCGGCGGCAGTTGAAAGAGATCCCCCACTAAAAGAACTTGAACGCCGCCGAAAGGCTCGCCGGGGCGCGGTCCGTTTTTTCCGAGAAAAGTTCCTATAGCGTCCATGACGTCCGCCCGAACCATTGAAATTTCATCGATAATCAAAAGTTCCAAGTTCTCATAAAGACCGCGCTTGGATACCCGGCGAATATCGGAATTTTGGAGGAGGCGGGAAGGCAGCTTGAAAAAAGAATGGATGGTCGCCCCACCGACATTGAGGGCGGCGATTCCGGTTGGCGCGACAATGGCTGAGCGCCATTTTTTTTGATCGATAATCCAGCGAATTAAGGTGGATTTCCCGCTCCCCGCTTTTCCACTGACAAAGACTACGGGGGTCTTGTCTTTGAGCGCCGCCGAAATGCGGAGATAACTTTCAGTAACAATAAGTTCGTCTAGGTCAGCAAACATATTAGTTATCTTTTATCAAACCTGAAGGCCCCATACCTAATGATAAGCCAAATTCAAGCAAGCCTCCGGCCTATTTTGTGATAAAATAAACTAGAGGTGTTTGAGTCATATATATGGATTTCCTAGAGGAAACAAGCATCGGTTTTCTATTAACCGAGAAAACAATTGTTCGCGCCGAACCGTTTACGAAGAAAGAAGTCCTCATGGACGCGCTCATTTCCAGGATATGCGAAGCCCATCAAATAACGGATTTGGAGATTCTTCAATCAAAAGTCCACGAGCGCGAAAAGGGGATCAGCACCACCTTGGACACCGGCTTAAGCCTTCCGCACGCGCGCATCGACGGCCTTAATGATTTCGCGGCCGCCCTGGCTTTACTCCCCTATGGGCTCGATGAGCAAAAAAAATCCTCTTCCATCATCCGACTGATGTTTATCTTTCTTTCGCCCAATAAAAAGGAATTTTATTCTCAACATCTTCAAATACTCCGCAAAGCCGCCTTGTTGTTCCAGCCGGATTTTATCGACGCCCTTAACTTGGCGTCAGCTGAAGAAGCGTTGCGGCTCATTCGTTCCAGAAAAATATAATGACCGTGATGAGAATCACCAAACACGGAGAGAAAGTTCTCAAAACCGTCTCTTCTCCCGTTGATTATGAAAAAGTAAAGCCCAAACTTTCCAAGCTCCTTAAGGATATGTGGAAGACGATGTATGCCGTCAACGGGGTAGGGCTGGCCGCGCCTCAAATAGGGCTCAACATCCGGCTTTGCATCATCGACGTAAAACCGGAAGGGAAATCCCAAAAACTCGTTCTCATCAACCCGGAAATCATCGATAAGGACGGACGCCTCGAGGAAGAAGAAGGTTGCTTGTCTGTCCCCGGGGTTTACGCGAAAGTTAAAAGATTTTCCCACGCAAAAATTCGCGCCCTCAATGCCGAGGGCAAGCCCTATGAAATCTCCGGAGAAGGCCTCTTGGCGCGAGCTTTCCAACACGAAGTTGATCATTTAGACGGCAAACTCTTCATTGACCATCTCGACTTCTCCAACAAACTTAAGGTCTTGTCGCTCATCAAAGATCTGAAGAAAGATTGGAACTGAGTATCCCCGTATTCTGATGCGGACTCTATTTTACGGAACCCCGCTCCTCGCCGTCCCCTATCTCGAACTCGCGGCGCAAGAGTCGAACGTTGTCGCCGTTATTACCCAGCCGGACCGCCCCCTGGGCCGCGGCCTTGTCACAAAACCCGGCCCCGTCAAGGAAGCGGCTTTAAAACTCAATTTACCGATTCTTCAGCCCGATCGCCCCTCGGAAATCTCACGAGAAATCCAAGCCCTCAACGCTGATCTCGGCATTGTCATCGCCTACGGCCGGATTCTTAAAACCGACATCCTTAAAGCCCCCCGCTTGGGGCACATCAACGTCCATTTTTCTTTGTTGCCCAAATACCGGGGTTCAGCGCCCGTCCCATGGGCTCTGATCAACGGAGAAACTAAAACCGGAGTTTCCATCTTTTGGTTGGATGAGGGCATGGACACAGGG
The DNA here is from genome assembly GCA_021846045.1 of bacterium. GTDB lineage: Bacteria > Elusimicrobiota > Elusimicrobia > UBA1565 > UBA9628 > JAKAQV01. Next base: position 93,665 of record JAJZCM010000002.1, on the reverse strand, counting down.
CCCCTCTTAAGCCAAAAAGAAGCGGAGATACTGCCGCATGAAAACGCCACCCAGATCATGGAAAAACTCGAACCCCTAGGGCTGGGTTTGCTCAAAAACGCCCTTCAAGAAATCGCCCGCGGGCGCTATCCCCAAACTTCTCAAGAAGGAACTCCCAGCTACGCTCCATTGTTAAGGAAGGCCGACGGTCTCATTAATTTCGAGAATTCGGCGCTTCGAATTCACAATCTTGTCCGCGGACTTGTTTTATGGCCCCGCGCCTACTTTATTCTGAAAGACTCATCCGGAGAAAAACGCGTTTCTGTTCTCCAAACCACTCTGGAAGCAACCTCCGGAACGCCCTTTCCAGCCCCGATTGGAACCCTCCTACGCGTTGAACAGGAACGGGGCTTTTTGATACAATGTGGACAAGGCAGTTCTGTTTGGATTTCTCGTGTCCAGCCTGAGGGAAAAAGTCCGATGGGAGCGGCCGAATTTTTAAATGGTCGGCGCTTGACCGTAGGAAAAGCTTTTCCTCTAAAACGTGGAGAATAAAGAAAATTTATCGTTTGTGCGTTGGTGGGAAGCCGCCATCGCTCTTGTATTCTTAGGATTTGTTTTATTTTTTATGCTTCAGTGGGCTATTGAAGGCGCCGTGCACAGCAGAAAAACGCAGGTCGTCCCCGACTTGCGCGGAAAGTCTTTGTCCACCGCACTCGATATGCTTTCCCCCCTTCATTTAGGCCTTGAAAAGACCAGTTCAGATTTTGACGCCTCCGTTCCGATTGATTCCGTCCTGAGACAAATCCCGCCAGGCGGCACGGTCGTTCGGGAAGACAAGATTATCCGCGTCGTCATCAGCCAAGGCGGAGAAACCGTTTTTGTACCCGCCATAACCGGTTTGCCTCTTAGAAATGCGGAAATGCTTCTCCGCGAATCCCAACTAACCGAGGGAGACTTAAGCCGGGCCTATTCGCTTAAAGAAGACAAAGGAATCGTCCTTTCCCAAGACCCGAAAGCCGATTTGGGAGTCGCCCGCAATTCAGCGGTCAGCTTGGTCATCTCCGAAGGCGCTCCTCCATCCGGAGTCGTTTTGATGCCCGATTTTCTCCGCAAAAACGTAACTGAAGCGCAAGCCTGGGCCGGACAACAAAATTTTTCCATCACCATCAACCAGGATTTTTCATCCCTGTTTCCCACTGGCGTGATTCTCAGCCAAACCCCGGACGCCGACACGGTTCTTTCTTCGGCAACGGCCATTGTCATCACCGTCAGCTCCAAACCTTCAGGGCAAGCGCTCTCCTCATCCCCGCAGGCCAATACCTTCCACTATGACGTCCCGCAAGGCGCCAGCGAGAGTTTGGTCAGAATCGTCGCCGTTGACAAATACGGAGAACACGAAATCTTTAACGGTCTTAGAAAGCCTGGAACCAAAATTGATGTTCCGCTCAACGAATCGGGCAAAGCCCAAATTCGAATATTTCTCAACGGAATTTTAGTCGAAGAAAAAGACTTATGACCGAGACTAAGCGAGGAAATGGCTGTATCCAGATTTTTTACGGAAGGAAGCCATGACCATGACTAAAAAGCGCGCCGTTCAAATCGTGCCGTCGCTGCTGGCTTGTGATTTGGCGCGAATGGGAGAAGAGATAGAAACAGTTAAATCAGCGGGGATTTCCTGGGTTTCGGTGGACGTCATGGATGGACACTTTGTCCCCAATTTAAGTTTCGGCCCTGATCACGTGCGCATGGCCAAGAAATACGGCTTAACCGTCGATTGTCACTTGATGGTCCACGAACCCGAAACCATCGTGCCCTGGTTCATCAAGGCCGGCGCCGACATCATCACCTTTCACATTGAGGCGGCTAAAGACGCCAAGAGCCTCGCAAGGCAAATTCGCGAAAGCGGAAAAAAAGTCGGAATCGCCCTTAAGCCTCAAACCCCGGCTGAAAAAGTTCTGCCGCTTCTTTCCGAAATTGATTTAGCGCTAGTCATGACCGTAGACCCGGGCTTCGGCGGCGCTCATTTCATGAAGGAAATGCGCCCCAAGATTTCGATGTTAAGGCGCGCGATTGACTCAGGGAATTTTGATTGTTGGATTCAAGCTGACGGCGGAATCAACCCGCAAACGATTCTTCTCGCGGCCGAGGCCGGCGCCGACAGTTTGGTCGCGGGAACGGCAATATTCGGCCAGGAAAACCCGGCCCAAGCCGCTCGAAATTTGAAGGAACAAGTAAAAGATAAATAACAGGGGGGTATTAATGTCCGTAACAATTAGACTTAAAAGAATCGGGAAACCCAAGCACCCGCATTTCCGCGTGGTGGCCATTGAAAAAACGAGAGGACCGTCCGGACGTCCTATTGAAATCCTCGGAACCTACGATCCGAAAGAGACAAGCTCGGCCAAGAAATTGACGCTCAATCAAGAGCGAGTCAACCATTGGATTAAAAATGGAGCGAAGCCCTCGGATACGGTGGCGCAACTGCTCAAAGCCTCCGCTTCCAATAAGGGAAAGGCCTAACCCGGAGTTTTAAATTAGGATGAAAGACCTCACGCTCTATCTAATCAAGAACTTGACCGCCCATCCGGAATCGGTCATAGTCGAAGAAAAAGAAGAAAATGGGATCACCAGCATTACCGTCAAGGTCGCCGACGAAGACAAAGGTCGCGTTATCGGCAAAGAAGGCAGAATTATCAAGGCGATACGGGCAGTTGTTGGAGCGGCGGCGGCCAAGCAAGGGAAACGGAGTCATGTCCAAATCGGCTAGTGTAGTGCTTCCAACGCTTCTTTACTTTCGCCTCATCGTCATTCCGGCGGAAGCCGGAATCCAGAAAACATGTCTAGACCCCGACTTCCGTCGGGGTGACGAATGTAAATGAATTTATGGAACACTCCACTATATCTACTCTGAGAATAGACTTCGTGACTCTGTTTCCCGAAATGGTCCAGAGCGTTTTGGACACCAGCATTATTTCAAGGGCAAGAAACAACAAGCTCCTTGAAACGCGCTGCATCAACCCGCGCGATTTCAGCGATGACAAACACCACAAAATAGACGCAAGGCCCTACGGTGGCGGCCCAGGGATGATTCTCATGGCCGAGCCGGTCCACCAAGCGATTCGCAAGGCCGCAACCCCAAAATCCCACGTTATTTTTCTTTCCCCTCAGGGCCGGCGCCTTAATCAAGAGATCGCGAGAGATTTATCCCTCAAACCGCATTTGGTGCTTGTCTGCGGCCATTATGAAGGCGTTGATGAACGCCTTCGAAGCGATTTTGACGAAGAAATTTCAATCGGCGATTACGTCCTCACTGGAGGAGAATTGCCCGCGCTGGTCTTGGCCGACGCCGTGACCAGACTGATTCCAGGCGTGCTTAAAAAGGCGGACGCCGTTGAAAAAGAGTCGTTTTCCGGCCCGCTTCTCGATTTTCCTCAATATACCCGGCCGCAAAACTGGCGCGGAAAAAAAATTCCAGAAGTCCTTATTTCAGGAAATCACGAGCTCATTAGACAATGGCGCTCTCAAGCGGCTGAAACCATCACCCGCCTGAAAAGGCCCGATTTAATGACGCAAAAGACAGGGAGAAAAAAATGACCGCAGAACCTATGGATAAAACAAAGAAAATCCCGGAATTTCGGGTAGGAGACTCCGTTCGAGTTTCCATTAAAGTCGTTGAAGGAGATTCCGAGCGAGTCCAAGCCTTTGAAGGAGTCGTTTTGCTCAAAAGAGGTTCGGGGATTGCGGAGAATTTTACGGTTAGAAAAATCTCCTTTGGCGTCGGAGTGGAGAGAACTTTTCCCGCGCACTCGCCTCTTATCGAAAAAATCGAGGTCATCCGTAGCGGCAAAGTTCGCAGGTCTCGCCTCTATTACCTAAGAAACTTGAAGGGAAAAGCCGCTCGGCTCAACGAAACCGATCGCTCGCCCTCTGAGAGAGCCGCTTCGGCCCAACCCAAATCCGCTCCAAAATCCCAGGCGGAGAAAAACGCGACTGAGAAAGGAAGCGGGGGGTCCAATTCCTCGCAGACAAAGGTTCAGTCCGATCCCGTCCTTGGAAGCGCGAAATAAAAGTCCGATAGACTTTGATCGCAAGCTCAAACGAACCTTTCGTTCCGAGAGCCTGATCGGGGTTGATGAAGCGGGGCGCGGCCCATTGGCCGGCCCCGTTTTCATTGCCGCCGTTCTTCTTAAGAATGATAGTTTCCCCGCCGCAAGCCAGATACGGGATTCCAAGCAGCTAAGCCCCAAAAAAAGAAAAAGTCTGTCATTGGAAATACGGCGCCATGCAGAGAAAATCGCCGTCGCCTGGGCGCATCCCTCCGAAATCGACCGGATCAACATTTTGAAAGCGACTCTTTTCGCCATGAAACGGGCCGCGCAAAAAGCTTCCCGCTTCAGAACGGCGCCGATTTTAATTGACGGCCCCTTTCCCATTCCGGCCTTTAAAGGCAGGCAAATCCCCATTGTCAAGGGAGATCAAAAATCATTGGCTGTAGCGTGCGCCTCAATTATCGCAAAAGTCTACCGCGACCGGTGGATGGGAGTTCTTGACCGCCGCTTTCCCGGATACGGATTTTCAAAACACAAGGGCTACGGAACCAAGTCTCATTTAAAAGCTCTGCTTTCTTTGGGGGTCTCTCCCGCTCACCGAAAAACCTATGGCCCAGTTGCAAAGAGACTTAACGCCTAAAATGGACCGCCGAGAAAAAGGCGCGCATTCAGAAGAAGCGGCCGCTCGCTACCTTGAGGAAAAAGGATATCGGATTCTCCAAAGAAACTTCCGCTGGAAAGGCGGGGAAATCGACATTGTCGCCGGGAAAAAAGATTTAATCGTATTCGTGGAAGTGCGCGCTCGCGCATCCCCCGAATTTGGCCGCGCCGCAGAAACGGTCAATTGGTCAAAAAGGGAAAAATTGAAGCGCACCGCTCTTCTTTATCTCCAGAAAAACCGCTTGGACCGCCCAACGCGCTTTGACGTCATCGCCTTTGACGGAGAAAACATGACGCATATCGAAAATGCCTTTGATTAGGGCTCGTTAAGCCGGGAAATGCCGGGGAGCAATGCGGTTGTTATAGTTGACCCTTATTCCCGTCAGGCGGAAATAATTTTCAAAAACCTTTTTCACGTAATCAACCGTCTCATGAAAACGGGGAATAAGCCCGTAGCGAAAAGATTTTCTTCCCTCCCCGCTGTTATAAGCCGCCACCATTAAAACCTTGTCATTATTAAATTTCTGCTGTAAAAACCTTAAATATCGAACCATGCCCCTAATATTTTCTCTGGGATCAAAAGGATTCTCCACTCCAAAACGCCGAGCGGTGGCGGGCATCAGTTGGCCTAACCCCATGGCGCCGACTTTTGAAACCGCATAGCGGTTTCCGCCGCTTTCTTGTTTGACCATTGATAAGGCCAGGTTGGGATCGACTGAATATTTCTTTGCGTAGCGGCCAATCAAGCCGCGAATGTAATTTGGGATTTTCAAGACATAGGATTTGGCTTGCTTAAATTCTGATGAAATCTCATCTCTCGCCCAGTTTAAATCGCTTGAGCGTTCATCTGAACGCACACGCTTGATCTGGGGAGACGGAACCCTAAAATGAGAGGCTTTAACCGCCGGTAAAATTGCATTTTGGAAAGGCTTTCCGCGAAGTATTCGAGACAATTGAGGCGCAAAAGTCCAATGGGCCCTCGGGGAATAGGAATAAATTGAGGGGGAATTTTCTGCATCGGAACCCGCATTTGAATTTAGAACATTCTTTTTCTTTAATTTCGCGAGCTCACCTCGAACGCAAGCAAAATGATTCTTTTCCCCCGACTCCCAGCAGTCTTCAAGCCCTTGAAGATTGTCTTTTCCAGTCCAATTCATCTCTTGGGCGGGAGTTGAGGCAAGCGGAGACGCCGAACGCTCCGTGGGAATCGCGGCGCCCGCAGAGATTACCGCCCCCAATTGCGCATACGCCGAGGAAGCTCCTAATGCGAGAAAGATCGTCGTTATTATTTCCCTCATATCTAAAGAATAGGCGAAAAAGCCCTTTAATGCCTGGGTCTAAAGGCCTAGGCCTTGTCTAGGCCCTTCACAACGCCTTACTGGGGATTCTGGGAAGGGCTCGGGCTTGGTTGTCCCGCGCCTTGTCCGCGATTGAGGTATTTGTTGAGCTCATCCAAGCTCATATTCTCGGCGTTTTTGTGAGGCTTGGAAGAGTCCGCAGGCGTCTGGGGTGAAATCGTTTTTGCGGGTTCAGGAACTGGGGCGGGAGAAATTCGATGTTTTTCCTTGGGCTGAGGCGACAATTTTATGGGCATTGCTATCTTCGCTTTTTCTCGTCCGGGCTTTTGTTGGAGCGCGGTTTTTTGAGTCATTTCTTGGAGAGAATACGCCGGAGCCTCCACCATATCCGCATCGATATTTTGCCAGAAAAGCCCGTTTTGAGCCGCCCATCTTCTAGCCGCCTGGGAATTAAGATCGAACCAAGCATTGAAATTGAGGGGCTTAAGAGTCTTATTTTTAACATCGCAATCAAAAATATCCTTCCGCCCCGCCAAAGACCATGGAGTTGGAGAGGCCGCCTCTATGCGAACATGAGAATCAGAATTCGGAATGGAGAAAGTCGTCCATTCAAAAGCCAGGTTTTTCATGAGAAACGCTTCCCCCTGATTTTTCCAGGCATCGGCATTTTGAACGAGCGCTTTTTGACCTGAAATGGGGCTTAAGCCTTCCGCCTTTAAAAGCATAAGCGTATTGAGGGAAAGGGCGCCCAACGCCTTACCATTGAGCGCTGCGCCCAAGGTTTTAGGAGTTTTCCATTTTGAAGGCAAAAGAATATCCTCGATTTGGAGCGGGTATTTTCTCTCTGCGGTGAAGACGGGGAAATTTTTGGCGATCTCAATTGCGCGCGAACCCAAGTCCTGGGAGGTTGAGGATGAAGAGGAAGGCAAATGAAGCGCCGGAACACGAGAGCGGAAATAAGAGAGAATCTTTGGAAAGAAATAAACGCCAGAAGCCAGAAGAGATGAAATCAGGAGAATTTTAAGCCCGGTTCTTCTGGATGGAGGGGCCTGCCCTTGAGAGGTGGGAGATGCGCTTTCCTTCTCTTTTTTCGCGGCCTCGGCCTCTTCAATCTCGGCCAAGCGGCCCATCCGATTTTTCTCGGGAAGCTGAGCTTCCTCGCGCGCTTTTCGCGGAGGCGGCTTAATCAAATAATATTGGGCCGGTTTCCATTGATTGGGACTTTGCGCGTTCTCCGGACAAATCAGGCTTTGGGCGTTAAACCCCGGGAGATTTTTAAGCTCTTCCTCTCCAAACGGCCCGGTCGGGCTTTTACCGTCAAAGAACCAGTATCTCAACGGGGTTTATTTCTTAATCAAGATTCTTGAGACAAGCCTCGATAATGTGCGGGGCGGAGAGGCCGTGCTTGTGATAGAGCTCTTCCCCCGTTCCCGATTCGCCAAAAGTGTGCGCCCCCAGTTTCACAACTGGAACCGGCGTTCCTTCTTGCGCGACGGCTTCGCACACCGCGCCTCCCAATCCGCCGTTGACGTTATGATCTTCTACCGTAACGAAACGAGAGCTGTCGAGCGTAAATTTCTCGATGGCTTCAGGCCCGAACGGAGACAAGGTCGCAACATTGACGACCCTCACTTTAAAGCCTTTCTCCAAGAGACCCTTAGCCGCAGTGACGGCCGGCCCAACCGTTCCGCCGGAAGCGAAAACAGTCGCTTGGTAATGGCGGGGTTTTGATTCCGGCTCCCAAACGACATCCGGAACTCCGAAGGCAAAGCGATATCCCGCATCATGAACATCCAGAAGCTTTTGGCGGGTCAGTCTCAAATAGACCGGCCCCTCATGCGCCAAGGCCCAAGCCACGGCTTGCTTGGTCTCAACCGCGTCCGCCGGCTGCAGGACCGCCATGTTGGGAAGAGCCCGCATCGCGGCGATATCTTCAAGGCCCATTTGAGAAGCCCCATCATCTCCGATTCCAAGTCCCGCGTGCGTTCCCACCAGTTTCACGTTCGTTTTGTTGTAGGCAACAGACACGCGAATTGATTCAAGCCGCCCGATTAAAAAACAGGAGAAACTCGCCGCAAAAGGAACTTTCCCGCACAAGGCCATGCCTGCGGCGGCGCCGATCATATTGTGTTCGGCAATCCCGAAATCGAAATGGCGATCCGGAAATTTCTTCGCGAAATCCTGGGTCATCGTGGATTTAGATAAATCCGCGTCAAGAACCACCAACTGGGGGTTTTTCGGAGCTAACTCCGACAGCGCTTCTCCAAAAGATTCACGAGTCGCTTTAGGCATTGAGTATTTCCTCCACGGCGCGGTCCGCTTCCTCTTTATTAGGAGCTTTTCCGTGCCAGGCAATGGCGTTTTCCATGAAGCTAACGCCCTTGCCTTTGACTGTTTTTGCGATAATGGCGTGCGGAACGCCGCCCGCTTTCTGCGCTTGAGACAAAGCATTTTCAATTTGCGCGAAATCATGGCCGTCGATGGTTGAAACCTCCCATCCGAAAGATTTGAGCTTGTCTTCCATGGGGTCAATCGGCAATACCTCGTCGACATGCCCGTCGATTTGGCCGTTGTTGTGATCCAGAATCATCGTCAGATTGTCGAGCTTGAATTTAGGAGCCGCCATCAAGGCCTCCCAGCATTGCCCTTCTTGAATTTCGCCGTCTCCCAAGATGACATAGGTTTTGAAACCGCTCTTATCTAATTTCGCGGCCATGGCCATTCCAAGGCCCACGGAAAGCCCTTGGCCCAAGGAACCGCTCGAAAACTCGATGCCGGGAAGCCGCAAACGATCGGGATGGCCTTGAAGAGGGCTCCCTAATTTCCTGAGAGTCATCAAATTTTCCTTTGGGAAATATCCGGTGTGGGCCATTACTGCGTAAAGGGCCGGGCAAGCGTGCCCCTTGGACAAGACCAAGCGGTCTCTCTCCGGCCAGTCAGGGCGTTTCGGATCATGCCGCAAGAACTTCAAATAGAGAACCGTCAAAATATCGATAACCGACAAAGAACCGCCGGGATGTCCCGACCCCGCGGCTTCAATCATCCGAATAATATCGACTCGAAGCTGTTTTGTGGTTTGTTTGAACTCGGCTACGCCGTTTTGAACCGCCGCCATATTACTCATAAGAACACCTCTTGCCTCAGAATTTACCAAAAGCTCCTACAACCTCATTATAACTAAAATGGTTTCTCTATGACCGATACTAAACACCGCACGCCGGATTCCTTAACCGCGATTTTTTCGGATACCAGCTCCAGGCCTGCTTTTTGAAACCGTTCGCTGAATGATTTCCGGTTGTTCAATGTCGGTTCATCATCAATGCCTACGCCTCCCGCCAAAACAATTCGCCCCCCAGCGTTCAACCATGACGCGATCCGTCCAAATAATAAATTGAATTCCGCGGCGACGATAGGGCGGTCCAGGTAATATAGCACATCCGCCAAAACGATCAGGTCATAACGTTCCTTGGGGGGTGGTTGCCAGGACAACAAATCAGCCAAGATAAAGTGCGCATTAGGAGCGCATTTTTTGGCGCGCTCAAGCGCAATCTCCGAAATATCCAAACAGGTCAATTCTTGAACGTGACGCGCAAGCCTTTGCGTAAAATGTCCTTCCGCGCAACCAGCTTCCAGGGCTTTTTGGAAGCCGCCCCCAACTGCCTCCTCCATAACCTCAAAGCGCATCCTTTCGTATTGCGAACCTTCATAATTGAAAGGATCAGGATGTCGGCCAAACTGCCGGTCCATCTTTCGCTTCGTTTTTAACGCCTGCCACGCTATCTTCAACTTAGGCGGCAACCAAGAGAATCCCAGCCCTTCCAATCTTCTCATTACCGCTTTACGCGACATATTGATCCTCTTTCCCTTCGTTGCTGGAATGTAACTTCCGCCCACGAAAGACATCCACCGCCTCACCTGCTTTAAATCCGTCTTGGGCAGTTTTTCCAACAAAATACTTCCTTATGATAGCAGATATTTCCCAAGTAAATAGTATTTGCGCTTAGCGCTGTGCTAAAATGAACATCGTGGCGAGTCAAAGAGTCAAAGACGTCCTGCGGAAGCGCGTTTTGGTCTTAGACGGCGCGATGGGGACTTTGATTCAAGAGTCTAATCTCTCAGCCGCAGATTTCGGCGGGCACGCGCTTGAGGGGTGCAACGAAAACCTAGTTTTGACCCAACCCTCCCTGATTCAAGAAATCCACGAGAGATATCTGGAAGCCGGGGCCGATATTATTGAAACAAACACTTTCGGCGCGATTTCCCATGTTTTGTCGGAATACGGGCTTTCGGAAAAAACGCGAGAAATAACCGCGCGTGCGGTTGAAATAGCGAAGAAAGCCGCCGAAAAATATTCCTCGCCCGAGCGCCCGCGTTTTGTCGCGGGATCCTTAGGGCCGGGAACTAAAACCATTACCCTCGCCGGTGGAATTTCCTTTGACGAGGTCTCCTCGGCTTTTCAAGAGGCGGCCCTAGGTCTGATGGAGGGCGGGGCGGATTTGATCTTGCTTGAAACCCAGCAAGACACATTAAACGTTAAGGCGGAACTCATTGGCCTTGAGAAGGCTTTTGAAGCGGCCAAGCGTTCCATTCCGATCATGGTCTCGGTCTCGATTGAATCTTCCCAGACCATGCTGGCCGGACAAACTATAGAGGCCCTTTATGATTCCTTGTCGCATCTCGATTTATTGGCCGTCGGTCTTAACTGCGCGACCGGGCCGGAATTCATGGCCGATGACCTGCGAAGTTTGTCCCAAATTTCGCGTTTCCCCGTCATTTGTTATCCGAACGCCGGCCTTCCAGATGAGCACGGGCATTATCACGAGTCTCCTCTGAAAATGGCCGGCATCATGGAGCGCTTTTTAAATGAAAAGTGGGTCAACATCATCGGCGGATGCTGCGGGACAACACCGGAACATATCCGGCGTCTTTCTGAAATCGCCAGAAAAGCTTCTCCGCGAAATTGGGAAAACCCTCAAACTCGAGTCGCCGTTTCCGGACTTGAATCCTTGGTCTTCAATCAAGATGAACGCCCCTATCTAGTTGGGGAGAGGACTAATATTATCGGCTCCAAGGCGTTTAAGGAATTAATCGCCCAGGGGCGTTATGACGAGGCCTCCGAGATCGGGAGAACCCAAGCTAAAAACGGGGCCCATATCCTAGACGTCTGCTTAGCCAACCCCGACCGGGAAGAAATCTTGGACATGGAGCGTTTTATTCCCAGCGTTTCCCATAAAATAAAAATTCCCATCATGATCGATTCCACCGACGCGGCGGTCATCGAGGCCGCCTTAAAGAGAACTCCCGGGCGCTCGATTATCAATTCAATCAATCTCGAGGATGGAGAAGAGCGTTTCGGAAAAATCGTCCCCTTGATTTGCCGCTACGGCGCGGCGGTCGTCGTGGGGACTATCGACGATGACCGGGCTCAAGGCATGGCCCTGACCCGCGAGAGAAAACTTGAAATCGCGCGGAGAAGCCGAGATTTGTTGACGAAAAAATACGGGCTGCGGGATGAAGATTTTATTTTCGATCCCCTGGTCTTTCCATCCGCGACGGGAGACAAAAATTATTGGGGTTCGGCCATCGAGACCATTGAAGGCTTGCGCCTCATTAAGAAAGAAATCCCCAATTCCCGGACTATTTTGGGAATTTCCAATGTCTCTTTTGGCCTTCCGCCCGCGGGGAGGGAAGTTCTCAACGCGGTTTTTCTCCATCTCTGCGTCGAGGCGGGGCTTGATTTGGCGATCGTCAATACCGAGAAACTGGCGAGATACGCAAATTTAGACGATGAGGAAAAAAAGTCAGCCCTGAACCTCTTGTCGTGGAAGGGCCCCGGCGATTCCCGCTATCCCGCGGGCTTTGACGCGGTCCAAGATTTTTCATCCCGCTTTCAAAAGCCCAGGGAAAACGCGAAAACAGAAGATCAAAAGGCGAAACTCCCCGTTTCAGAGCGCCTGGCGCGAAATATCGTCGATGGAAGCCGCGTCGGCCTTGAAAAAGATTTGGATGAGGCGCTGAAAATGGATTCTCCTCTGGACATCATCAACGGCCCGCTGATGAAGGGAATGGAGGAGGTTGGAAAACTTTTTGCCGACAACAAAATGATCGTCGCCGAGGTCTTGCAGTCGGCCGAGGTCATGAAGGCGGCTGTGGCCTACCTTGAGCCCAAGATGGACCAAAACCAAATCATCTCCCGCGGCCGCGTCATTTTGGCCACGGTTAAGGGAGACGTCCATGACATCGGAAAAAATCTGGTCCACATTATCTTTAAAAATAATGGCTACGAGATTGTCGATCTCGGCATTCGCGTGTCTCCGGAGGCCTTGATCCAAGCGATACGGGAGAAAAATCCCGATTTAATCGGATTGTCCGGGCTTCTGGTCAAATCCACCCAGCAAATGGCCTCGACCGTCGAGGATTTCGAGGCCGAGGGCATCCGCGTTCCGATCCTCGCCGGGGGCGCGGCCCTATCGCCCAAATTCGTGGCTTCAAAAATAGCGCCCAAATATTCCGCTCCGGTCTTTTATGCGAAAGACGCCATGTCGGGATTGGATACCGCGAATCGTTTTCAAGACGCTTCGCTGAGAGAAGCCCTTCTTTTAAAAAATGATGACATCCAAAAACACCTAGTTCAAATGAACGGCGCTCTTTTAGAAAAACCCGCGGCGGCGCCCGGTGAAAAGAAAATCCTACGACAGGATCACGATATCCCCGTTCCCTTGGATTTGGATTTGCATATCATTACTGATTTCCCGCTTGAAAAAGTTTTTAACTATATTAACCCCGTCATGCTCTACGGGAAACATTTAGGGCTTAAGGGCGCCCAGGCAAAAATGGCGGCCCAGGACCCCAAGGCCGCGGAATTAGCGCTTAAAATTTCTGAATTACAAAAAGAGGCGGTTTCTAAAAAGCAGATGGAGGCCAAGGCCGTCTACCGGTTTTTCGCGGCGGATTCCATCGGGGATTCCCTAAACATCTACGATGAAAAAAGGACCCGTGTCCTTGAGACGTTTGTTTTTCCGCGCCAAAATTTAGGAGAGGGGTTGTGCCTGTCTGATTTTACCTCTTCCAGGGACTCTGGGAAAAAAGATTTCGTCGCCTTTTTTGTCGTCACCTGCGGCAAAGGAATTCGCGAGTTGTCCGAGTTTTACCGCGAGCGTGGGGAATATTTTAAATCCCATGCCCTTCAGGCCTTGGCGATAGAGTCGGCCGAGGCCTTATCCGAAATTGTGCACGAAAAAATTCGCGAGGATTGGGGAATACCGGATTTCCCGACGATGTCCATTAAGGAAAAATTTCAGGCGAGATATCGCGGGCTCAGGGCTAGTTTCGGCTATCCTTCCTGTCCGAATCTCGAGGATCAAGAAAAACTATTCCGGCTTTTAGACGTCGAGAAATCCATCGGCGTCAAACTCACCGAGGGCTTCATGATGGAGCCGGAGGCAAGCGTTTCGGCCCTTGTTTTTCACCACCCCGAGGCGCGCTATTTTTCCGTTTCTCCCCATGACTAGTTTTTGCGACGCTCTATACCATGGGCGCAACCGCTGATGGACATCCGTGAAGTTTTCGGCCGCGGACGCCCGGTCATTTCCCTCGAATTCTTTCTTCCCAAGGCTCCAGAAAATCTGTCTGCTTTCATCAAAAGCCTCGAGGAATTTAAAGTCCTTAATCCGGATTTCATCACGCTGACCTACGGAGCCGGGGGCTCGGAACACGAAAGAACCATCAAGGCCGCCGGAATCGTCAAAAGTGAGACGGGCTTTGAAACCGTCTGCCATCTCACCGGAATCGCGCACACTCGCGGAGAAATTAAGGATATCCTTAAACGCCTTCAAGAACTCGACATAAGGCAAATCGTCGCGTTAAGAGGAGACGTCCCGAAAAAATCTCCCCCATTGCCCGGAGATTTCCCGCACGCGGAGGATCTCATCGGGCTTATCCGTGAAATAGGAGGTTTTCAAATCGCGGCGGCGGGATACCCTGAAACCCACCCCGAGGCCGCGTCCCCCGAGGCCGACATCGCCCATCTTGCCAACAAGGTCCGTGCCGGAGCGGACTGGATTATTACCCAGCTTTTTTTCGACAACACGGATTATTTCAACTTCGTCTCCCGCGCGCGCGCGGCGGGGGTTTCCCGCCCCATCGTCCCGGGTCTGATGCCGGTCACCAATTTTTCCCAGCTCAAGCGTTTTTCTTCTCTCTGCGGGGCGAAAATACCGAAAGAAATGGCGGACGATCTCGAAAAAATCGCGGGAAATTCAGAAGCCGTGATTCGCTACGGCGTTGAGTGGACCAGCCGCCAGGCTCTAGAACTTTTAAAGGGCGGCGCACCCGGAATCCATCTTTTTACGCTCAATAAAAGCCACTCCACCACCGAGATCCTGCGCCGAATTTACAAAAACGCAAAGATGGCGTCCAAGCGACCGGCATGAATCAAACCATCGCCGTCGGGTATGGAAACCCGATCGCGCATCATGTGAGTGTCGGACGTAAGGGCAAATCTCACTGGATGGGTTTAAGCGATCTCACCACGATCTGCGTCACCTTGGAAAAATGGGCATCCGCCGTGAGCACCTCAAGACCATGCTGCATCGCGCTGGCCGCGATCCAGATGTCGTTGGTCGGGATTGGAGTTCCCTCCCCGCGAAGGGAATTCAAGATCAGCGCATAGCGGCCTGACGTCTCTTCATCAATTTTAAGGACGCCGACGGAAGGCGCGGCCAAGAACTCGCGCAGTTCCTTTTCGTTCTTCTGCCGATGACTGCCACCCATGAAGCCGGCCAACAGCTCACCGATCACGATGGGATTGAGGAATATCTCGTCCGCCGATTGGATCGCCTCCTTGGCCGCCGTAGCGCCGCGAAAAGCCGCAGAGTACGCCGAGGTATCGAGAAGCAGCCGGCTCATGTCCACAACTCGCGGTCGATCCGCCGCTGCCGCGAGAGCGATCTATCGAAAGCTCGAGCTTCCTCGGCAGACCAAGCCCCAAAGAATCGGTCCAGATCGTGATGGGAGGCTTTGCGCTTCTTGGACAGCCCCGTCGCCTGCTCTAAGAGAGCGAGCACGGCCCCGCTCAAGCTCGTTCCGACTTCGTGCGCCTTACGCTCGATCGCCCGGGCCAATTCAGGTCTCAGGCGTCGCAGAGTCAAAGTCTTCATTTGCATCCCCCATTGCATCTATATGCATCATTGTAGCATCAGAAATCCGCATCGTCAATCCCCACATTACAACCGAATCAGTCCGTATTTTGGGTTTTTTGGGGTTTGACCCAACGAGATTGGGGCATCACCTTCATCGCAAGTTCCAAGCGCTGAAGTCTCCATCTTCCAGCGCGGATTTCACTCGGAGTCTGTTCCGTATCGAACGCCTTAAACCCGGCGGCGATGTTGGCAAGCAGCTTTTTTTCCTCCATCCCTCCGTTCAGATGCTCCAGGTGATGGGTCACCATCTGCGCTCGGCTAAAACTGTGTTTTCTCCCGGTATCGGATTTATAAAACAGGCGCATGAATTTCGGAAAATGAACGGGCATGCATTCGGAGATGAATAAATAGCGAGCCTGATGGGAACGCAGATAATTGCAGACAAAGCACTCCGGCGTCTTCATAAACCTAAATAGGCCGGGATTGGTTTTTAAAAACCGCGTTTGGGCGATCGCGAAATCCAGCGCGACGGAGTGAACTTTTTTAATCCATTCCGCGCTCGCCCATACCGCTTTTTTAGCCTCCATTAAACGAATATATTTACTGACAAGTTTGTCCGAGAAAATCCAGATGTCGGCTTCCAACAAAACGGTATATTCGCATTTCTCCGGAATAAACGAAAGCCCCTCAAGAAGAAGCTGGGAAGATCCCGCGATATGTTCAAGGGGCTCCAACTCCACCACTTGATCGGCCAAAGCGCGAATCTCTTCGGAAAGGGCATATCCCTTCTTAACGCCATTTGAGATAACGATGACATGGTAGTCATAAATTTTCCAGTAATTGCGAATTGCCTCAAGGCATACTTTCAGATCCGCTGTTCTTTGATGGACTCGAACCAAAACCGCGACACAGGGGCTCCTCATTTTAAGGACGCGCTCCCTATAATTTTCTTGATGGATTCATAAGCCTCATCAACGGCGATAACGCGGCAATTATTTTCCTCGCCGACAAGCCCGAAATGACGCTCGCCTGCAATTCGCCAAACCCGCCAATCATAACCCATATAGAAAGAAAATGTCGAAACCCCCAAAGCCGCAGCCACATGAGAAGCCCCGTTGAGGCTCGACACGAATAAATCCATCTCCAGCATAAAAGCCGCCGCTTCCCGCAAAGGGCGCGGGCCGATAACGCAGGACACATCAAGCCCGATTTGACGAACGAATTCTTGAACAGAGTCTTTTTCGTTGGGGCCGGCCAAAAAAAATAAAGCCGCTCCATGGGCCATGAGATGGCGGCTCAAATCCGCGAATTTTTCCAGCGGCCAACGAACCCCTGATTCCCTTTTCAGGTCTCCGGGATGAATCATAATTTTAGGGCGACCGGAAAGGCCTAGGCTGCCGATTTTTTCATGCGCCATTTCCATATCCGCTTTAAAAGCCTTAAGTTCAGGGCGAGCTTCATAAGAAATATCCAGCGCTTTTGCCAGGCGCGCGTATCTCTCAAGCATCGTGCATTCCCCCTCCGCAAAGGGAACTCGAATCTGAAACGCCTCATTTCCAGATCGGGCGAACGCCCCCTTGACCCGCGCGCGAGTCAAAAAAGAAAAAATCCAGCCGCCGCGGGAAAAAGCAGGGTTGGGATCCAAATCAATATAGAGGTCGCGCTTCCCTGAAAATAAAAGAAAGCCCAGTAGTTTCAGATTTTGGCCTATCTTTTCAGGCCGGCCTAAAATATGAAAATAATCAATGAAAGGAATAAGCGGCATCACCGCCGCGCTTTTGGCCGAGGCGACCGCCGTAATTTCAGCTTCCGGAAATTTTGCGCGGAGTCCTCGCAAGAAAGGGGTCGTGACCACCCAGTCGCCGATTCGGCGCGGATAGAACATCAAAATCCGCCGCGGTTTTAGAGGCCGAAAGGCTACCATTAGAAAGAGTGTTCGGCTCCGGGGAATTTCCCCTTGCGAACCTCTTGCATATACGCGCGGGAAGAGGAAATCATCGTTTCACGAAGACGAGCGTAGCGCTTGACGAATTTAAGGTCGGGCCCCCTTGAAATTCCCCACAAATCGTCGGAAACCAAAATCTGTCCGTCGCAGTGAATTCCCGCGCCAATTCCGATGGTAGGAATTTGAAGCTGGGAGGTAACTTTCCTCGCCAAATCGGCCGGAACGCATTCAAGGACCAAGGCGAAGACGCCGGCTTTCTCAAGAGCTTTCGCGTCGTCTAAAATTTTTTTTGCGCTTTTTGAGTCGCGTCCTTGAACTTTATATCCCCCCAAGCGGTTGACCGATTGCGGGGTCAGGCCCAAATGCCCCATGACTGGAATATGGATTTTTAAAAGTTCCCGGGCAATATCCGCGACAAAACCGCCGCCTTCGATTTTAACCGCTTGGGCCCCGCCTTCCTTAACTAGGCGTCCGGCATTGACAAGGGCTTCCTTCAAATCAATCTCGTAGCTGAGATACGGCATATCCGCCACGAGCAGCGGCCCGGAAATACCGCGCGAAACTGCGAGGAGATGATGGAGCATTTGATCCATGGTGACTGAAATTGTGCTGGAATATCCCAGTTTAACCATTCCGAGAGAATCTCCGACCAAAAGAACATCCGCCCCGCTTTCGCTCAAAATTTGGGCGGTCGGAAAATCATAAGCCGTCAGCGCGGCGATTTTCTCGCCTTTTTTCTTCATCTCGATAAGCGTCTGGGGAGTGATCATAAAGACAATTTAATATTTCGCGGGACATCCGTCAACCGGGCCAGAATTTCCCGGAGACTCTGGGAGCTTCCTAATTTCGCCTTTGGCGCGATGTCTAAAAGCGGGGCTAAAACAAAAGCCCGTTTGACCGCTTGGGGATGGGGAATTTGAAGCCAGGCATTTTTCACTTTTTGGGAGCCGTAGGCGATCAAATCAATATCCAGGGGCCGGGGCCCCCAACGGAGTCCCGGCTTTCGTCCGGCCAAAACTTCAAGGCGCTTAAACTCGATGAGAAGCCCCATCGCGCTTCTTGTCGTTTTAATTTTGAGCGCGCAATTAAAAAACGTCCGGCGGCTGGGGCCGAGGGGTTTGGTTTCATAGACGCGCGACTTTTTTAAAACCTTAACTCCGGCAATTTTCCCGATGGAAGCGACGGCCCTTTTAAGGCGCTTCCCCCTATTCCCGACATTACTCCCCAAGGAAATCAGGCATTCAACGGATTTCGCGCTCCTACTTTGCCTTTTCAGCGGCATCCCGATACCTGCGATGTAAAAAAACAATGACGACAAGCGAAATAATCAAAGCCCCGAGATTGCCCGTCCAGCCTCGAAACGCTCCCATTTGATAGGGAGAACCCCGGTATCCATAATCAGCCAAGGTCTTAGAACCTGAGAGGACATGCGCCAAGGGCCCAATTTTAGAGAAAAGGCCGCCATCGTAAACCAAGAGCGTCCATAAAAGCCAGTAAAGAAGGCCTAAGGCGGCAAGGCTTCCAATTAAGACCGCGGCCAAATGAATCGGATCATAAATAGGTTCATCGGGGTCATCGTCTGCGCCGATAAAGCGCGCCAAGGCGGAAAAAAAAGACCTAATTTTTCCCATTTTTGCCGAATAAATCTTCCATGCCGTAAAGCCCGGGCCTTTGGGAATATATCCACGCGGCGGCGTCCAAAGCTCCCTTGGCAAAGACGTCCCGGCTATGAGCCAAATGCTTGATTTCCAAACGCTCAAACGACCCGGCTAAAACCAAGGTATGTTCGCCGACCACGTCTCCCACGCGAGACGACAAAATCTCAACCTTGCGGCCCAAGACGGAAGCGAGAGCTTTCGCGGTGCCCGAGGGCGCGTCTTTTTTAGCCTTGTGATGCGTTTCCAGTATTGATAAGTCGTAATTTGACAAGGCTCCAGCCGCCTCTTGGGCCAAGCGCTCCATCCAAAAAATTCCGGGGCTGAAATTGGGCGATAAAAAAATCGGGATTTTGCGGGAGGCCGCCTTAATTTGAGACATCTGGGAATTCGAAAACCCGGTGACACCGATGACTAGAGGGATTTTTTCCGCGACGGCTATTTTCAGAACCGTTAAAGAAGTCTTAGGGATCGAGAAATCAATGAGGACATCCAAACCGGGCCAATTCGTCTGCCCAAAATTTTTACGCTCTATTGGGGCCGCAAGAGAAAAGCGCGGGTTTTCCCGGGCCAAGGCGCAAACGCGCCGCCCCATGCGGCCCAGAGATCCGACAACGCCAAGTTTTAGCGGATGGTTCATGGATACTCCCATATTTTACCAGTTCCGCGCCTTTCTCCACCCCATTGACTTTGTATTTTTCCCTGTTATACTTCTGAGATGGGCAGGATGGGGCCTCTAAAAATCAGTCTCCCTTCAAGTCAGATGGGGGCGAGTTTAGTCGAGATGATGATCGCCCTCGGCATCCTTTCAATCGCGACCCTGGGGTTGGTCGCATCTTTTCGAGGCGTTCAACGCTCCATCCAAATGTCCCGGGACAAAACCCTCGCCACCAACCTTGCTCAAGAACAGATACAAATTATCGAAGAGGAGTCTTATCCGAATGTCATTCCCACGCAAAACCCTTCTTTTTTATCCAACGGAACGCCCTATGACACGGTTAATTTCCCTCCGGAGAATGTTCTTGAAGGCGGGGTTAATTTTGAGCGCTATACCTATATTCAAGTGATCTCGGATAAAAACGGAACTCTGACGCCTCTTCCTCCAACGACTCCGGACACGGGAATGCGGCAAATCACCGTCACCATCGCCTGGACTCAAGATGGGCAAACGCAATATCTTCCTCTCACCAATGTCATGTCTAACCCCGACACCGTCGAAGCCAATTCAAGTTTCATGGGAACCGTCAGCGATGCGACAACCGGCAACCCCATTCAGGGAAGCAATGTCGCTGTCGCGGAAAACTTGGGCTGGAGCGGCGTCACCAATGCCTCCGGCCTTTACGCCATTTCACTCTCACCGGGAAGCTTCAACCTAGTCGCTTCCGCTCCGGGATACTTTACCGGCTATGCCTTTCAATCCGCCCCCGCCGACAACACCGTCACAGTCAATTTTTCATTAACGCCGATGAGTTCCGGAACGGTTACGGGAGAAGCCTGGATTGAACCCAATCTTTTAATCAGCCAGGTGGTCGTTTCCACGCCCCAAGCCAACGGCTACAACGTAGAGTATGTCGAATTATTTAATCCCACGACCAACACTATCGTTATTAGCGGCAATGTAAATCTCAATTTTGTGTCCGGTTACAACACTAATACTCAATGCGCCAATGTCCTCCTCACTTACGTCGTAGGCGATGTCCCCCCCGGACAATATTATCTTATCGCCAACACCACGACTTTTACGGTCAACGGAAGCTCGATTTCCGCCGACGCCTATTACACCTATCCAGCCGCCGATCCCTGCACCCCCTCCGCTTACGACTGGACGCCCTCGGCAATGAACATCATGGCCCCCGGCAATAGCGGCACAATCTATTTGACAGACGGCCCCGGCAGCCTGATCGACGCCGTCGGCTGGACCAACGGTGGATCAACCCCCAATCCCAGTTATTGTAATGGAACCTGCATCCCCCAAAGCGGAGGGCTCCCTGCCGGACAAGAAATCGTGCGCGCCTCCAGTCCTTCTTTTGTCAATACCTTCTTTGGCCCTGCCTATAATTCCGAAAACAACAGCATCGATTTTGCCTATCCGGGTAGTACCAATCCTCCTTTATCCATTTCCGGCATTCCCGTTTCCCCGGAGAACTCTCAATTTCCACCCGCCCTCGTTATTTCCGGCGTTCCCGCCGCCGGGGCGGTCATCACCTCCAATGACGGACTTTCTTCCTCAACCGAAGCCGTGCTCAGCGGAAGCCCTCCCGTCGCCGCCTTTAGTCTCCTCAATGTCGCAACGGGAACCTGGAGCGTGGTTATGACCAGCGCCTCCTACGAAACGGAAAATGACACCGTCACCGTCGCCGCTTCCAATTCCATCTACGTTTTTCCAAGCACGGCGAGCATTCTCAACCAAACGACCAACTCCGGCTTTATCGCGGGACTCGTCACCGACGCCAATGGTAACCCCATTTCCGTTCCCACCGCAATTGAAGTTTCCGCCGGAGGCTCCAACGCAACAGCCAATACCGCAACCGGGCGCTATCTATTGCGGGTATCCAGCGGAATCACTGATGTGACGGCCAACCCTGCATCTCTTAATTCCAACTACGTTTCTATGTCCTCAAACGCCATCACCGTCTATCCGGGCCAAATCGAAAGCGGAATTAATTTCACGCTGACCCAAGGCGGACGGCTCAGCGGATGGGTAACCCGCGACGGAATTAATGGATTAGAAGGGATATCAATGAGCGCTATTGATTCCAATGGAAACACCCAAGATCAAGAAGTCACCGATGCGACCGGGCATTTTCAAACTATCAACCTCGCCACGGGCGCCTACACCGTCCGCATTCCTTTGGACTCAACCGAAGTTTCCAATCCCAACGTCGTCTCCGCAAGCGTCTTGTCAGGCCAAACCATTTTTGTAGGCACATTCACGATTACTGGAGCGATGGGAACGCTATCAGGAAACGTCACGTTGTCCGGAAATCCCATTTCAACCGGCGTTCTTATCGTGGTCACGACCGACACCTTGCCCGGAGGTCCGCCCGTTATTAGTTCGGCGTCACTCACGGGAATTTCGTATTATTCGGCTTCCAGCAATGAGAACGGAACTTTCAGCGTCCAAGTCCGGCAAAGCACGTATCCGGCCTATAACATTTATGGATATTATCCGGAAATATCGCCCACAGGAGGAATCAACATCGTCCAGAAATCGCTGTCAAATGTCCCGATTCTTGAAGGGCAAACCGTATCCGGCCAGAATCTATCATGGTGAAAAAAAACGGGTATACCCTGCTTGAAATGATGATGGTCGTCGCCATCACCGGAATTCTCATATCCGTCGGCGCTGGCCTCACCGTGCAAGCCAACCGATACTTCATGCTTTCCAATTCCAAGGTTCAGCTTCAAGAGGAGGGGCGCAGCATTCTCTACGTAATTACCCGCAATCTCAGGCAAGCTCAAAGCTCAACGATCACGCTCAGCCGCTATTCTACGAGTGAGCCCTACTATTCCCAAATTACCTTCACAACCTCGCAAGGAGCGACGATGAGTTTTTTCCAAAATGGGAATCTTCTTGAAATGCAAGTGGGGAATATGACCAAAATCTTATCTCAAGATATAATCTATCTTGCGTTTACTTTTCCGCGCTCCGATGACATGAACATTATTTCCGTCTCCATCACGTTTCAAACCGGAATTTATCAAGGAGGCTCCAAGGCGCTTCACATGGCCTCTGAAGAAGTCGAGGTCATGAACTGATATAGTGATTCCAACACTTCTTTACATTGGAAAGGCCGTCATTCCGGCGAAAGCCGGAATCTAGAAGATCGATGCTCTGGACCCCGACTTTCGTCGGGGTGACGAATGTGAAGGAATTTATGAATCACTACACTAATATGAAGAAAAATATTTTGTTTAGAAAAGACTTCGGGCAGATATTGGTCGGAACCTTGCTTTTGATGCTTCTTCTTCTGGCCATCGTTCCGGCGGTCGTTCAATGGGTCCAATCGGAGGCAAGAACCTCGGTCAAAAACCAAAAATCAACCGCTGCTCTGAACCTCGCCGAAGCGGCGGTCAACCGCGGCTATTGGAAAGCCAAAAGCTCAACGGGAACTTTCGCGGAGATGTCGGCGGGAACCCCGTTTCCCGGATATCAATTCGATAAAAATTACGGCGATATCCCAGGCGGAGAATATCGCATTCTCATCACTTCCGCCGCGAATGGCGGAATTACGATTTACGGCGAAGGGCGGGACAATTCCACGCATGAACTCAGGGAAATTGAGGCCATTTTTCAAAATGAGACGGTTTATAGCCCGCTTCTGACGCAGGGGAACGTCAGCTATTCCAAAGGGGTCAGCATCTTTTGGGGCCCCATTATCTCTCAAGGTAATATCACCCTCGATAACACCACCGCTCAATGGTATTTCCCACAAAAATACGCGCGGGCTGACGTCATTGGAACCGCCGCAAACCCGCGGGACACCAGCTGGCCCTTGCCGCCCAACACCGACGGCATCGAATGGTGGGCCAATTACCCCAAGGTTCCGGAACTCCCGATTCTCGATTTCGCCGCTCTTCGCTCCTCGGCCGCCGCCACCCATACCCTCAATGTTTACGGCTGCAGAAAAAGCTCCAACTACACCGATCCGACGACCGGGGCCAACATGACAGGACGCGCTCCCTGGGCCAATAAAGGAACTTGCCCGACAGGCTCTCCGCATTATTCCAGCCCAACGGGAGGAGCTTGTTACGGACCCTATTGCCATTTTGGAAACAATTGGAATCACCCTTTTTCCCCGCAATATCATCCCAATACCAATTACGTCTGGTATTGGGATGGGGACGTGACCTTCACCGGACAAGGCGCGGCGCCCTCGGCCGGACTCGATTCCGGGCTACAAGGCACCATCATCGTTCGCGGAAAACTGACCATCGACAGCGGCGGCGATTATGATTATACCGGGCACGTCCCAGCTAATGCCTGGCGGCAGCATCAGAAATTCACGGAAACCCGCTATGACACGCCTGCCAGCGGCGAATATCCCGCAGACATTGGCTACCACCAAAGCGCGGCCACCTGGGCTTTCGGAACTAATTCATTTTGCTTCCCAAGCAAGCCCCCTAACACGATGACCTGCGGATGGGTCAATACCGTCGGAGTGCGGGGATTTACCTATGTTGGCGGGAATTTGATCATCAAAAATTTCATGGATTTTAACGGCGCCGTCTGGGTCAATGGTTCGGTCGCGGCCAGTTGTCCTTCGGGAGACCCCAATTGTCTGAGCAGTTTCTGCGGAATATTCTACAATGACCAACTCCAGGTTCCGACTTTAAACGTCGTCTTGGTCCAAACGGATTGGCAGGACACTAAGCCTCAATCCTGGCCTTAAACGCGCTTCACGGAAGTCCACTCGGCCAAATGGGCTGAATTTCTTGCCATTCGACGCGGGAGTAGCTGGTCTTAGTCACATGGAGATTGTCCCCAACATTGGCATCATAATAAACCGCGACATGGGAATTGGAATTGAGGTGAACATTGCCGGAAACCATCAGGACTCCGTAAGTCAACACGCTGTTTCCGCCTCCATTGGGACCGGTAAAATCCCCGCCCACATAGAGAAGTCCCTGAACAGCCGGGCTGATGGGATAAGTAATGGCGGGAGACGACAAGTAACTGCTGCTGAGACCCGGACAAGCGCTGGGATAGTGGGATTGCGCGTATGTGTCGTTATAGGTAGTTAAATAAAAATTCCAATCATTGCAATATTGCGCCCAAGCGTTTTGAGGCATGGCGGCGGAAATCGCCTCACCGCTCAAAACGCCGTTGGGAGTCGTCATATCGCCCAGCACGATGACATTTCCAAAAATCGGACCGTCAAAGGAAGTCCAATTTCCGGTGACGTAGTAAGTATTTCCGCTTAAATCGCTGCAGCTTCCGGAACGGCTCCCATTGGTATAGTAGCTGCCGCCGCAGGGGCTTGCGCCCTCGGATTGGGCTAAATTCTCATAGTAGGTAAAATTGAGCGAAGGCATCGGCGGCAGGTTGGGATCATAGGCATGCCACCACCAACAGTTGGGAGAATCGCAGTTAGACGGAGTATTCGCAGTGTCAAAGGGAGATATCTCGCCGCTGCTCCACAAAGACGGGTGAAGTCGCGAGGAATTGGCCGTCATCGAACTCTGGCTGATAATCGCTCCCCATTCCACATGCATATTGGTCCCGCTCGCGTCTACGCCGCCTCCCCCGACAATCGCGTTTTTTCCTCCGCTTCCATTTTCGTAGAGAGACTCTATCTCGCGCGTCTCTTTTTTTAAATTATCCCGCCCAATTCCGGTAATGATGATATCGCTCGCAGAATCGCTGGAAATCTCTATCGCGTAGCTCCCCCCAGATAAGTCGCTGTATTCCTGATCAAAGTTGTATCCGGAGATCGGAATATTGGCCGTTGGAGAACTCAGCTGGCTGATTTCCCAATAACCGCGCTCGGTCGCCGCTTCGGCCAATTGAAAAGCCACCGTCGTCTTTTGCTCTTTGACCGTCCATTTCGATTCATAAAAAATATAGGAAACCATCGCGGATCCGAGGATCATGAGTCCAATTAAAAGCGCCATCGCCCCCATCGAGACTTGACCGCGAGACTTGTTTTGGAGGATTTTCATCAATTCATAATCCGGACTTCTTCAATGGAAAGCTCCAAGGCCTTGCTGCGGCCTAAATAAGTGCTTTTCTGAGTCGTCATCGCCACCGACAATATACCGGTCTGGGAACTATCCGGAAAAGTAAACGATACAAATTCCAGATTCTTGGTCAACATGGAAACCGTGGTATTGAATTTTTCATAGAGATAATTTCCCTGTTGATAAAAAGAAACTAAATTACCCTTTATATCGGTAAAACTAATTTCCGAATAGGGGGGCTCATTCGGATAACTAGAAAGAATAATCGTCGAGCTCTGCGCCTGGCGAATGGCCCGATTCATCAAATCCATGGAAACACGGGCGTCTCTCTCAATAACGGTTCGGGCCTGGGTCAAGCGCCAGAAACTGGTCATATTCGTCAGCAATGGAGAAATAAGAGCGGCCACCACCGACATAATCGCGACCGTAATCATGACTTCAACGAGGGTATAGCCTTGAAGAAGCCGTCTATCGCCAGATTTTTTCATAATCCCGAGAAATTAACCGACTGATTTTGGCCGGCGTCGACCGAGCCGCTTTGCGTTTGAGAAACAACGCTAACCGCGCCGTTTCCCTCGTTGACCGAAGGATAAATCGCCAGCAAATTATAGGTATATGAAGTCGAAGAATTACTGCCGCGCACGGGCAAGGAGTAAGAACCGTCCGGTTGACTCATCGTCGCATAGTAAATTTGTCCGGCCCCTGAACCCGTAACGTTGGGCGGAGGATAAGAAAGAGTTCCAGTTGAAGCCAGGATGATGACGCCCGTCGTCACCGGGCTCCCCCCGGCAGAGACCGTGCCCGTAAAGTTTCCCATGATTCCCGAGATGGTAAAGCTCGCGGAAAAAACCGCTAAACTTCCGTTCGTTATGTTGACCGAAACCTGCGGCGGGCTTGACGTTTGTCCCGTAGAAAGCTGGGGCGTAACCGTATAGGTACCGGTCGTCAAATTGGCGATATAAAAATGTCCGGTATCATCGCTGGTCCCAGCTTGAGAGGTTTCCGTGTTGGAAGCGACAAAGACAATGCCGGGCAAAGCCGCAAGCCCGCTGGTCGCGTATCCGACCACTTCTCCTCCCTGGGATAAGACAAAATTCTGATCCGCCACTTCCCCGGCATAAACATCCACCGAAGCCATGGCGCTCACATAAAGGGGGTCTTCCTGGTTGGGATTGGCCGTTACCGATATCGCCGTCCCAAGAGAAGCCGAACCCGTGGAGGAAAAAAGGAAATAAAAGCCGGCGGAATTAGTCACGACGCTTCCTGCTCCTCCCAAGATAGTGATGCCCCCTAAAGGAACTCCCTGAACGCTCGTCACCGTTCCCGCGATGTATCCGCCGGCAGCGGAGGAAGAGAGGGGAACAAAACCTTCCGGCGCGAAAGAGGAAACCGGAATAGTAAAGGGGTTAAGAAGCGCAATCGTTTGACCGGACGCGGAAATCGTTACGCTTGAAATTGTTTGTTCGTAAGTTCCGCTGGCCGCCATCACCGTCCAGGTCCCAGTCGCGACATTGGTCAAATTAAAACCGGCGTAAGGGCAATACCCGGCGGGCGGCGTTGAATCAAAGGGATTGGGCAAAAGAGATTCCGCAATAACGGCAGGGGCGGAAAGCCCGTCATCAGAAGAGGCGTAGCCTCCTATTGCGGGATCCCCGGCAATTAAAGACTGGGTTGAAGACAAGCTGTCATAAGCGGGATTTATGAAATAACTCCCTCCCACTCCAGTCGTATCATAGCCAAAATTATCGGCGTTGTCCTGGGTATCATACGCCCGGCCAAGACCGGCTACGACCGCGCACGGGCTTGACATCCTCACGATTTGATCTCCGCTTTGAATGCCTCCTTTTTGGGGAATAGGGTTTCCCCAAGATATCTGCGGGTTGTGTCCATTGACGGTATTAGACCAACCGACCTCATCAATTACGCCGCTGCCTAAAGTTCCAGAACCTTGGATTTGAACGGCCCCCGCGTGACCAGTCTGGATGAGTTCTGTCGTGGGCGAACTAGACCAGTTATATTCCGGATAATAATTATTTTTAAAGTACGCATCCGGAGAAACCGTCGTCCCATCCACAAAAAAACTCTCGGTCGTATTGGCGACAAGATAATAGCCGCCGGATACGACCGAAGACGAGATATAACACAATGGAATTAAGGTCTGACCATTGGATGTGCAGCTTAAGCCATTTCCACAATAGTAATTGAATTGAACCAATGGGGTCACCGAATTTGAACATCCGGGACCCGAGACGTCACTGGCGACGGAAACAACTCCGGTCGTGGGATTAAAAAGTTCGACATATTGCACATCCTGGCTGGTGCCGTCTCCAACCACCGTTTTTGTGTCGGCAACGACTTGACTAACCAAGACATGACTGGAAAAATAAACGCTGTTAGAAATAACGGTTCCGGAAGCCATTTGAGTCAAATAGAAACTCTGGTTCACGGAACCGCCGGAAGGAGCGGACAACAAGGGAGACGATTCGGAAAAAAAACCGATGGAGGAGGCAACCACGGTGTAGGACCCTGCCGCAACGCTCAAACTGAAACTTCCGTTGAACCCTGACTCGCTATTCCACTGAGGGCTTCCTAAAACGCTGACAATAGCCCCGGATAACGGAACATTTCCGGCGGAAGCATCGTAGACAAAGCCCGTGATTTGAGAATTGAGAGTAGCGATATTTGGATTTTCTAAAAGATTTTGCATTTCAACGTCGCGCCAAGACGTTCCATCATTCCACCACACATAAACGGTAATCATTTTAAGCCCGGGGTCGTTGGCTGACCAAGGTAAAGGCTGAATCTGCCCACCCACGGGAACCGCATACTGAATATAGACCGCCCTTGTTAGCGAATTCCCCCAATAACCGAAGGCCTGGGGAGGGTAGGAGGCATTATCGTAGCTGAGGTTGGGGCTAAAATTATTATTGACGGAGGTTGAGGTCGTAACTAAGAGATTGTAATAGGAAAAATTCTTGAGATATTCCACTTCCTCTTGCGCCAAATTGGTCGCAATGGTCCGCATCCGCGACGATTGCAAGGCTCGGTTAATGCCTCGAAAAGCGCTGACAAAGGCCATGGCCCCGACCGCGATTAAAGCGACGGTCACCATTACTTCAATAATCGAGATTCCCCGGGATTGTCTCATCGGCACACATCAAAGTGTAACGGACAAGCGGTGGACTGTCAATAGAGGAAAGCCTGGCAGGAGATTCATGCCCCCGACGAGAATCGAACTCGTGTTTCGGCCTTGAAAGGGCCGCGTCCTAACCGTTAGACGACGGGGGCTTAAAAAATCGCTGTGAGCCCGGTGGGATTCGAACCCACGACCCCTCGCTTAAAAGGCGAATGCTCTACCCCTGAGCTACGGGCTCAACTTTTTGATTTTACAATATTAATGTAGAATCGTGGTATGAGGTCTTTAAAAATTCTCGTTCTTTTTTGTGTTTTATCGTCAACAGCCGCCTCTCTTCACGCTTCGATGCGGGCCGCCGCCGGCAAAGTGGACATCACTCCAAATCTCGCCACGGAAAAAACCTATCTTGCCGGATACGGATTCATGGGGAGAACTCCCGTCGGCGTTCATGACCCCCTTTACGCCCGCATTCTCGTCTTGTCCGACAAAAAGGAAACTCTCGCGATCGTCGGATTGGACCTGATCGGATTTTTTCGCAATCAAGTCGAAGACTTAAGAAAAATTTCCGGCTTTGACCGGCCCGGCCGCTATCTTTTTGTCGCTTCAACCCATGATCACTCCGGCCCGGACACTTTGGGACTGTGGGGACCTTGGCCCGGAGTTTCTGGAGTCAATTCCCAATATCTTCAAAGAATCGAAAAGTCTGTCTCTGAGAAAATCAAAGAATTATCGCAAAATCTCAAACCCGTCCGTCTGTCCGGGATCACGAAAGAACTCGCGCCCAACGGGCTTTGCCGCGACAGCCGTGACCCTGTTGTCATAGACCCTTATTTTTCCGTCATCCACGTTCAAGACCGCGCCGGAAAAACCGTGGCCAATCTCATCCACTGGCCCTGCCATGCGGAAGTTCTCAATCACGCCAACAAATTTCTAACCGCCGACTTCCCTGGGGTTCTCTGCAACCGCGTAGAACAAAAATCCGGAGGCGCCTGCGTTTTTATCAACGGCCCCATCGGCGGACTGCTCACTCCAGAAGAAATAAAAGGAAAGGACGGCTCTTGGGAGGAAAATGAGCGCATCGGGAAAGCCGTCGCCGATTTCGCGCTTCAAAATCTTCCGAAGGCCTTGCCTATCTCGAGCTCAAAAATTTCCGTATCCAGCCAGACCCTTTTTATCCCCGTCCAGAATTCGCGCTATCTCCTTTTTCTTTATTCGCTCGTTTTCGGGCATAAACTCTTTTTGAAAGACGGAACGCCCCTCAAAGAGAGCCCCTACTGGATCGCGCTTAAGCATGCTTTTCATCTGCTTAAACCGGAGGAAAGTCCCTGGATCAAAAGCGAGGTGAGTCTCATCAGAATCGGGCCGCTGACCATTTTGGGGATTCCCGGAGAGATTTTCCCGGAACTCGTCATCGGCGGATATCACGGGCGCTACCGCTTTGGACATCCCTTGATTAAGCCGAACAACCCCAACCCGCCGGACCTTTCTAAAGCGCCGAAAGGGCCGTATCTCTGGGATGAAATGCCGGGGAAAATAAAAATCGTGGCCGGACTCGCCAATGATGAACTCGGCTACATGGTTCCCGGTTATGACTTTAAAGCGACCCAGGACCTCATCATGGAACCGCGCCCCAAGGGCGATCATTATGAGGAAACCAATTCCGTCGGCCCCGCCATAACAGACATCGTCCTCAAAGCTGCGAAGTCTCTTCTTAAGAATAAATAGCGACAGCCCCCAATTTTGCTAAAATACAAACAAGGATGGACAGCTTAGGTCCATTGTCTTGGGAGAATACTGATGAAAAAACTCAACATTGCCTTCTTAGCCGTGTCACTCATGACCACCGCCGCCTTGGCGTGGTCTCATGACATGGACATGAAAGGCATGAATATGAAGGGCGAAAAGCATGAGGCGGCCGATAAAACCGTCACCGGTGAAATCGTCGATCTCGCCTGCTACCTTGGCCACAGCGCCAAAGGGGCCAATCATGCGGCGTGCGCGAAAAAATGTCTGGCGGACGGAGCTCCGATGGGACTTTTGACCAAAAAGGGCTCGCTTTATCTCTTGGTCAATGACCACGAGAAACAATCCGCTTATGACTCGGCAAAAAAACTGGCGGCAAAACTCGTTAAAGTCACCGGCGATATGTCGCATAAAGGCGGCCTCAAAGCCTTGATCGTCGACAAAGTCGAAAAAGTAAAAAGCTAATCACACGCAAAAAAGGGGACTGTCCCTTTAAAAAGTGACAGTCCCCTTTTTAACCATGGAAATCCCTCCCCTTTATCTTTTCCACCCCATCGCCGTTCATTTTCCCATCGCGCTTTTATCCTTGGGTTTTATCCTGGCGCTATTGGCCGGATTTCTAAGAAAAAAGGAACCTTTTAAATGGATCGACGCCGCCGTTTCCTGGGCCTTGTGGCTGGGAACCATCGGCGCTTGGTCGGCCATGGGGCTTGGACTTTTGGCCGAGGACAAAGCCCCGCATGTGCCTCCGGCCTGGGAAGTCTTGGCGAATCATAAAGCGAGGGCTTTTTGGACCGTAGGGGTTTTTAGCCTCTTATCCCTGTGGCGGATATTTCGGAAACAAGACAAAATCGCGCAAACCATTCTATGGGCCGCCGCGTTGGGCATCCTTTTGTCAACCGCCTATCTTGGCGGACGGCTGGTCTTTGACTATGGAATGGGCGTCGTCAAGGTCGGCTGGGGCGGTTAAGGCTTAAAAGCTATCCGCGCTAGAAGAAGGCTTGGGCCCTAACGACAAGAGATAATCCGCGACGTCGGAAATTTCAGACTGCGACAAGACCCGTCCCCAAGACGGCATAAAGATCATGGGAAGCGGCTTATTCGGGTCAGCCGGAGCCGACTGCGGAACGCCGTTGGTGATTTTAGCGATTAATTCATGCCGGCTGTATCCCAAGGAAACCTGCGTGAGTCCCGGAATCTGGCCGCCAACGACGTTGTTGTTGGGATATCCGCCTCTGCCGTCTTGCCCGTGGCAAGCCACGCAACCTGCTTCGTTAAAAAGAATATGACCCCTCTCAAGTTCGGTAAGTCCCGGTTTATTCCAAGGCCTTTGGGCATCAGTCCAAGCCTGCCCTTTTTGAGCGGACAAATAAGCGACCAAGGACGTTAATTCATCCTGGGTCAAATGGAAATTAGGCATAACGGTTTTTTGATTCCACGAGTGCGGACTCTTAAGCCACAAGGTCAGCCACTGAGGGCTTTTTCTAAACCCAATAAAAGTCAAGTTCGGCCCCCAAGTTCCGCCCTCATTTCCAATTTGATGGCATTGTAGGCAGCCCAAGGCGTGGAAATAAGCGTCTCCTCTGACCACCGGATCTTGAGAAACCGTCTGGCAGGCGGACAAAACCGCCATCAAGAGTCCAAAGCCGATCAAAGTTTTCTTCACCATTTCACGCTCCTATCCAAAGCATTCCGAAAATAAGGGGAAGGTAAATAAGCGACGCGAAAAACAGCCGCTTCGTATCGGTTCTTTCTAATCCCCAACTAGCCTTAAGGCCCAAGCTCATATAGGCGGTTCCCACGCACAACGCCCCCACCTCATAACCAGTTCCCGCCATGCCGCAAAAGGCGGGCAAAAGAACGACGGGCAGAACGGAAAAAGAATGAAGCGCAATCTGAGCGGAAGTAATTTTTCCGTCGGGATCAAGGACCGGCATCACCTTAAACCCCGCGCGGGCATAATCGTCGCGGTAGATCCAAAATAACGCCAAAAAATGCGGAATCTGCCACAAGAACTGAATTCCAAACAAAATCCACGCTTCCAGAGAAAGCCTACCCGCCGCCGCGGCCCAACCGATCAAAGGAGCCGTCGCCCCGGCAAACGCGCCAATCCAGGTCGTCTGCGGCGTCGACATCTTAAGCGGGGTATAAACCAAAACGTAGACGGCCACCGTCAATTCGGTCAAAAATAAGGCGAGAAAATTGGACTTAAAGAAAAGAATCAAAAATCCGGCAACGGCTAAGGAAACTCCGAAAATAAAAGCCGCTTTCGGCGTAATTCGCCCTTGAGGAATCGGGCGCTTTTTCGTTCTTTCCATGAGAGCGTCTTGTTTAAATTCCATCCACTGATTCAAGCACGCGCTCGCGGACGAACTTAAGGTAACGCCGAGTATCATCCAATAAAAATGCGCTCCGGAAACTCCATGCGCCAAGGCATATCCCAAAGCCGCAGTCAGCGCGACTAAAAGAGAAATTCTCGGTTTGCAGAGAGACAAATAGTCTTTAATCATCGAACTTGCCAAGCGCGAAAAGTCCATAAAACCGAAGAGCCTAAAAGCAAAGCCCCCAAAGCCACATGGATGGAGGTCAACAAGGCTCCTGGGTTATAACCCGGCTGCATATCAAGGGAAATCCGGCGCATATAAGCCAAAAGCCCCAAAGCAACTTGAAAAAAGACGAAAATGCCCGCGAAAATAGAAAGCCCCTTTAAACTTTTAATCTTGCTTCTCAACCCCGCGATAAACAAGGTAATCAGGGAAATCGACGCCCCAATGGACCAAGCGTAGTGAAGAAACCCGTATTTTCCGGAATGCCTTAAAATCGCGCCGAAAAGAAGCTGAAGATAAAGCGCCGTCACAGCAACGGCGCCGTATTTCCAAAGCCCGGGTTTTGAAGACTCAATTTGTAACTGCTCAGATTCGTCATTCCGGCGAAAGCCGGAATCCAGAAAATTGCCGCTCTGGACCCCGCCTTGCGCCGGGGTGACGCCAGTAGTTACCTCAATTTTAGATTTGGAGGATGGGGAAGAAACGTCCGCCAAAATCAGAAGAAGGCAAAAAACCGTTTGCCCCAGTAGAGCGTGAAAAACCGCAATAGACGGCGGCAAAAGAAGAAGAACCGTGAGCCCTCCTAAAATGGCCTGAAGCAAGATCGCGGAAGCGATGAGATAGCTCAAAAGCCTGACCGGCTTGGATAAGCGCGAGAAATAAGCCCATAAGCCCAAGGCCCAGGTCATCAAGGCGACAGAACCGGCAATCATCCGGTGCCCGTGCTCAAATAAAACTCCGCCTGTCATCGGCGGGAAAAATTTTCCGAAAGAAAGCGGCCAATCTGGAACCGCTAAAGCCGATCCCGTTGAGGTTACCAGGGCGCCGACAAAAACTAAAATAAAAGCGCAAACGGAGGTCAGCACGGCAAAAAGATGAAAAGACGGCGAAACTGGGGAAGGCGTTAGCGACGCGGAAGAAATTTCACTCATGACAGACGATCGGCCGCATTTTTGCGGTTTTCCATATCATAGACCGTCTTAATCAGAACGCCTAAAATCGAGAAAACAAAAGCTAAAAGTATGACTCCGCTGATAATGAGGCCTCGGAGGAGATCGGGAGAGCCTTTGGCGCCGAAACAAACCGCGCAAGCAAAAGACGAAGGCGCAATTTGATTGAGCAACAGAGCAAAAAATCTCATAAATTTCTATATTTGACTCTAAACCAGTTCGCGTAAAAAAGTCCGAGGATAAAGCCGATAATGGCCATGATTCCAGTGCTCACCCAGTCTTTTCCCATACCCATGTGAAACTGATAGGCCACCCAACCCCCGACAAAAACCATCAAGGTCAGGCTGACGATGATAAAGAACAAATGAAATTTCTTCAGAGACATTATTTCTCCGCCTGAATAGCGACAGGAGCATGGACGGAATGTCCGCCGACATCAAACACATCGAAAGAAGGTCCGGCGATTAAAAAAAGAACGAAAAATACAGTTAATCCCAAAAGCCCGTAAATGATAATCCGTTCGCCTTTGAGGTGCATGAAAACAGCGGCCACCAAGGCTGATTTCAAAGTGGCTATGGCTAAGGCGACCGCCACCGCCATCTTAATCGGCAGATGCCAATAAGAAACCAGCACCGTGAGAACCGTTAAGAAAAGAAGTATTCCGAAAACCGTCATATAGGCGCGCACGTTTGGCCCGTGGGAAGAATTCTCGGTCGACGCGACTGCATTTGCGCTCATATTGCCTCCAACTATAACAGGTATAGGGCCGGAAACAAGAATATCCAAACGATATCGACGAAATGCCAATAAAGTCCGGCGCCTTCAACGCGGCCCACGAAAAGGGGATGTTCAAAATCCGTCCTTGAGAGATAAAGCAAGGTCGAGTTGACGATAATGCCGCCAATGACGTGGAGCCCATGAAGCCCGGTCAGCGTAAAATAGACGGCATGGAAAATAGAGGTGGACGGAAACTCGTTATGGCGAAAATGAGCGCCCCACTCAAAGCCCTTGATCACCAAAAACGCAAAAGCGAGAAGAATCGTCAAGGAAATATATCGCTGAAAACCTTTTAAGTCTCTCTCGTGGGCTTTCGCGTACGCCATGACCATGGTCACGCTTGAGGTAATCAACACAAAAGTATTGATCATTCCCAGTGGGACGTTCAAGACGTTCCAACCCCGAGGCCAAGAGGCGGCGCCGATTCTTAAGACGATATAGGTCGTAAAAAGAGTTGAAAACAGCATGATCTCGGAAGCCAAGAAAAGCCATATCCCCAACTTGGCGTTGGTAACTCCTGTTGATTCTCCAGGCTGGTGAGTTAAAACTGCCGCCGTCCCGCTCATGCTAAAACCTCCTCATTTTGGGCAATCCAATCAGTCTTGTGTCCAACAGGCGAATATTCATACGGTCCATGATAGACGCGAATCGGCTTGGTAAAATTGCCATGGGGGGGCGGAGAAGGACACGCCCAATCCAAGGTTGTCGCCTGCCACGGGTTATCATCGGTTTTCTCGCCATGCCATATGCTATGAAAGAAATTATAGATAAAAGGAATCTGCGAGAGAAAGAGAAGCCCCGCAAAAGCGGAACTAACAACGTGAAGAGGTTGCGTAGGCACGCTGTGCAAGGCCGCCATCGGGTCGTAATAGCGGCGGTCTTGGCCGGCCAAGCCCTGAATAAACATCGGAAAAAAAACTCCATTCATGCAGATAAGAGATGTCCAGAAATGCCATTGGCCCAAAGTATCATTCATTTTCCGTCCGAACCATTTAGGAAACCAATAATAAACTCCCCCCATTAAAGCAAGAAGCGAGCCGGGAACTACGATGTAGTGAAAGTGGCCGATAATGTAGTAGGTGTCATGCAAATAGATATCGGTGACGGTGAGGCCCAAGGGAAGCCCCGTGAGCCCTCCAATCCCAAACATCGGGAGAAAGGCCAAGGCAAAAAGCATCGGGGTCGTAAAGCGAATGGACCCCCCTCTTAAGCTGAAGACAAAACTCGTCAATATCGCAACCGAGGGGACCGAAATGATCATCGTCGTCACAAGGAAAAAGTCGCTTAAAACCGCGCTCATTCCGCTGATGAACATATGGTGGGCCCAGACGACAAACGCCAGAAGCCCAATTGCAATCATCGACCCTACGATGACGTTATAGCCGTGAATCGGCTTTCTCGTATTATTGGCGATGATCTCAGAAACGATTCCCATGGCCGGAAGCAAAAGGACATAAACCTCGGGATGGGCCAAGAACCAGAAAAGATGCTGCCATAAAAGCGGCTGCCCACCGCCGGAAGCGATATGCCGCATGCCCAAAATCACAAGGCCTTGGGGAAGATAAAAGCTGGTATGAGCGATACGGTCCATTAATTGAAGAACCGAAGCCGCTTCAAGAGGCGGAAAGGCCAGCAAAAGGAGGAAAGCCGTCACAATTTGAGCCCAAACGAAAATCGGAAGGCGAGAAAGTTTCATTCCCGCTGCGCGCATATTAAGAGAAGTGACTAAGAAGTTGATCGCCCCAAGAAGCGATGAAGTGATTAAGAGCACCATCGCAAACAGCCAAACAGTCTGACCGGGATTGATGATGGCCAAGGGTGGATAAGAAGTCCAACCGGACTGCGCCGCGCCGCCGGGTAAGATAAAAGAAGAGAGCATCAAAAGGCCGCCCGACAAGAAAAACCAATAGCTCGCCAAGTTAAGACGCGGGAAAGCCATGTCTTCCGCGCCGATTTGAAGGGGAAGGACATAATTGCCGAACCCGCCGACGCCCAAAGGCACGATCCCCAAAAACACCATGATCGTCCCATGCATCGCGCCCAAGGCGTTATAAAAATTGGGAGTCATAACGCCGTTGGGGGCCAAGCTTGGAGAAAGAATGCGGCCCAACAGCGGAATGGGGCTTCCCGGGAAAGCCAATTGCCAACGCATCACCAACATCAACATGAAACCGCACAATAAGAAGACAAGAGCCGTGATTGTGTAAAGAAGGCCGATCACTTTATGATCGGTGGAAAAAAAGTAATGATAAAAAGGTTTTGACGATGAATGGGAATCGTGATTCATTAGAAGGCCTCGCTTGCGGGAACCGGCTGCGCAACCTGGGGTTCACGGCTTTTGAGCCACGCATCGTAATCTGCCTGGCTTTGAACTATGACCTTGCCCCGCATGAAACTGTGCGCCATCCCGCACAACTGGGCGCAAGAAATTTCAAAAGTCCCGATTTTGGTCGGTTTAACCCAGACGGGAATTTTCATCCCCGGCACCGCGTCCTGCTTAAGGCGGAATTCTGGAATGAAAAGACTGTGAATCACATCCATCGATGTCAATTCAATAACCGTAGGCTGATTGACCGGCAAATGAAGCTCGTTGGCGAGCACGATATCGTCTTTAGCCGCCGGGTCCTTATAATCCAAACCAATCGGGTTGGAGAAATGAACATATTTCGGCTCTGTTTTTCCAAATTTACCATCGGGGCCGGGATAATGGATATTCCAAGACCATTGCTGAGCTTCGATGGCCACCCTATTGGCTTTCCCAGAAGGTGGAATGTCGATTTTAATCTTGCTCCAAACCGGAATCGCGTAAACAGCGATCAGAATAATTTCAAAGGCCATCACGATTAGATCGGGAATCAGGCTTTTAAAAACTCCGTGGGAATGATCGCGGCGCGCAGGGACATTCGCTTTCTTTCGATATTTAACGAGCAGATACGCAAAGAAAATGCCCCAGATGATAAAAATTAAAATCATCACGGCATGAATCAGGTAGATTCCAAAGTCAATACTTCCCGCGTAACTAGATGCCGCTAAAGGCAAACCCCATCCATATTGTTTCATGGTTCCCTTATTAAATCAAAACCCACACGGAGCATGCAAACTTTGACACGGCAGTCAAGGGCGTTTGGTCATACTAGGTCCTTTGCCGAAACTCGTCTAGGCCTTTAGGCCCAGGCAAATAACCGCCGTTTCTATTACCATTTAATTATGAAAACACGAAAAGACCTTCATCCAAAAATTCTGGCGTTTTTCATCGTCTCATTTTTAGCTTCGCAATATTCTTTTGCCTTGCCGGAGGCCTATCAAAACCGCAACATCTCGGATGAAACCGCTCCGGTTGCCCTGCCGGCAATCATTCCGCAAGACTCATGGTCTCTTCCCGACGCTGCGGCCAACAATGAAGATATTTTAAAAGAGCAAGCCCTCCCTGATATTCAGGGCAACATCCCGGAGAATTTGCCGATTCTCAAAACAGAGAAAAATGTCTCAAGGAGAAATTCTCAGGACAACCCGCCCACGCAAACAGCCGCTCAAAAAACTCCCATCGCCGAAGGCGCCCAGGCGTCCAGTCCCCGGCGCTCTCTAAAAAAACTTTCAAAAAAGACCGTCGCGTCATTAAGTAAATTTTCTAATTCCTTAAAGGAGTCGAACGCCTTAGGGGCTCTTTCCCATTTTATTGATGGCGCCAAGGGTTACCCGGTCGCGGATATCGGCGAGGGAGAAAGATTCGCCCGTGAAATTGAAGAAGCCCCGAAGGAAATCAACAAGAAAGGGGTCGCCGCTTCGATCACCGTTTTCGGCAGCGCGCGCCTCATGCCCCAACAAAAGGCCCAAGCCGATCACAAAAAAGCCTTGGCTTTGGCGCGCTTAAATCCCAATGACAAAAACGTTCAAGAAGCCTTGAAACTCGCGCGGCAAAATTTACAGATGTCCAAGTATTACGAAGAAGCCTACCGGTTCGGACAAATCGTGGCCCATGAAAGCGGCGGTAAAATTGCCGTCGCAACTGGCGGCGGCCCCGGAATCATGGAAGCGGCCAATCGCGGAGCTTTTGAGGCCGGCGGCGCCTCCATCGGCCACACGATACGCCTTCCCCATGAAGAGTCTTCAAACCCCTATATCACCAAAGGCCTTAATTTTCTCTACGACAATTTCGCCCCACGAAAAATCAACCTTCGACGTGGAGCGGTGGCCTTGGCATTTTTTCCCGGCGGGTTTGGGACGATGGATGAACTTTTTGAGACCCTCACGCTGATCCAAACCGGGAAAATTCCTCGCGTCCCGATCGTATTGGTGGGCAAGAAATACTGGAAGCAAATTCTAAACTTCCAAAGTTTCTCGAAAATGGGAGTCATTTCATCCAAAGATCTTTCTCTTTTTAAGATTGTCGACACCGCCCAAGAAGCCTGGGCCGCTTTAACTGCGGAAGAAAAAGCCGCCCAATAAATTTTCTGAGCCTCTCTTCGGGAAAACGGCGCACCTGGCGCCGGATGTGCTAAAATCCAGTACGAAATGAATACTCGGATTCATCTGGAGATGATTGAGGAAGCGGCCAAATTTATCCGAAAACA
Organism: bacterium; assembly: GCA_021846045.1. Classification (GTDB taxonomy): domain Bacteria; phylum Elusimicrobiota; class Elusimicrobia; order UBA1565; family UBA9628; genus JAKAQV01. The sequence continues at coordinate 54,532 of JAJZCM010000002.1, read as the reverse complement.
GACCGCCTTCAAACCTCAAACTGGAATTATTCTGGGAAGCGGACTTTCAAAAGCGACGCCGGAATTTTCTAATCGGCGTGAAATTTCCTATCAAGACATTCCCGGCTTTCCAAAGACCCATGTAGCTGGACATTTGGGACGGCTTATCTTCGGGGAGTATCAGGGTCGAACGGTCGCCGTCATGCAGGGACGCCTTCATTACTACGAGGGACACGATTTATCTGAAGTCACATTCCCGCTTCGAGTTCTTAAATCTTTGGGCATTAATTCTCTCATCATTACCGCCGCCGTGGGGGCGCTTCACGCAAAAATAAAACCCGGCGATGTCATCGTAATCAAGGACCACATTAATTTAATGGGACAAAATCCTCTCCGCAGCCTCGTCAGTCCGGAATTTGGAGCAATGTTTCCCGATCTCAGCTGCGCTTACGACCCCCAGATGAGCAAATCAGCCTTGGCGATTTGTCGCAAGCTCAAAATTCGCGCGCAAACAGGGGTCTATGTCGCCGTCTCCGGCCCTTCCTATGAAACCCCGACGGAAATCCGCGCGTTTAGGAAATTGGGTGGAGATGTCGTTGGAATGTCGGTCGTTCCGGAAGTCATCGCGGCGGCTCAAATGGAAATCAAAACCTCGGCTTTGACCTGGGTTTCCAACATGGGAAGCGGACTTAAAGGCGCGCTCTTAAGCCATGAGGAAGTATTGTCTCTTGGCGAAAAAGTTTCCAGTTCCATCAGCAAAGTTTTGGGGGAGTTGATTGCGACTCATTGATCTCATCGAAAAAAAGAAATCAGGGCAAGCCCACTCCGAAGAAGAGCTTCGTTTTATCGCCGAATCCGCCGCATCCGGAGCCGTTCCCGACTATCAACTTTCCGCTTGGCTAATGGCCGTTCTCTGGCGGAGAATGGAACAAAATGAAATCGCGGAACTGACCCGCGCGATGTCGGAATCCGGAGAAACCCTTAATTTAAGAAGTCTCAAGCGCCCAAAAATCGACAAACATTCAACCGGCGGAGTGGGAGACGGGGTTTCCCTAGTTTTGGCCCCGCTTTTAGCCGAGGCCGGCCTGATCATTCCCATGATGTCGGGAAGAGGCCTCGGGCATACGGGCGGCACCTTAGATAAGCTCGAATCCATTCCCGGCTTTCGCATCAGATTTTCAAAATCCGAAATAGAATCTCAAATTAAAAAAATCGGCGTGTGCCTCTTTGGTCAAAACCAAAACATCGCCCCCGCCGACCGGAAACTTTATCAACTGCGCGACGCCACCGCGACCGTGGATTCACTGCCGCTGATCGTCTCAAGCATTCTCTCAAAAAAAATGGCGGAGGATTTGGACGGCCTTATTTTAGACATCAAGGTCGGCTCCGGCGCCATCTTTAGAACCGCCAAGGAAGCCGAGGCCTTGGCTCAAGCCCTCATTCAAACCAGCCGCCGCTTAAAACTCAAAGCCGTCGCGGTCCTGACCGCCATGGAAGAGCCTTTGGGGCGCGCGGTTGGAAACGCTCTTGAGGTCAAACAAGCCGTCGAAGTTCTCAACGGCGATTTCTCAGCCCGTGATTTTGTCGAATGCACGCTCGCCTTGGGCGGCTGGGCTCTTAAAATAGCCCGCCTCTCTCGAAGCGCCGATGAAGGCCGGGAAACCCTGGAAAAGCTTCTTAAAAACGGACGCGCCCTTAAACGGATGGAAGAGATTATCCGCCATCAAGGCGGAGAAGTCCGTGTATTAAAAAATCCTTCTTTTCTCCCCAGGGCCAAGAAAATGACCCTTTTTAAAGCCGCGACATCGGGCGTCATCGCCCGCATGGATGCCCGAAAAACGGGCGAAGCGGCCATTTTATTGGGCGCCGGACGAAGCCGCGCGGAAGACGCCATTGACTACGGAGCGGGAATCATTTTTTTCAAAAAAACCGGAGACGCGGTCAAAGCTGGTGAGGCCGTGGCCAATTTCTACGCGGCCAACGAGAAAAAAATCAAAGAGGCAGAGGCTCGATTTAAAGAAGGGTTCTCAATTTCTACTGGCACAGTTAAAGGAAAGCCGGTCATCATCAAAACATTAGGGCTCGCAACGAAATAATATGACCATTTGGCTGAGCCCCTAGGAGCTTAACAATGCCCGCGAAAGTAACCGTCTCAAATCACCCCTTGGTTCAAGACAAACTCTCGGCCCTGAGAGACAAAAGAACCCACCCTGAAGATTTTCGCCGCATCCTGGGAGAAGTTTCAGGCTTGATGGCTTATGATATTTTTAAAGGCCTCAGGACTCGGAGGTCCCTAGTTCAAACTCCACTTAAAAGCGCGCAGGCTGAATATATTGATCAAGAAATCGCCCTGGTCGCCATTTTGCGCGCGGGGCTCGGGATGGTTGACGGCGTGAGTGGAATCGTTCCCAACGCTCAAATAGGCCATATCGGCCTTTACCGAAACGAGGAATCTTTAAACCCCGTGCGCTACTATGTGAGGCTCCCCAAACAAATCTCAGAATCCTTCGTCGTTCTCTGCGACCCGATGCTGGCGACCGGGGGCTCGGCCTCCGAAGCCATTCAAATTCTCAAGACCGATGGGGCGCGACAGATTTCCCTTTTAACTCTTTTGTCCTCGAAGACGGGAATTAAACGCGTTCAGGAAGCCCACCCCGATGTTCCCATTCACACAGCGGTCATTGATCCCATCTTGAACAAATCGGGATATATCGTTCCCGGCCTGGGAGACGCGGGCGACCGGATTTTCGGAACCTAAATTAAGAAGCGGAAGAAGCCAAGCGACGCAGCTCTTCTTCTTTAAGTATCTTAATGCTCTTTTCCTCGCGCTTAATGAGACCTTTAAGCTCGAGCTCATGGAGGGTTCGGACCGAGGTCTCCATGGTCAGCCCCGCCAGTTCCGCCAAATCTTTTCTTTTGATGTTGATCAGAAGCGGATAGGATTTCCCTGGCTTTTGCGCGGTTCTAATGAGCGTGTCGGCAATGCGGGATTTGGCGGATTTAAAAGCGATATCGCGGGCCTTATTTTCCCCGCGACGAACATCCCTGGACAATTCCTTCAAAAGGGCGCGCGCCGCGTCCGGAAACTTGGATAAGAAATCAAAGAACGTTTTTGAATCAATCATTGATACAATACTCGGCTCCAAGGCCTCGGCAGTTCCGGTATAAGGGCCATCGTCAGCCAACAAAGTGATGTGCCCCAACAAATCTCCAGCCAGCTCGATTCGGGCCGTCAATTGCTGTCCGCTCCGAGTGGATTTATAAACCTTGGCGCTTCCCTTGCAGACGACATAAAGCCCTGGAGCGGGAGTTCCTTCATGAAAAACGACTTCGCCGGATTTAAAAGGAGATGCGACCCGCATGTCCCGCCAAGCCTTTTTGGCCTCAGCATTCCCCAAAAAATTATAAAAGCAGGTCTTCCTATTGGGACACCAGTCGCAATTCGGCGCTTCGCTCTTTAAAAAAGCCATCCTAACTTGAATATACTATTTTTTTGCCCCTCTTCGGGCGAAATAGTATAATAACCCATCTTGGTGGCTGTAGCTCAGCTGGTTAGAGCGCCTGGCTGTGAACCAGGAGGTCGGGGGTTCAAGTCCCCTCAGCCACCCCAGTTTTTTTGCCCCAATTTCTAACAGCGCCAGGCGGCGTTGAGAACACGGGAAACGGATTCGCGGTCGGAGTTCGGGGTATCGGCGCAGCGCTTGAGATTTACGCAACCAAAGAGGCGCGGATAGGACTCGGCGTCAAGCCCGTGGGCCAAGATATAGTCCTGGTCATCGGGATTAATGAAGGAAATAATTTTCCGCGGCGCGTACAAAGTAGCGAGCGTCTCAAGCATCCTTTGAGAAACTTCTTCCTCCGCGCGGCCGACGATCTCAAGCTCGATTCGCCCACGCGATCGCATGTCTAAAATATGGGCGAAAGAGGCCTCCGCCTCTGGATTTTTTTCATCCAAGAACCGGTGAAGCCCCAAATCCGCCCATTTAAAATAGGCGTTTTGCCCCTTAAGATATCCCAACCGCCACAAGGCCTCGAAAGCCGCCGCATTGCTTGAAAGCGTCTCTTTGGAAACTTTTTCTTGCGAAGGCTCCGCCCTAGAATGAGGCAAAAAACCGCCTTTTTCCCTATCCCAAAGATCTTGGAGCAAATACTTGGCCAAGATATCGGCGAAATCCCGATAGCTTTTATCTCCGCTCTGAAGATAAGCGTCGGTCAAAGCAAGAATGGACACGGCGCAGTCCGCCAAGCGCCCGTATTCCAAGGTTTCCGATTCCGGAGGAAAGCGGTTGATGAGCCCCAAAAGCGGATCGTAGAGTTTTTCCCGAATAAAGTTAAGCGCATTTCCGGCCTTGTCTCGAATCTGAGGGTTTTGAAGATGCGGATAGGCCGACAAAAAAGCTCGGGCCCCCACGGCATTTTGAAAAGCAAAAGCCGCCCCTGTTTTTTTTGGATCGACAAAAGCTCCCAATTTTTCGTCATAAAAACCATCCAGAAAATCAATGAGCTTAAAGCCGGATTCCCGAAGATGATCGAGTCTCAAAACAGAAAAGGCGTCAAATAAAAGCTTGGCCGCCGCGGCGACTTGAGAAAACAAATCCCCTCCCGCCAAGGAAGCTAGGAATTCGGGACCGAGTATTTGGCCGGAGAGTAGAGAAAGTTTTTTTTCCAGAAGCCTCTGGAGGTCCATGTCTTGTTTCTCGGACACGGCATAGAGAAAAAGATGCAAAGCCCTTAAATCAAGACTTTCTTTCGCGGTGGAATGCGACCGCAACCCCTCAAGGGCGCGCGGAAAAATAGCGACGTCGAAACCCGAAACCGGTTTTGACGTCCCCGCGGAACCGCCCCACCCGCCGCTTCCCATCAGCGCGAAACCGAGTCCTCGGACATTTCAAACATCTTTTCAATCGGGTTCTTGGCGCGTTCGGCGATTTCCTTAGAAACCTTGATGATGCTAGAGGACTGAGGATTTTCAAGAGCCCTTAAAACCGACTTTAAATCCGTCGCCCTCATGTGGGGGCAAAGGCGGCACATGGGCACGAAAACCTTGTCCGGAAATTCAGTCCGCGCCAAATCTCCGAGCCCGCATTCGGTGATCAGCATATAATACGGAGCCTTGGTTTTTTCAACATAGCGCATCATGTCTCCGGTTCCGCCGACCAAATCAGCCAAGGAAACCAATCCGGGGCTGCATTCCGAATGGGCTAAAATCCTGACTCCGGGATAAATCTTCCGGTAATATTCAATGGAGGAAGCGTCGAAATTTTCATGGACGATGCAGCTGCCCTTCCAAAGAATCAGATCGGTCCCAATTTTTTTACCCAGGGCTTTCGCTAAATTTTTTCCCATCATTTCATCCGGCAAAAAGATGACTTTTTCATGGGTCTCAAACAGCTTGGAAAGAATCTTGGGGGCGTTGGCGCTGGTGACGATCACATCCGACTCGGCTTTGACCTCGGCGGAAGTGTTAATGTAGGTCGCGACCGGAGCCCCGGGGTGTTCCGCGCGCAATTTAAGGACGTCTTGACCGGCAATGCTTTCGGAAAGAGAACACCCCGCCTGGGGGGCCGGCAAAATCACCTCTTTTTCCGGGTTTAAAATCTTCGCGGTCTCGGCCATGAAGCGCACGCCGCAAAAAATAATGCGTTCAGCCCGACTCTCTTGGCATAGGCGGGCCAGTTTGTAGGAATCTCCGATGAAATCAGCCACTCCGTGGAGTATTTCGGCCCGCTGATACACATGGGCGGGGATGACGGCGCGCTTTTCCTGTTTGAGAGCGTTAATTTTCCAGGTGAGACCGGCGCAACGGCGCAAATCATCCTCGGAATAGCCTAAATCGCCAAGACCTTTTCCAAAAAGTCGTTCGGCCTCAAGCTCAATGTCTTTCTCCGTCGGTTCGGAAGATTTTGAAGCGGTTTTAAAAGTCATTTTTCATTTCCGGGAAATTAGTAAAAATTCCGTCCACCCCTATCTTTTCAAGACTTCTTGCCTCTTTAATTTTATTAACCGTATACACCAAAACTTTAAACCCCTTTGAATGGGCCTCGGAAACAATTCGAGCATTGACCTGCCGCGCGCTCAAATTAAGGCTTTCCGCCTTCAATTCCGCCATCTCCCTAAATGCTCTCGATTTCGAGGTTCTCCCTAAAAGATACCCAATGCGCGCATCTCCGTCTAAGGCTCTGAAATGAAACAGGGCCTCATGATCGAAGCTGGAAATTAAAAACCGGGATTGAGCGGCCTGTTTTTTCAACAAGCGGCAAAGCTTCTCCTCTATTTTAGGATAAATTCGGCACCCGCCCTTCATTTCAACGTTGATTTCCGCCATTTGCCCCACCAGTTTAAAAACCTCCTCCAAGGTTGGAATGCCTTCGCCCGCATATTCTTTTGAAAACCAAGATCCTACGTCAATCTTTTTCATCCGCGCCGCAGTGTAGGTCTCAACCCGTCCCGGCATTTTGGCGACTCTTTTGAGATCGTCATCATGGATGACCACCAAGCGGCCATCCCGACTTTCGGCGATATCAAGTTCGATGGCTTTCGCCTTCATCTCCAAGGCCTTCTTAAAAGAGGCTAGAGTGTTTTCCGGCGCGTGGGCGCTGGCCCCCCTATGCGCGATAAATTCCATGAGAACACCTTAAAAGCCGGTCCAAAAACGCTTGATAGATTTCATCCGGAATTTGAACGCCGAAAATTTTATCCCGTCCGCTGCCCGGCCCGTGGAAATCGCTTCCACCGGTCAAAAGCAGGTTTTTTGACTGAGCCAAATCCCGCCATTTTTGAGGATGATTTAAATCCGCGTAATAGCCCTCAAGGCCTTCAAGCCCCGCTTCAACCCATTCCGGAATTCTCTCGGGATTCTTGATGATATGAGGATGGGCCAAGGAGGCAAAGCCTCCGAAACGCCTGATGAGTTCTATCGCCTCTTTCGGAGACGGCCCCAAGGACTCGACGTAACCGGGCTTTCCCCCGCTCAACCAGCGATCAAAAGCCTCCTTTCGGCTTTTAACGACGCCTTTTTTAATCAAAGCATCCGCGATATGGGGGCGCCCCAAACTTTCCTTGGATACTCTCCCCACGTCGTCCAAATTAATCGGAAACCCCAGAGATTTGAGTTTGTCGACCATTTTCTCAACCCGCATCAGCCTTCGCGCGCGGAAATCCGCCAATATTTTCATCAACGATGGAGAATCCCACTCAAAGCCATATCCCAAAATATGAACGCCGGAATCGGCAGTGTTGATTTCGATCCCACAGGAAACGGGCGCTTGGCGGGCCTTGGCCGCTTCCAAAAGCTCGGGAAACCCTGCCACGCTGTCGTGATCGGTTAAAATCAAAAGCTCAAGACCGGCGGTCGAAGCGCGAAGAGCCAAATTTTCCGGGCTTGAAGTCCCATCGGAATAATGGGAATGGGTATGGAAATCTATTTTCTTCAGAACTTGTTCGCCAGAATGACTTCTTTGATTTCCGGCGCCTCGGCTTTGACCGCTCTCTCAACTCCGCCCTTTAAAGTCGCCTGTGCGCTCGGGCAACCGCAGCAAGCCCCTTTAAGCGACACGCGAACAACCCCCCGCGCTTCGCTGATGTCAACCAAGGACACGCCTCCGCCGTCCATTTCAATATAAGGGCGTATTTTATCCAAACCCCTTAAAACGCGATCGTTTAGATTCATCCAGCCATCTCCGCCGTCGGCAATTGAGCGGATTGAACACAGGGGGGTTTTTCTCCAATCAACTGCTCGATCGTCACCGAATCGAGATAGTTCTCAATCAGATTTCCAAGGTTTCTCCACACCGGAGAAATCTTGCAAGAGCCTTGACGGCGGCATTCCCTTTCGCCGGATTGATATTTTTCACACACATCATCGAGAATCCGCCCATTCATTCCGCGCAAGACATCTCCCAGCTTGATTTCAGATGGAGGACGAGAAAGAACGTATCCCCCTCCGGCGCCTCTACGGCTTTCTACCAAGCCCGCCCGGCGCAAGTGCATAAGAATTTGATCGACGAAATCCGCCGGAATATTCTCAATTTCCGCGAGCTTCTTCGAAGCGAGGGATTTTCCTCCGTAGAATTTCCCCAAAGCGACGATCAGGCGCGTCGCGTATTCAATCGAACTTGTAATTTTCATTAGTCCCTCTCTTTAGAATAACCCCAATTGCTCTTTTGCCTCTTCACTGGCCATCGTCTTCGGATCCCAGGGTGGATCGAAAACCAAATCGATATCAACTTCCTCCATTCCAACGATCTTAGCCAAGGAACCGTGGGCGGAAGAAAGAAGCATCGGCCCGTAAGGACATGCGGGAGAAGTCAAGCTCATGTATACTTTCACCATCGGCGTTTCTCCTCTACGAATTTCAGCGCCGTAAATAAGGCCTAAATCCACGATGCTCATATGGATTTCGGGATCAAAAACCGGGCGCAAGGCTTCCCCGATTTCTTTAAAGGTTATTTCCTTCGTTAATTCGCTCACGCGGTTCTCTCCTCCGGAAAACTCTTTTGAATCGTATTCCAGGCCAACGTCGCGCATTTCACGCGAAGAGGAAATTTTCTGACGCCTTCCAGGGCTTTCATCACCGAAAGTTCCGGGGGTAATGCTTCAAGAGGCGTTTTGGAAAGCATCATGTCCTTAAAAGACAAAACCAACTCGCGGGCCTGTTTTGAAGTTTTACCTTCCAAGCATTCCGCCATCATCGCGGAAGAAGCTTGACTGATGACGCAACCATGACCGCTGTAGCGAATTTTTTCAATCACGCCGCCGGAGTTTCCGGTTTTCATCGTAATCTCGATTTCATCCCCGCAAACGGGATTGATTCCATGAGAATGGAAGTCGGCGTCCTCGATTGCCCCTTTATGGACTCCGCTCTGAGAATAATCAAGCAGAACATCCTGATAAAGCTCTTTAAGTTCTTGGTCGCCTTCCATTATTTGGCTCCCGCTGTTTTCAATTTGGGCTTAAAAAATGCGATGGTTTTTCGAAGCGCCCGTCCAAAAACCTCAACCTCATCAATCGTATTGTAAAAATAGAAACTGGCGCGCACCGTTCCGCCAACGCCTAGGCGGCGCATCAACGGCTGGCAACAATGATGTCCGGTCCTGACCGCCACTCCTTCCAAGTCCAAAGCGGTTCCCACATCATGGGGATGAAGACCTTTTAAATTAAATGAAATCACCCCGCCGCGGTTTTGAGGCAAGAGAGACCCGTAGATATCGACTTCCGGTTCATTTTTTAAAATCTCAAGAGCTCTTTTTAAAAGCGTTTGCTCCTGCTCGTCAATTGCGGAAAAACCAATTTTAGATAGATATTTTAAAGCCTCAGGAAAAACAGCGGCCTCAGCTATCGCCGGGGTTCCCGCTTCGAATTTCGCGGGCAAAACGTTCGGAGTAAAGGTCTCAAGCTCGACTGTCTCAATCATGTCTCCGCCGCCCAAAAAAGGGTCCATCTCCTCAAGCAAACTCTCCCGTCCATAAAGAACGCCTAGGCCTGTCGGTCCCAGCATCTTGTGGGCGGAAAAAACCAGAAAGTCCGGGTCCCACGCCCTGACATCGGTTTTAAAATGCGGGGTCCATTGAGAGGCGTCCACCAAGGTCTTGGCCCCATTTTTTTTCGCTAGGCTAATAATCTCCTCTACCGGGGGAAGCGTTCCCAAAACATTGGAAGCCGCGGTAAAGGAAACGAGTTTGGTTTTTTCGGAAAAGAGTTTCCTCGCTTCGACCAAATCCAAATCCCCATCAGCGCCGATCGGAATAAAACGGAGCTTGACTGATTTTTCCTTGGCCAGAATCTGCCAAGGAACTAGATTTGAATGGTGTTCCAATTCCGTGAGAATGATTTCATCTCCAGGCCTAAGAAATTTTCGGCCCCAAGAATGGGTGACTAAGTTAATTGCCTCGGTCGCATTGCGGGTAAAGATAATCGTTTCCGGCTTCGGGGCATTGATAAAATCTGCGGTTTTTTGGCGCGCTTCTTCCACAAGGGTCGTCGCTTCATCCGACAAGGTATGGGCCCCACGGTGGATATTCCCGTTATGATTCTCATAGAAAGAACCTAGGGCGGCAATGAGAGACTTCGGCTTCTGAGTCGTCGCCGCGTTATCAAAATAAACGAGGGGTTTGCCATGCACCTGGCGGAAAAGAATCGGGAAATCCCGGCGAATTTCCAAGGCATCAAAGCCCATCGGAAGACCCCTCCAATCCGGATTTCGCCGAATCATAACGCCCTTCCTGAAGATGATTCGGCACGCTCTCGCTTTGCGAGTAAGGAACGCAGTTGGACAGAATGTCCAACACCGCCAAGCGAATGCCTTCCACGGGAATAGCGCTGATAATCTCGCTTTGAAACGCGTAGAGAAGGGCTTCCCGCGCCTCTTTATCGCCAAAGCCGCGGCTTTTCAAATAGAAAAGCGCGTTTGTGTCCATTTGTCCTATCGCCGAACCATGCTTGCAGCGAACATCATCGGCCTCGATTTTAAATTCGGGACTGGTGTGAACTTGGGCCTCTTCCGAAAGAATGAGGTTTTTATTGTAGAGGCTCGCATCAGTTTTTTGCGCCTCGGGTTTTACCGCGATCAAACCCTCAAAGGCCGCTTTTCCCCGTTCGTCTAAAATCCCTTTGTAGAGTTCAACGCTTCTGGTATGCGGCTTTGAATGAGTGATAGCGGTCTTGATATTTTTACTTTGATCCCCATTTGAACGGTAAAGACCGTTGACGGCGCACTCGGCATTTTCTCCCTCAAGTTCGACTTCCAACTCTTGGCGGGAAGAAGATTCGCCCATAAAAACTGAGGAGGCGGAAAAGCGGCTGTGAGATGCTTGATGAACGGCGATGGACTCCAGATGAAACGCTCCGGCGCCTTCTCTCTCAATGACAATCAAATCCAGTTGTGCGCCCTCATCGAGAAAAATCTCAGTCACTGCATTGGTCAAACAAACCCCATCTTCTCCGGCATATTCCTGGACAATGACCGCCTTAGAGCGAGGCCCCAGCGCGATTAAATTAAGAGGATGCGTCATCGAAGCATGATTTGAAGGCCGATTAAAAAAGAAGAGATGAATGGGCTTGGGGGAGATAAATCCCTGCGGCAAAACGATCGCCGAACCGTCTTGAAAGAAAGCCCCGTTTAAAGCCTCAAAAGCCCCCAAGCCGCCAACTGGGCGATGCCCCCAAAAATTTTCAAACCGCTCCGGATTATTTTTTAAAAGAGCGGAAAGATTTGCGGCGACAAAGCCCTCCGAATGAGGACCCTGGAGATCGGGAAGATAATATCCATTTAAAAATGAAAGCGGCAAACAATCTTCTTGGGCAAAAAGCGGGGAATTTCTCAAGTCCGAAGCCCGGGCGCTTACAGGAAACTCAAAGAGCTTCCAAGGGGTCTCCTGGATTTTGGAAGCGGGAAAAAACTTCCACCCAGGAGTTTTCTCATCGGGAAACCCTGTTTGGGCAAAACGCTCAAAGGAGCGCTTTCTCATGCGCTCAACCCACGGGACATCTCCGGCGGGCAAATGAGGAAAAGATTGCTCAAACTCAAGCGCAAGCGGAGATTTTTCCAAGACCGCTTCCTTCACGCTTTCCCTCCCACAAATTCTTCCTTGGCCCACGCATAACCTTCTTTCTCAAGCTGATGCGCCAATTCCTTGCCGCCGGAACGAATGATGCGCCCACCCAACAAGACATGGACAAAATCAGGAACGACATAGTCCAAAAGGCGCTGATAATGGGTGATGACCAAAAATGACCTCTGAGGGCTTCTCATCGCATTGATGCCGTGAGAGACGATTTTAAGGGCATCGATGTCTAAACCCGAATCGGTCTCATCCAAAATGGCCAATTTAGGCTCCAAGGCCGCCATCTGAAGAATTTCATTTCTTTTTTTCTCTCCACCGGAAAAACCGGCGTTGACCTGCCGGCTTAAAAGAGCCTCATCTGTCTCGACAAATTTCGCCTTTTCTTTCACAAAAGAGAGAAACTGTCCCGCGCTCATTTCAGGTTTTCCCTGATGTTTAAGTTTCGCATTGACGGCGGCCTTAAGAAAATATTTATTGGTCACCCCGTGAATTTCAACCGGATATTGAAACGCAAGGAAAACGCCTTCTCGGCTTCTGACTTCGGTCGGCATTGAAAGCAAATCCTTCCCTTCATAAAGAACCCGGCCCTCCGTCACCTCATAGCCTTCCCGCCCGGCCAAGATATAGGACAAGGTGCTTTTTCCGGAACCGTTCGGCCCCATGATTGCATGAACCTCTCCGGGTTTGATGGTGAGATTAATTCCCTTCAAAATTTGTTTATCTCCGATTTTTGCGCACAAATCTTTAATTTCTAGCATGAATTTTCTCCTCTTATCCCACCGCGCCTTCAAGACTGATGCTTAAAAGCTTATGAGCCTCCACCGCAAACTCAATCGGCAACTCTTGAAAAACTTCCTTGCAAAAGCCATTGACGATGAGCCCCACCGCGTCTTCAGCCGAGAGACCCCGGCTTCTAAGATAGAAAAGCTGATCTTCCCCGATTTTTGAAGTCGTGGCCTCGTGTTCAACTTGGGACGAGGTATTTCCCACTTCCAAACTTGGGAAGGTATGCGCCCCGCACTGATTGCTCATCAAAAGCGAATCGCATTGGGAATAATTGCGGCTCGATTTAGCTCCCTTGGCAATTTTAACCAGCCCCCGATAGGTGTTTTGCCCGTGTCCGGCGGAGATGCCTTTTGAGATAATCGTGCTCTTGGTGTTTTTTCCGACATGAATCATCTTCGTTCCGGTATCGGCTTGCTGATAATGGTTGGCCAAGGCCACCGAATAAAATTCCCCAACGGAATTATCTCCCAACAAAAGACAGCTGGGATACTTCCAGGTAATCGCGGAACCCGTCTCCACTTGCGTCCAAGAAATTTTGGAATTTTTCCCCTGGCACTTCCCGCGTTTGGTCACGAAATTATAAATGCCGCCTTTCCCATTTTTATCGCCGGGATACCAATTTTGAATGGTCGAATATTTGATTTGGGCGTTGTCCAAGGCGACGAGTTCGACGATCGCGGCATGAAGCTGGTTTTCATCCCGCATCGGGGCGGTGCAGCCTTCCAGATAAGAAACCGAAGCCCCTTCCTCAGCGACGATCAATGTCCGTTCGAATTGCCCGGTTTCCTTCGCGTTGATTCGGAAGTAGGTTGAAAGCTCCATCGGACAGCGCACGCCTTTTGGAATGTAGCAGAAAGAGCCATCCGAAAACACGGCGGAATTAAGCGCGGCAAAAAAATTGTCAGTGTAAGGAACGACCGAACCCAGATATTTTTCAACCAAGTCGGGATGTTCAATTGCGGCTTCCGAAAAAGGGCAAAAGATGACGCCGGCATCTGATAAGGTTTTTTTAAAGGTTGTCGCGACCGAAACCGAGTCAAAAACAGCATCAACCGCAACGTTGGAGAGCATTTTCTGCTCTTCCAGGGGAATGCCCAGTTTTTCAAAGGTTTTCCGAATCTCGGGGTCCACCTCATCCATGCTGGCGAGCTTTTTCTTGGGTTTCGGCGCTGAATAATAGACGATATCCTGATAATTGATCGCCGGGTAATGGACGTTGGCCCATTGAGGCTCCTTCATTTTCAGCCAATAGCGATAGGCCTTTAAGCGAAATTCAAGAAGGAAAGACGGCTCTTTTTTCTTTTGCGAAATCAGGCCAATGACGTCTTCGCTAAGGCCTTTGGGAACTTGATCAGCCTCGATATCAGAAACAAAGCCGTATTGATATTCGCGCTCGGTAATCTGGTTGAGGACATCGGGTTTTCCATTCGCCATATAATAAGTATAGCATACATGATAAAAACACTCAAGTTATTTTTGCCGATGGGAAATCTGATTAAAATGGGGGAAAATTAAGCTATATTCATATTATGACAAACAAACTGCCTTTTAAGCGAGTCAAAAATCTCTTTATCTTGTCCCTAGCCGGACTTATCTTTACTCCGCATCTATTGCCCGCACAAGAAACGACGGCGACGGATTCCCCATCTTCTTCAAGCGCCCCCCCTGTTCAACCCGCTCCGCAAGAAAAACCGCACAAGAAACGCCCGGACGTGAGCCATACCAGCCTTCGCGTAGACTCTTCCGCCTCAGAGAAAAGCGCCGGCAAGACTTTCGACAAGGAAACGGAATGGAGGTTTCTCAGTTCCGAGCCCTCTCCACGAAATAAAAAAGAGGCGTCCGCCCTGGCCAATGCCATGAGTTTTTTCATCGCCGCGAATCCGAATTTCCCAAAAGCTCCTAAAGCATGGCTGCTATTGGCTTCTTTTCACCAAGCGGCCAAACAAAATAAAAAAGCCCTGCTGGATTATTTATGCCTGATCTACGAATATCCGAAATCTTCCGAAGTTCTGGAAGCGCAATCCAGTTTCCTAACCTTGGCGGAAAAAACATTGGGACGAAAATTAAAACCGAATTGGCAAAATTTGAGCAATCCCCCTCAAGGGGCCAGCAAAGAAGAGCGCCTGGCTTCGCTGCTTGAGAACATTCCACAATACACCGGAGGCTCTTTAAGGAAAGCGTCCGCGCGGGAATTTAGGAGATTTGAGGTTCGCTTTCCCCGCTATCCACAATCCGACGCCATTTTAATGAGCCTGGCGCAATTGCTCGCGGCGGATTCGCAAAGGCGCAAAGCCATTATTTTCTTCCGGGAAATTTTTTCGGCCTATCCGGAAAGCGTTTATGCCCCCAAAGCCGAGTTCCAGGCCGCGCATCTCTACAAAAAAATCGGGAATTATAAAAACGCCATCGGCATCTATCAAAAGCTCATCGCCGATTATCCGCAAAGCGATAAAGTTCAATCCTCCTTGGAGTCCTTAAGCGCTCTCTTCTCAAAATTGGATCAGTGGACTTTGGCGATTAAAACCGACCAACAAATTATCAAACTCTACCCCAATACTCCCGCTTCGAAATCCGCCTTTGAAAACGCGATCAAGGCCTCAAGAGAACTGTCGGACTTTTCCAGCGAGGTTTCTTTTCTCGTCTCTTTTGCCGACGCCTTTTCCCAAAGCCGGCAAGCGCCGATTGCCCTCTACAAAGCGGCCGGACTTTGTTATGAAAAAACGAAAGATCCGGCCCGCGCGGAAAAGCTTTATCAAAGATATCTCGCCTATCCGGGACATTGGTATGACCCCGCCTCTTGGTGGAGAAGGCGCCGGGCCAGGCACCGCATGACTATTTTGTCTCCCTTGGAAAGCCAACTCAACAACTCGGCCAACTCATGAATACATTCACCGCCCTTCTGGTTTTCTTGACATTGTTTTTTCCCTCAGCTCTAAAGGCCGATGTTCAAATCAGCGAGAAATATCAAACTAGCGGCTTCATGGGAATCGGAGCAACCAACGGAGAAACCGTCCAAAAAATCAAAGGGAGCGACTCTTCCATTGACTCCTCTCAAAATTTTTCCGGCCCCATGATGGCTTTAATGGGTGGAACGGCAGGGCCTAAACGCAAGATAGACCTCATCCGCCTTGATGAAGGAAAAAGATGGATATTGAACCCGGAAAACCGTACCTATATCGAAGCGCCTCTGGCTCCCCATCCATCCAAGCCGCCGAATATGGACCACATTCCGGTCCAACTGAAAGGAACTTCTTTTAGGATGACTCCTTCAAAGATACGAAAAACCATTAATGGTTTTAAAACCCGCCTTTACAACGCAACATTTACCATGAAATTGGAAAACACCACCAACAAACAAATTTCCACTTTCAAGGTTAAGCTGAAATTTTGGGTCGCGCCCTGGACTTTAACCCTACGGAAAGCCCATCGGGAAATCGAAGCCTTCAACTCCCTTTACCTTCGGAAAACGGGGGGACAATCCGCCCAAATTGGAGCTCAGCCACTCGGCCTTGAAATGCTTAAGTCCATGACCCATTATAACGGGGAGACCGGAACGGCGCTCACCAAGGGGATTGCTGAATTTAGAAAAAAGATGTCCGAGTTGCCGGGTTTCCCGATAGAAATGGAAAGCGATTGGTATACTTCTTTCCCAAGGCAAAAATCCCAAAAGGCCTCCGCCCCGGGAAGCCTCGACGTTTCACAACTCCCGGCCGGTATCCCCGCCGCAACTAAGAATCTCCTTCAAGGACTTGTACAAGCCGCAAACCCCAATGGAACTTCGCCCTTGATGTCGATGAAGACGGTCGTCTCCTCAATTAAACTCACGCCCATTGCCGGGAATAATTTCTCAATTCCCGCCGATTACAGGAAAAAATAAGGACCCCTATTGAGGGTTGAGCACCAGCGTCTTGAGTTCCGAATATTCCTCCATCGCATAGCGTACGCCTTCCCTCCCGGAGCCGGAATCCTTGTTTCCTCCGTAAGGCATTACATCCGAGCGAAAGGCCGGAATATCGTTAATAATCACGCCCCCATGGGGAAGCGTTGTCCAAGATTGAACGGCTAGATTCAAATCGTTGGTGAAAATTCCTGCCTGAAGTCCGTAGGCGCCTTCCGACATTTTCCTAAGCGCCTCTTCGGAATTCGAGACTTTTTCGAGAGTCGCCACGGGGCCGAAAACTTCCTCGCAATTCAGTTTGCAACTTTGAGGCGCGTTTTCAATTAATGTCGGCATAAAAACTCCATCAAGCCGTTTCCCGCCAAATAAAACCCGCGCGCCCCCCGCGACCGCTTCCGAAACCCAATTTTCAACGCGCTCTTCGGATTTTTTATCAATCAAGGGGCCGATATCGGTATTTTCATCCGCCGGATCTCCCAATTTTAAATCCGCTATTTCCTTAAGCAGCAACTCTTTAAAACTCTCATAACAAGGCGCGGCCGCAAAAATTTTCTGGACGGAAATACAAACCTGTCCGCTGTAATAAAAGGCCCCCCACGCCGTCCTTTTGGCCGCGAACGCCAAATCGGCTTTTTCATCAATGTAAAGAGGAGCGGTCCCGCCCAATTCCAAAACCACGCGTTTTTTTCCGGACAAGGATTTTAATTTCCATCCGACTGCGGCGCTTCCGGTAAAGGAAAGAATGGAAAACAAATCGCTCTGGACCAGTTTCTCCGCCACTTCATTTGAGCAGGGCAGCGCCGCAGCGGCGCCCTTGGGCCAGTCCGATTCAAAAATAATTTTCATTAATTTTTGAGCGGTTTTGGGAGCCTGAGGAGCGGGTTTAAGAACAAAAGGAATTCCTAAGGCAATCGCCGGCGCCACCTTATGGGCGACAAGATTGAGCGGAAAATTAAAAGGAGAGATCAAGAGCGCCGGCCCCCGAGGGAAACGACGGGTTAAAGCCAAACGCCCGGCGCTGGACGCGTCTAAATCCAGCGGCAACACTTCTCCGCCGAAACGTTTCGCTTCCTCGGCCGCCCAATTAAAAGTGAAAACCGCGCGCGCGACCTCTCGCCGCGATTCTTTTATGGGTTTTTTGACTTCTTCGCAGATGAGGCGCGCAAAATCTTCGGACAAACCCGCTATCTTCCCCGAAATTTTTTGCAGAATGTCGGCTCTCGCGTAAGAAGGCAAGGCCGCCGTTTCATTGAAATTTTGGACAATTTTTCCCGCCGCCTCCAACGTTTCGCCTGTGTCTTTAATATCATTCATGGAATAATCCTTTGCCCTTTTCAGCTCAGCATAGTATAGCGTATCGTAACTGCTCAGGTTCGTAATTCCGGCGAAAGCCGGAATCCGACCGAGCGATAACGCGAGGAAGCGCCGTTTCCAGATTCCGAAGGAAAACGGCCAGTTAGAAACCTGGACCCCGACTTTCGTCGGGGTGACATGAGTAGTTATAGCGCATCATTGACAGCCTAGATGCGTAATTTATAGCTTAGAAATATGGAAAAGAAAGTTCTTATTATTGATGATGATCCCGAAATGCTTAAAATGATTTCTTACGCCCTTGAAAAGGCCGGTTTTAAGACCGCGACCTGTGACAGCGGCAAGCAAGCCCTCGCCGCCATCTCCACCCATAAGCCGGATCTTCTCATTTTGGATGTGATGCTTCCGGGCATCGATGGATATTCCTTGGGACAACAAATCGCGGAAAACCCCGAAACTAAAACGCTCCCAGTCATCATTTTAACCGCCCTTGAGCCTTCAAAGCCCCTCTTTCAGAAGTTTCCCCAAGTCGTTTCCTTCATGACCAAGCCTTGCGATGTTGACGCACTGGTTTCTCAAGCTCAAAAAGCGG
Source organism: bacterium (assembly GCA_021846045.1). GTDB lineage: Bacteria > Elusimicrobiota > Elusimicrobia > UBA1565 > UBA9628 > JAKAQV01. Next base: position 36,405 of record JAJZCM010000002.1, on the reverse strand, counting down.
TCGGACAAGCGACGCCATAGCCATGGCCGACGAATATGATGCGCTCGTAGTCGGAGCCGGCCCGGCCGGCCTTTCTTCGGCGATCACGATGGCCCGCGCGGGTCTTAAAGTCGTCGTCCTGGAACGGGGAGAATATCCCGGAGCCAAGAACGTCCAAGGCGCCGTTCTTTATTCCAAGATGCTCCATGAAATTGTTCCCAATTTTTGGAAAGAAGAAAATGCTCCGGTCGAGCGTCCGGTCGTTGAGCAGAAGATATGCATCACGACCGAGGATTCCTGGGTCACGACGGCTTATCGCTCGCTTAAATTTCTTGAGGGTATCCCTAACTGCTACACCATCATCCGCGTAAAATTCGACCGCTGGTACGCTCAAAAAGCGGAAGAAGCGGGAGCCGAGGTTTTCTGCGGCGTCACCGTCAAAGACGTAATCAAGGAAAACGGGAAAATCGTCGGCATCAAGACCTCCGAGGGAGACGAGCTTCGGGCCTCGGTTGTCATCGCGGCTGACGGCGTTAATTCAATCATCGCCCAAAAAGCGGGCTTTATCGATGAACTCAAGCCCGCAGAAGTTGCCTTGGGCGCCAAGGAAGTCATCGCGCTCGACCCCAAGATTATCGAAGACCGCTTTCAGCTGAACGCTGGCGAGGGCTCAACCATGGAAATGTTCGGGGCCACGACTCTCGGCATGATGGGATACGTTTTTCTCTACACCAATAAAGAAAGCCTTTCCCTCGGCGTTGGATGCAAATTTTCGGATTATCAAAAGAAAAACATCCGCCCGTCCGATCATCTCGAGTATGTTAAAACCCATCCTTTGATTAAAAAGCTGATTTCCGGCGGAAAAACTCTCGAGTATTCCGCCCATTTGATCCCCGAAGGTGGGCTGAAATCCATGCCCCCCCTAGCCGCAGACGGGTTTTTAGTCGCCGGAGACGCGGCTCAGATGACCAACCCCGCCTACCGGGAAGGATCTAATCTTGCGATGACCTCAGGCAAACTGGCGGGAGAAACCGTCATCGAAGCCAAGAAAAAAAATGATTTTTCCAAGAATTCTCTTTCTACCTACGTTCAAAAGCTCAAGAAAAGCTACGTTCTCCAGGATATGGAAGAGGTCAAGGATTTAGAAGACGCGGTTGAAAAAAGCCAGGGCTTCCTGGAATTCTATCCGAAACTGGCCTGCGATTTGGCGCATCTGCGTTTTTCCGCCGACGGCCAGCCCAAAAAGGGCCATTTAAAAGAGGCGCTTAAACTCGTGGGGAAACGCGGGTTTTTTAGAATCGCCAAGGATCTGTGGCCGCTCAGAAAGGTTGGAATCTAATGGAAGAAAATAAACTCGCCACCGCCATCAAGGAAACGACCGAAACCAAGCTCGGAACTCTTGAGTGGAAAAAATCGCCAACCCCTCACATTCAGCTAAAAGACTCTTCCTCCGATTCCCCCTGCGTCACCCAGTGCAAGGATAAAACCTGTGTCACGGTTTGTCCAGCCAAGGTTTACGAATGGCACGGAGAAAAAAATTCAATCATCGTCAACTACGAGAACTGCATTGAGTGCGGCGGATGCCGGATGCTGTGCCCTTTTGATAATGTCGTCTGTGATTGGCCCGAAGGCGGCATGGGCGTAAAATACAAATACGGCTGAGGTTGTTACTAATCAGTCCTTGGTATAGGATACACTTGGCGCTCCGAAGAATGATCGTACCAGCGCGGGCCGACGCTTGATGCCAGCGAGATCGCTTTCGACACGCCGCCGAAGCGACTCGTTGCGCTTCAACGGCTTCTTGCTGACGCCTTCGTTCTTGACGTAGTTCCACACGAATTCGTCAGGGTTGAGTTCCGGCGCGTACCCCGGCAAGAAGTGAAGTTCCAGTCGTCCCTTCAGTTCTTTAACGTATGAGGCGCTCCCAGTTCCGCATTGGCGGCAAACCCCGCTGGAACAACGAAGGGCATCAGCTTCTTAGAACCCCTAGCCCGCCTTTTTGAGTTTATCACTGTCGCTCATTTTGCGCGTCCGTCTTCAAATAAGCGCAAGAAAGGTTCAAAGCGAAATCTGCGAATGGTCGCGACCCCGGTCAAGAAAAAGCGAAGCCACCCCTCCCAATCGCCCTGATCGCGCACAGCCTGCAATCGCTCGTAGTAGTCCGCGCGAAAGCGCTTAAAATAATGGGAAAGATATAAAACGGGTTTTGCCCTTGGCTTTGAGAACTTCGTTCTTCAAAAATAATTTTTAAAATTAAACGCTGCCCGGCCCCGCAGGCGATTTTAAAATTTCAATCATAATTTGAGCGCAGGCCATCGCGTCGGAAAGAGCGTCATGATGGTTAAGAGAAATCCCCAAATGACGGCAGACATCGGGAAGTTTGGTCGGGTAGAGTCCCCAAGCGCGGCGAGATTCCTTAACCGTGCAGCGAAATAAATATTCGGGACAATCCACCCCGGCCTCCCCGCAGCAGGCCTTCAGGACGGAAGAATCAAAAGACGCATTGTGCGCGGCCAAAAAATCAACCCCGTCCAACTGTTTTTTAAGTTCCGGCCAGTAATCCCCGAAAGTCGGTTGTCGAGCCGTCATTTCCGGGGTGATTCCATGAATGTAGGTAAACGCGAAATCTGCGTCTGCGGGTTTTAGAATCTGGATTTTTTGGCCGCTGATAAGCCCGTTTTTCACGCGGACCACCGCCACCGCGCAGGCGCTTGCGCGCGAGGGATTGGCGGTCTCGAAATCAATTGCGGCGAAGGAAGGAAGGGCCATTAGTCTCCGTGACAGAATAATATGGACAAATTTAGCCGCGCGCTTTCGGGCTCCAGGATTGTCCCGGCTACGCCCCCACGGCTTCCTTTTGGCCCTGGGCAAGAATTTGCTCAAGGACATACGGCAAGATGCCGCCGAACTTCCAATACTTAAGCTCAACTGCGGTATCAATGCGGGCCAGGACATTAAACTCGGTCGTCTTTCCGTCTTCTTTTTTGGCCGCGACCCGTAACTCTTTCTTGGGGCTCAACGCCTTGATGCCTTCAATGGAAAAGGTCTCAAAGCCGGTCAGGCCCAAGGACTGGACGTTTTGGCCCGGCAAAAATTCCAGCGGCAGAATGCCCATGCCGACCAAGTTCGAGCGATGAATGCGCTCAAAACTTTGGGCGATGACGGCCTTTATCCCTAAAAGGGCCGGGCCTTTTCCCGCCCAGTCGCGGCTGGAGCCGGAGCCGTATTCTTTTCCGGCCAAAATAATGAGCGGAACCTTCCGCTTGAGATATTCCTCGGCGGCCTCGAAAATGGTCGTCTGTTTTTTCTCGGGCAGAACCAAGGAATATCCGCCGGAGATGTCGAGCATCAGGTTTTTAATGCGGGTGTTGGCGAAAGCGCCCCGCGTCATCAGATCGTGGTTGCCGCGCCGAGAACCGTACGAGTTGAAATCCCTAAAATCAACACCGCGCTCAAGCAGGTATTTTCCCGCAGGAGAATCTTTCGGGAAAGACCCGGCTGGGGAGATATGGTCGGTGGTAATGGAATCGCCGAAAACCGCCAGCGCCCGAGCGCCGGCGACATCTTTTCCGTCCCGGCTTTCGGAATGATCGAAATAAGGGGCCTTGCGGATGTAGGTCGAACTCATCGCCCAGTCGTAGACGTCCCCCTTTGAAACCTCAATCGAGCGCCAATTTTTTCCTCCGGAAAAAACATCGGCGTAGGTTTTAACGAAAAGTTCCCGGTGGACGAAATCCGATATGATTTTTGAAACTTCCTCGTGCGTCGGCCAAATGTCCTTGAGATAGACCGGCGCGCCCTTGGCGTCTTTTCCCAAGGGATCGGATTTTAAATCCATCTCGATATTTCCGGCCAAGGCATAGGCGATGACCAAGGGCGGCGAGGCTAAATAATTGGCCTTGACCAAGGCGTTGACGCGCCCCTCGAAATTCCGGTTTCCGGATAAAACCGCCGCGACAATCAAATTTTTGTCCGAAACGGCCTGGGCCACGGGTTCGGGAAGGGGACCCGAATTTCCAATGCAGGTTGTGCAGCCGTAGCCCACCAGTTGAAAGCCGAGTTCGTCCAAATATTTTGAAAGCCCGGAAGCTCTAAGATATTCCGCAACGGCTTTTGACCCCGGGGCCAGGCTTGTCTTGACCCAAGGTTTGACTTTTAGGCCCTTCTCCACGGCTTTTTTAGCGAGAAGCCCGGCGGCGACAAGAACGGCGGGGTTTGACGTATTCGTGCAGGAGGTGATCGCCGCTATAGCGACCGAACCATGCGAGAGAGACGCCGTTTCCCCGCCCACTTTAACCTCAACTGTGGTTCCCATGGGAGCGGGCAAGTTTCCCTTTTTGTCTTTTTCCTTAACCAGAACCTCCAAGGCCGCCTTCCAAGATTTCTTGACCTCGGATAAAACCACGCGGTCCTGCGGACGCTTGGGCCCGGCGACGGAAGGCTCGACGGTCCCCAAATCAAGCGAGAGAGAGCTTGAAAAATGCGGTTCCAGAGAAGAGTCTTCCCTAAAAAGGCCCTGTTTTTTGCAATAGGCCTCAACCAAGCCGATTTCTTTTTCCGCACGCCCGGTTAAATGAAGATATTTAAGCGTCTGGCTATCAACCGGGAAAAAGCCTGCGGTCGCGCCGTATTCCGGCGCCATGTTGGCCAAGGTCGCGCGGTCGGCGACCGGAAGAGAAGAAAGCCCCGGGCCGTAAAATTCGACGAACTTCCCGACCACGCCTTTTTTTCGCAGCATCTCGGTGACGGTCAAAACCGCGTCGGTAGCGGTGGACCCGGCTGGCAAGCGCCCGGTAAGCTTAAAGCCGACAACCTCGGGAATCAACATGGACAAGGATTGTCCCAACATCGCCGCCTCGGCCTCGATTCCGCCCACTCCCCAACCTAAAACGCCGAGCCCGTTAATCATCGTCGTGTGGGAATCGGTGCCGACCAAGGTGTCGGGATAAACCCAGGTTTTCTCTTCGATTTCTTGAGACCAGACGACCTTCGCCAAATATTCCAAATTGACTTGATGGCAGATGCCGGTCTCCGGCGGAACAACGCGGAAATTACGAAACGCCTTTTGCCCCCATTTAAGGAAAGCGTAGCGCTCCTGGTTGCGCGAAAATTCAATCTCCGCGTTTTTAGCCAGAGAATCTGCAGTTCCAAAAAAATCAACCTGGACCGAGTGGTCAATGACCAAATCGACCGGAATCGAGGGGTTAATCGCCTGCGGGTCCCCGCCGCGCATTTTGACCGCGTCCCGCATCGCAGCCAAGTCCACCACCGCCGGAACGCCGGTAAAATCCTGCATTAAGACGCGGGCGGGCATAAAAAACGCCTCGCGCCCGGACGCGGATTTTTTTGTCCACGAGGCCAAGGCCTCGATATCGGAAGCCTTGACGTTTTGCCCGTCCTCAAACCTCAAGAGATTCTCCAAAAATACTTTCAAGGAAAATGGGAGCCTTGATAAATCAAAGCCCTGTCGGGACAAGGCATCAAGAGCGTAATAATGATATTTTTTTCCGTCGACGTCGAGAATTGACGCGGCTTTAAAACTATCCTTGGATTTTGACATAAAATTTCCCCCTCCTTGCCGATATTATCATTTTATCTAGTGTAGCGTTCCGAAAATAACTGGACAATGGTTGGGGCTAGTTTGGCCAGATTCAAGGCGCGAGAAGCGAGCATAGCTTGAGCTATGTAAGCGCCGAGCAACATAGAAGCTGGGCAAAATAGCCCAACCCGAAGGGAAGGCCTATCTTCGGGGTATTTCTTCGTTGCTCCTCGGTTACAGGCCTCGGCCTGCGTCCTCGTCGCGCCTCGAACTGCCCTCAAATCTAGGCCTTCCATTGTCCAGTTATTTTCGGAACGCTACACTAGGTCCTTTCTGGGTCTTGCGCAAAATGAGTTCGTGCATTATATTTTGAAAAAGAAGAAAGTCTAAGAGGTGAAGAGATGAAAAGCAAAACTAAAACCGCAGGCCACGTAAAAAAGGAGCGGCAAAAATCTCAGCCGGAAGCCCCCGCCTATTCAAACGGACAGGTTCTCGAATCCGTCCTCGAAGAAATATCCACTCAATCCGGAGACGAGGTCTTGGAGCAAGACGTATTGGTTGAATGCCCCTACTGCGACGAAAGCTTCGAGATCAAGGTTTCATCCGATGACGCGGGCCAAATTCTCTACGAGGACTGCCAGGTCTGTTGCCGGGCGCTGACGCTTCACGTCCACGAAGAGGACGGGGAATTCGGAATCGAGATCGAGCGCACCTGAACCGGCCTTGAAGATGCCCCAGCGGGCGAGGGGAAATCTAAACTTTGACCGATTCTGACGGTTTATGACCGCCGTCGGGAAATGCGATAATCACAAGCCCGCCTCTTTGCTGGAATTAGACTGTTATGGACACCGGATAGACACCACTCAGACATACGAGCGGCGGCAATCAACGCAAAACTTCTAGGCGCCAGGAATTTCTTGTCTGGCAAGGTCTATGGCATGGGGGAAAAAATCCCGGTTATGGACGCAAACGTCAGCCATTCTTCCGTCAAGAGTTAAAATTATTACGTTCCCGTTCCCATATGTTCTTCCAAGGACACGCCCCATGGCAATTATGATGCCATCATGCCCACTCAGCGGGTTCCCTTTTCTCCCAGGCAACTTCCGGTCGGCAATAAAAATATGTTCGATATCGACAAGATGTGAGCGTTTGAGAGCGTAGGTTTGTATTACATGCCTTTTCTTCGATGAAACCCACTCCAGAAGAAATTCAACATGCTGTCGATACGAGTTCTCTCTTTGTTCTGTATAGCCGTCTGCTAGAAAAATTTTGGCCAAAGCCGAAGATACCTCGGCCATACAAATATTTGGAACGAAAAACAGCGAATTTTCATTCTTGCGCCCATTGGCAAGCAATTTTAAAATTTTCCCTTTGGCAATTTTCACATCGCCATCGGGATTCTTGAGCAACAGCGCAACCAAGGCACTTGCATCAAACAAGTAACAGTATTGGCCCATCGCTCTTGTATAGCGCTATTTCAGGGCGTTTTCGATCTGCTTCAATGTGACCGGCTTGGCGGTCGGTGGGAGCTTGTCTAAGAGATCGATATTTTCTCTGAAGCTTTTCGACAGGTTGAGATAATTCTTTCTACCCATCGCGCTAATCAAGAATTTTTTGCTACTCATGTTAACATCCCCTTGTCGAATACACTTCAGTATAAGACAGATTATAAAGATTGTCAATGCCCACGAAATCAATTAACTTGTTTGTCGCTTAAAGACGGCAAAGAATCAATACGCTTGAAGATTTTCTTAATCCTAGAATTGAGCTTCTCCCAACCTTTTTCGCCATACTCCTTCTCATAAATCTCTTGATGGGTCATCTTATCTCCCCTAATGATGATTCGTTGTATCAAAAAAAGCAAGAGTCTTTGCGACCGTCTGCGTAACGTATGTTCTCATAAAATGCAGAAGCCGTCCTTTCGAGCGGCCTCGCACCCCTTCCACTAGGGTTGGGGGTTGTGTAATTAGTATGCCACAAAATCATGTCGTCGTGTCAACTCATTTGAAAATGTTACCGAAAAAAGGGCGAGGTATAATGCTTCCTGAAGGTTTCTTTTTGGATCCGGGAGGTCATTTTGATGAGTCCCAATGCGAGGTGGGAATACATGAGAGAGATGTATGTTCGGCATCACAAGACAAGAGGGAAGAAAGCGAAAGGGGTGATTCCACGGTGCGCTCCAAGTTTCATCTGACTGAAGGCCGTATTCAGCCTCCGGCAACTTCGCGGCGCGGCTACCTGCGTCTCAATACTCTGATGCTGACGGCTAATTCCGTCTTGCATTCCGGATAGGCTACGTGTTCAACTATCTTTCTCCGGATCAGTGGTGTCCCTCTTCTTGTTCTTGGCATAGTTCTCCTCATTTCTTCGTTCAGCTCTTGGTCGCCTTGACAATGGCCTCCGGCAACTTGACTAAAAACTGTGGTAGCGATCCGGTAACGCCAAGCAGGGCAAGCAAAAACAGAGCGAAGTCTGCCCAGCTAAGTTGATTGACATGACCCACAGACATGAAACGTAATTCCAGAATATGAAGGCATATCCAGCCAGCAAAGGAGCAAGAAAAATTGAGAATGAATTGGTAGCTACCCCACCAAAATTTTTCACAATCTCGATATTCTTTCGTAAAGAGACAGCAGCTACGAATGCTCCAAAAGGCGCTGAATGCCACCCCAAAAATCCACCACCAAGAGGCCGCCAAACATTCCACGCAACAGCCCATGGGCTACGCCTGCATTTGACTGGCACGGACAAAATAGAATCCATCCCCACCGGGACCTTCCACGTGCGTTATTTTAATTGGAATGGCCTTGCTAAGCATTTTGAGCCGATACGTTTTTGCTACGCTGAGAGGTTTGTTGATGTAGAAAGTAATTTCGCCGCTTTCTTGGAATCCGGGCACTAGTTCCACTGCGCCGCCTATGCTCTGGACCTTCACAAATTTTTGTTGGCCCTCATTCCATTGCAAATCCTTTACGGCACCTAAAGCAGTGCCTGAGGACTCAAATAGATGCGCAACCGATTTTATGTTCATACTATTGTCTCAAACCCTTTACGCTTGCCCGGAATGCGCCCCTCGATTGTGCTTTTCGAAGCAAGTTTTGTGGAATTTTTGTCCGCAACCATTCTCACAGAGGACGCAATCATTTACTCCTATTGGCTTAGCGCATTCGCCACAGTTCCAGGTTCCCGAGCGAGCATTGGTGGCAATGACCCATTTGTGTCTCTTGATGCCAGTCTCCGGACATATATCATCCGGCGGCTCTTGCCATTCGGGCACAGAGACAGTGTGCGGTCCCATGGGGGACTGGTAGCACGTGTATGTTTTATAGGTCGGCATTCGTTTTTTCTCCTTTGATTCATTCATCTCACACTCATCTTCGCAATCTGGGAGTTCCCGGAGGAGAAAACTTTTTTGAGAGCTTCATTTTTCTGTTTTCGTCCTTGCAATTTGCTCTTGCACTTTCTTGCGGAATTCAAAAGCATCTTTTACTCATGGGAACGGCTCTGCTGTTCCGCCAGTCCCTTTGACCACCAGTGTCCCATATCCTAAAAGTCATCCGACAATCGTTTGGTCCACGGATATGGACTCCACCTTGGACAGGAATATCTCAAGAGTATGCGTCTGAAGGAGCCCGACCTTAATCATCACCCTTTGCGTCGCAATTCCAAATTCCGAAGTAGATATTGCAATGAAGGGCGCTGAGGCAATTAGGCCCCCCATTAGAAAGTAGCCCAGTGCAGGATAGCCCTCATTGAGACCGATTTCGAGCCAAGCGCAGAGCCAAAAAAACAGACTGCCGATAAGCGGCAAACACGCGGTTATCCAGTGGAGTGTTGTTTGAAAAATAACGGACTCGCCTTCCACAAGATTGTCGTCAATATAATGCACTTAGGTTCCCTCCCATTGTCGGCTTTGTTCCGCCTGTCGCGTCCCACCTACCTGGACCCACCCCGGCCGAGCGATTTTTTAGTTTAACTCATAACCCTTCCGTTGCGCAAATTTTTCGCCCCCTTGAAAAAGTTCAAGATGGGGTCTATAATCCTGGGGTGAGGTTGTGTTGAGGAATTGATAAAAGATATTTCACGGATAAAGCGGATGGTTGAAGAAGTTGCGTATTTCGGCCATTACCCACCACTTTTGTAGCGTAGTAACGCTGGGTGTTTTTTAGTTTAACTTATGGCTACACTGGCCTAAGCAACCGAGATGTTGGTTCTGCACCCTTGCTCGGTTGATGCAATAAACAAAGCGTTAAAACGAAAGTCCAGAGCTTAAACTTCTATAAGGGGGGTAAGGTTATGCTTGGGAAAGACTTGGAAGAGGTTCTAAAGTCTTATGGGTTTGATTTAAAATCCAGCGGCATCGTTAAAACGCTTAATTCAGAGATTCACGAATTAGCGGTTTCTCCCGCATTAAGAGTCTCTTCTTTAAAATCAAGACTGCTGGATATCTCCGTCGCTATTGGATGCGATATCCGCCTCCATGTTCCGTATAAGCGAGGCTTGATCGGATTTGAGCTTCGGTCCCATGCCCCCATCTCTTTGTTATTTGAGGACGTAATAAAATCCGTGCCGGAGGGTTTTTCATCATTATCAATTCCGGTTGGGATGGATGCGTTTGGAAAATTAAGGTTCTTTGATTTTCTTAAGACCACGCATTTGCTTATCGCGGGGAGCTCCGGTTCTGGAAAATCTTCTTACATTAAGTGCGTGATCGAGGCGTTAAGAAGGGCCAATACCGCGAACGAAGTTCGGATTGTTCTCATGGACCCAAAAGGCGTTGATTTCACCTGTTATGCTAATGATGCCTTCCTATATAATCCAATCGCCCCGTATAGCGTTGTTAAATCCGCTGTAGACTGCGTAAAAATATTGGGGCTTCTCATCGTCGAAATGAAGCAGCGATTATCCATTTTTGGAAAAGAGGGATATTTGAATATTCATCAATATATCCAATCTGGGAAGAAGATGCCGAGGATAGTCGTTATTATTGATGAATTCGCGGAATTATTAAGCTGTGGGGATGGGGCTATGATTGAGAGTTGCGTTACTCGCCTTGGTCAATTGGCGAGAGCGGCTGGGATTCATTTAATAGTGGCGACGCAGCGTCCCACGGTTGCGGCGGTATCAAATTCCATAAAAGTTAATTTTCCAACGAGGATAGCTTTTAGGCTTCCTACGAATACAGATTATATGTCCATACTGGGGGAATGCCCTGATAATACGGATTCCGAAGCGATAGGGTCCGCGTGGGTAAAATCCCCGGAAGGCGAGGGATTATTCCACGTGCAGACCTGCGTTCCTCCTAAAACCGTCAGTATAAAGGCGGCGCCTACTCCAGAGTTTAGAATGACTCGGGTTGAAGGCTTGGAGGAGTTAGAAAAGATGGAAAAGCCGGACAGAGGCATGATTTACGGAAGACCAAGCGGTTACACAAAGTCATCGTATACCTTTAAGATTTGGAAAGATTGGTCTCTCTTTATTATGGCTTTTAATAGCGCGGTGTCCTGTTTAAAGCATGAAGAAGGTGTAGACGCGGGCGAGTATATCCAGGATTTTATATCCAAAAGGATAACTCTCTCAAAAGAAAAATGGGGGCTTATTATACGCCAAGCCAAGGAAATTGGAATAGTCACCGAAGAAAATACGATTAATTTGGATCGTTATAACGATTATTACTTTGAGGATAAGAGCAGGCTTCTTTCCAAAGAAAGTGATTTTTCAAGATATATCAACAGCAAGTATAACGCTTGGGGATAAAAGGGGGTTAAGATAATGATGTCACCTAACACAAGGAAAATCGCGATGTTCCGGCATAGAGAACGGGAAATGTTGTTGGAAGACGTTAAAAAGACAGTCGCGGCCTTTGAAAAAGATATTAACATGAGTCTTTTTCCACTTACCTTAAGACAAGTCGCGTTGTTTTTAAGGTATTGCCGGCTCGCGAGAGTTGCCACGACACGATTAAATCGTGGAATTCAAAAAAGCTTGACTTTTTACCAAGGAAGGAGAATTTTAGGGCATCAAGCAGACCCTAGGATCGAGAACTGGAAATCCGATTCCGGGATCATTGTTGGCAATCTATTGGGAGAGTTGGGGATGAAATAGGGGGTGGTTTATGAATTTTAATGAGGCCCTTGAGCAGGATTGGGATAATAACGTGGAGGCGGAGATTGATACGGATAATATTGATAACAACATCAATATCTTGAATTGCAGCAGTAAAATAAGGGCAGAACTCAAAGCTCATCAAGAAGCAAACATGAAGTTTTTTATCCCAAGCTGCCAGACGACGATGTCTCAAAGAATGGAAGCCGTGGAGATGCCGGAAACGAAGTTAAGGAAAAACTCTTCTCAAGCGTCAGAATGGAGTAAGGCTGGGGATACTACGCTTAGCGTCTTGGGCGGTATCTTTAAAGTATTTTTTTTCATAATAAAGTGGTTTTTTATTGGAGTTTTCTTGGCGATGGCGGCTTCAGCAATTTCTAAAAGGAAATAATGATTAAGCGTAGGGGGGATAATCACATGTCAAAAAATTGGATTCTGTTTTTATTAGTGACTGCCGGTTCGGCATCAGCAGAGTTAATAACGATAAAAACCTCTGAAAAGCCGCATACAAGTTCTCAAACAGGTTCTATCGCGAGGTTGCACAGCGAGATATCCTCCATCAAAGAACAATTAGCCGAATTGCGAAAAGAGAAAAACGGCCAAGTTGTCATTCAATACGCGACTCTCCCCAAAAAAGAATCCCGTGAATTCATTAGACGGAGTTTTGAGAATGGAGCGTCTTCCATAGCAGGGATTCCAATCTTTAAAACAGCGGCGGAGAATTATCGCATTAAGAAGGTTCGGGATAATTGGAATCCTTACAATCCCAATGCCGTGGAAAGACATCGAAATTATCGAGAAAGAAGAAGGCAGTTGGAAAAATATAGTAAGTTGTATCGGTTTCTCCAATGAGATTAATCCTTGAGCGATTTGTCTTGGTAGTTCAGAAAAAATCTCAGAACGGACGAGGGGGTTAGAGCAAATGGAAAAACGAGCAGATCAAAGTTTCATCGATGCCTGTAAGGAGGAAAACGTCGGGAAAATTCTGACCCTCATAGAAAAAGGCGCGGACGTCAACGCTAAGGATGAGAACGGGACCACCGCGCTGATGAATGCGGCTCAACAAGGTCAAGCGAACGTGATTTCCATTCTTCTCCAGGCCGGAGCCGATGTCAATGCCGGGAACAAGGTTGGGTGGACCGCGCTGATATGGGCGGTTGATAGTGGTCATGCGAACGTGATCCCCATTCTTCTCAAGGCTGGGGCCAACGTCAATGCCAGGGGCGTGGGTGGGGACACCGCACTGATGTATGCGGCTGCGGATGGTCATGCGAACGTGGTCCGCCTTCTTCTCCAAGCTGGGGCCAACGTCAATGCTAAGGGCGAGCTTGGGCTCACCGCGCTGATGCGTGCGCTTAGCAATGGTCATGCGAGCGTGATCCCCCTTCTTCTCCAGGCCGGGGCCGATGTCAATGCCAAGAGCGATGATGGGTACACCACGCTGATGTTCGCGCTTGACAATGGTCATGCGAACGTGATCTCCCTTCTTCTCAAGGCTGGGGCCAACGTCAATGCCAGGGGCGAGGAGGGGGCCACCGCGCTGATGTTGGCGGCTCACAGTGGTTATGCGAACGTGATCCGCCCTCTTCTCAAGGCCGGAGCTGATGTCAATGCCAGGGACAATAATAGGTTAACCGCGCTGATGTGGGCGGCGTTGGGTGGTGATGCGGACACGATCTCCCTTCTTCTCAAGGCTGGGGCTGACGTCAATGCCGGGAACAAGAGTGGGAGGACTGCACTGATATATGCGGCTGCCCAGAGTCATGCGAACGCGATCCCCCTTCTTCTTGCGGCCGGGGCCGATGTCAATACCAGTGACAAGGATGGGGACACCGGGCTGATGAATGCGGCTCACAGTGGTTATGCGAACGTGATCCCCCTTCTTCTCAAGGCTGGGGCTGACGTCAATGCCGGGGATAATGATGGGAACACCGCACTGATGTGGGCGGCCCACGATGGTCATGCGGACATGATCCCCCCTCTTCTCCAGGCCGGGGCAGATGTCAATGCTAGGACCGTGGGTGGGTCCACCGCGCTGATGTGGGCGGCTAATAATGGTCATGTGAACGTGATCCCCCTTCTTCTCAAGGCCGGGGCCGATGTCAATGCCAAGAACATGAAGGGGTTCACCGCGCTGATCTGGGCGGCTGGCAAAGGTCATGCAAACGTGATCTCCCTTCTTCTCCAAGCTGGGGCCGACGTTGATGCCAAGGAGAATCATGGGCTCAATGCGGAGGACTTTGCAGAGACATCCCGTCCAGAAATCGTATCCCTTATCGAAGACTGGAAAAAAAGGGCGGAATCCAAACCCCCATGCCCCGAGGGGAACATCCCTTGAGACGAGGACTGCCAGGTCTGTTGCCGGGCGCTGACGCTTCACGTCCACGAAGAGGACGGGGAATTCGGAATCGAGATCGAGCGCACCTGAACCGGCCTTGAAGATGCCCCAGCGGGCGAGGGGAAATCTAAACTTTGACCGATTCTGACGGTTTATGACCGCCGTCGGGAAATGCGATAATCACAAGCCCGCCTCTTTGCTGGAATTAGACTGTTATGGACACCGGATAGACACCAAGAATCTACCAGGAGTCCGGCTTGCGGAACTTGCCATGAGCGTCCTCAAGTTCCAGAGGAAATTGGCTGGCCGCCAGCACGGCGTTTCGTATCGGCTTATAGAAGGTGCAATATTTAAGCAATTCACGTGTCGGGATTCTGGCCGGAGTCAGGATGCCTACTTTCCTGTGAACCTCCTGAGTAACGATACGAATGGGTTCCGCTAGGTCTGAATCGTTCGAGACGACGACGGCCGCGTCAAACTCATCACGCATGGCCTCGTAGATCAAGTGGGTCGCTAAATTCACATCGGAGCCTTTTTCATCCGTCTTGAGCACCTCGATGGTTTTAGCCGGATCGGAGGCTAAAGTCATTTTCTTTTTATGCGTTAGGAATTGGCCGTAGGTGATGGAAAGGTTGGGAATCGTCGCCAAGGCCCGCAGATAGAACTGCTGTCTGGTCGGCTGATCAGGATCGCCGGGGCGAGCGGTAACGCGGGCCGTATAGTAGCGAATCCTGTGGATTTGATGCTTGGGCAACAGAATTTGCGCGAGTTTGGAGAGGTCAAGCCACCGGTAGGGCGTATTGCGCAAGGCGCGGTAGTAGAGGTTAAAGCCGTCCACGTAAACGAATGTTCTCATAAAAAGCAGAAGCCACCCTTGCGGATGGCTTCGCGCCCACCCCCCGAAGGGAATGGGGTTGTATTAGTAGTATACCACAAAATCATGTCCCGTCAATGCTATTTTTTAGCGTTCAAGAAAAACCCAGCGAGGCCTTCATAACCTTGGGTGTTGCACTTACAGGTTGAATTCAGCCACCATATGGACACCAGCGCCTAAATTGGATCAGCCGCCGGAAAATAAAAACGACAGATTAGACGCCGCTGTCGTCGAGGAAATGCCTTTGGGAATCTGGAGCGGGCGAAGGGAATCGAACCCTCGTCTGATCCTTGGCAAGGACCCGTTCTACCATTGAACCACGCCCGCATAGAAGCGAGCCGCGCGAAGCGGCCCTTTCATTATATAAAATAGAGGCGTTCATCCGTTCCAATCAAAAAATGGAAAACAATTGGGGGCAAAAAGCGGCGCTTTTCATCGGCGGGCTTATTTTTGGGGCGCAGGAAAAAATTAGGGAAATGAGAGGGCGCATTATGGGAGAAAAAACGGCGGCGGCGGGGAAGATTTATCAATTCGCGTTCGATACAATCGACGGACAAAAGAAATCTATGGCCGATTATAAAGGACAAGTTCTTTTAATCGTCAATGTCGCTTCTCTCTGCGGATACACCCCGCAATATGACGGATTAGAAAAGCTTTATAAAAAATTCGCGGAGAAGGGGTTTAAAATTTTAGCTTTTCCCGCCAATGAATTTGGATCTCAAGAGCCGGGGACCAATCAGGAAATCGCCGCTTTCTGCCGGACGAAATATTCCGTCAGTTTTGACTTGTTCGCCAAAATCAAAGTCAAGGGCGAAGGACTCCACCCCCTTTATGAGTTTTTGACCACTGAATCGGGGCGCAACGGAGACATTCCTTGGAATTTCACGAAATTTTTGGTCGGTCGTGACGGCGGCATTATAGGACGTTTCGGCCCCCAAGTTGAGCCGCTGTCCAAGGAACTCACCAAAGAAATCGAAGCCGTTTTATAAACAAATAGGGACAGTCCCTATTTCTCGCGGGGACGCTGGGACTCAATCAAGCCGATGCTGCTGGTTAAAAGCATCGCCGTCATGACCGCAAGCACCGTTGTGGGGAAAAGCCGGATTCCCGTCATTTCGGTGACAACCAAGACCGAACCCAGCGGGGTCTTCGTCACCCCCGCGTTCAAGGCTGCCATCAAGGACGCAACGAGTAAAATCTCCTGGCTTTGCGGAATCTCCAGATGGAGAAATCTTCCTAGGCAGAGCCCCATAAAAAGAAGCGGAATAATAAAGCCTCCCTTCCAACCGGAGGAAAAAGTAGTCGAGGTTCCCAAGAATTTGGCGATAAAAGCCATCAGAAGAAAAGAAACAGTCGGAACGGATGCGGCCAAGGCGTTCATTTGAGCCTCGCCAAAAGTCAGCGCATAGGGAGAGAAATAAACAAGCAACGCCAAAATGAACCCCCCCGTCGCTCCACGCGCAAGCGGTGGAAAAATCTTGAACGCGCGGCTTAAAAAACGGTTGGACAAGATAAACGACGCCGCAACTGCGGCGGCGATTATTCCGCACAAGATGGAAAAACCAAAATCACGCAGCTGAAAGGCTTGGGCAGGGTAGGGGAAAGACCAAATGGGACTCAAATCCAGATGGGTCAAAGCCGCATAAGCCACATAGCCGCACAAAGAACCCCAAATCGCGGGCAAAAGAGCCTCGTAATATTCCATTCCGCGGCGATGCAAAATTTCAAGAGCAAATAAGCTCGCCCCTAGAGGCGCGCCAAATAAAACAGTAAACCCCGCCGCCATTCCAGTAATCGTCAAGGTTCTTTTTTCTGACACGCCTAAATTCTTGAGATCAGACACCCAGCTTCCCAAGGAACCGGTGGTTTGAACCAGGGGCGCTTCCGGCCCCATCGCGCCGCCGGAAGCGATGCAAATTAGCGATGTTGGGATTAGGCACAAAAGATTTTTTCTTTCTTTGTTTCCGCCCATTTCATGAATATTGTCGACTAGCATTTCCACGTTGCCTGCGGGCCCAACCCCGCGCTCCAGAAGCGCGATCGCGACGCCCACCGCGACCAAGATGAGTCCATGGGATAAATATCCAAAAAAAGGCGATTGCGGGCCCATCAACAAGGACAGCCGGTTAAGGATGAAAAGATACGCCGCTCCACAGAGGGCCGAGGTCAGTCCGACCAAGAAAACCCAGAGCAAAAATCGGTTTGATTTTTCCATGTCCGCGCCTTTTTCATTTTACTAAGTCTTTGGAAAGTATCATAATAGCCTTGGATGGGCGCCAAAGAGTCTTGGAAAAAAGTTCTCGAAGCGGGAAGGCTTCTTTCGTCAAATCTGGACATTGGAAATCTTCTCCGCGCGATCACAAAACTCTCCGCTGAAGTGGCCGACGCGGAGAGCGCTTCTCTTCTTTTGCTCGATGCGGAAACGCAGGAGCTTTATTTCGACATCGCCTTGGGGCAGAAAGAAGACGCCTCGAAAATACGCCTTAAAATAGGCCAGGGGATCGCGGGCGCAGTTGCATTCGACAAAAAGCCGCTCTTAATTCCAGACGTGCATCAAGACTCCCGCTGGTCTTCTCAAATGGACCAAATTTCAGGCTTTTCCACTCGCTCAATTCTGGCCGTTCCAATGATGAGGCAAGACCGCTTCTTGGGAGTCATCGAGGTCATCAACAAAAAGGCCGGGGCCTTCGGCCAAGATGACGCCGAACTTTTGGAAGCCCTCGCCTCTCAAGCCGCCGTCGCCCTTGAAAACGCCCGGCTTTTCACGAGTTTGGAAGAAGAGCGCCAAAAGCTGGATATCGTTTTCGTCGAAATGTCCGATGGGGCGGTTTTGGCTGACGAAGCGGGAAATATTTTGATCGCCAACCGCGCCGCCAATAAATTTTTGGGTGGGCGTTCAGTTCTAAACGAGGTTTTCGGCCAATGGACGATGTTTCCATCTTGGCCTGAAATTTCAAGGCGCCTGGCCGCGGGGCCGGTCCACTTTAGCGCCGAGAGACGTGAAATAAAACCCTTGATTCTGGGTGGAATCGCGACTCCGATTAAAAATAACAACTCCTCCTCCTCCAAAGAAAAATCCGTTTTTCTTTATGTGTTCCGCGATGAGACGGAATCGCGGAGACAAGAAGCCATCAAGAGAACCTTTCTTTCTTTTATCTCCCACAAGCTCAAGACTCCCCTGTCCTCGATCTTGGGCTTTACCGACCTATTGACGGGCGAATTCAAGGAAAACCCGCGCCCGACGGCGGAGCCGTTTTTGGATTCCATTCGCCAGCAAGGACAAAAATTGGCGAATTTAGTCGACAAGCTTTTGCGCTACGTCTCTCTTGAGAGCCCCGAAGACACCGTTCATTTCGAGCCGACGCCCTTGGCCCGCATTCTCGATGAAGCCTTGAGGGAAACCGAGTCTTTCGTCAAAAAACACGATTTTTCCGTGTCCGTCAAAAAAGATTCATTATCCCCGGTCTTGGCCAATCCACTCCAAATAAAAAACGCGATGGCCAATCTCATTGAAAACGCCGTCAAGTTTTCCGCGCCCGCGTCAAAAACAGTCGCGGTCGAATTAAAGGAGGACGCGTCCTCCGCTCTTTTTTCCGTCGCCGATTCAGGACCGGGAATTCCTCCGGAGGACATGGACAAGGTTTTCGACCGCTTTCATCAGATCGAGGCCTATTTTACAGGGCAAGTCGAGGGGCTGGGACTGGGACTTCCCTATGTTAAGAAGGTGGCGCAAAACCACGGTGGAAACGTGCAAATTCAGAGTCAACTGGGGAAGGGAACGACGGTCACCTTGTCTTTGCCTCTTCTAAAAAGCAGAGGCGCCTCCGGGGCTGGAGGCGCCAAGATTTAGTAATGTGAGCTGTTGTCAATCTTGATGTCGTACCGTTGTGTGCCGTCACTATTTAGATTAACAGATGCGCGTCACAAAAAGATTTCAAGGTTATAAACAAAATGTTACAGAAAAAAATGACGGTCCTAGGCCTCATGTCGGGAACTTCCGCCGACGGCATCACCTCCGCCTTGACTTCAATTTCGGGGAAGTCCGTTAAAGTCCTTTGCTTTGAAACCTTCCCGTTAAAAAAATCCGTGCGGGAAAGAATTCTCAATGCCGCCGCGCTGAATCTCAAGGAAATTTCGCGGCTTAACGCTGAATTGGGAATTCTTTTTGCCGCGGCCGCGCGAAAAATATCCAAGGGACGCGCGGTGGACATCATCGGCTCTCATGGACAAACGCTTTGGCACGGCCCCAGGGACAATCCCCCCAATACTTTCCAGATTGGGGAACCCGCCTTTATCGCCGAACAAATGAAGCGCCCCGTCATCGCGGATTTTAGGCCCCAAGACATCGCTTCCGGAGGGCAAGGAGCGCCTCTCATCGCGGGCTTTGACCAATTTCTCTACGGGCAAGGCCCCTTACGCGCCGTTCTCAATATCGGCGGAATCGCCAATGTCAGCTTTGTTGGAGAAAATAAGCTTTGGAGTTCCTTTGACACCGGGCCGGGAAACTGCCTGATGGATTTAGCCATGAGAATCCTAAGCTCCGGAAAAAAATCTATCGATCAAAATGGCCGCTTGGCTTCTCAAGGAAAATCAGACCCTGACAAGGTTAAGAAGTGGCTTAGACTTCCCTATTTCAACAAATATCCGCCAAAGTCCTTGGACCGAAACGAATTCGGAGAAAAATTCCTGAGGGATCATTTCGGAAAATTAAGGCGGGGTGATCTTCCCGACATTCTCGCCGCCCTAGCCGATTTTACGGCCTTATCCGTCGCGTGGTCCATCCAAAAGTTCGCCCCTCGAAAAGTGTCGGAAGTCATCGTCAGCGGCGGCGGAGCCTTAAACCCTTTTTTGATGAAAAAATTATCCCAAGCCCTCAGCCCCGTCTCAGTCTTAAGCTCCGAATCTCTCGGGATGCCCGTCATGGCTAAAGAAGCGGCTTGTTTTGCCTGGCTCGCTTACCGGGCTTTCTTGCGCCTTCCCAACAATTGCCCAGCGGCTACTGGGGCAAGAGGCCCCCGGATTCTTGGAAAAATTATCCATCCCGCGCCATGAAAAACAAAATACCGGCAGCCGTTTTGAAAGAAATGAAGAACCACCCTCCTTTTTACCAGGCCGTTTGGAAGGCTTGCGCTCAAATTCCCAAAGGAAAAGTCCGCAGCTACGGCTGGATTGCGGCCTTCATTGGAAAACCCAAGGCCGCCCGAGCCGTCGGGCAAGCCCTAGCCAAAAATCCATTTTCGCCGGTTATCCCCTGTCACCGCGTTGTCTCCGCGAACGGGAAGCTTACGGGTTTTTCCGCTCCTGGGGGAGTTCAAAAGAAAGCCGCCCTGCTCAAAGAGGAAGGATGGAACGGAAAGCTCTGAGGTTTTGGCCCATTTTCCTGTGCCTGATTTTTTCAGGATGCATCGTCTATCCGCGCCTTTATTGGCAAAAAGAAAGCGGGCAAGCCTCTCTCAATAATGGAAAGCCCGTCAAGATCAAGGGGCAAATCATCAAGGAATGCGACCGAACCAAGCGCATCAGCGAAAAAATCGAAGATGAAAAAACCGTCACCACCGATTCCAAGGGCTTTTATGATTTCACCCTGAGGGCCCTTCTTTGGGAATTTAATAATTTTCTTACCGGCGCCGACTGCTCATCCCACGTTCAGCTCTATACCTGCGAAAAAACCTGCAAACCCGTGGATTCCATCGACATCAACATTCTGGGAGAATAAGGAAAGGGGAACAGGCCCCTTCATCAAGCGTCTTCGGAAAGAACTTCTTTAAGAGCGCGCAAGACGTCCGCTTTTTGAGGAACAGTGAAATACTCAAGATTGGGAGACAAGCTGATTCCGGGGGTTGCCTTGCCGCAGAGAAGGCGCGGCCGAGTTTTTAGCTCGTAGAACAATTCGTCGATCGTCCGTCTAAAAAGATGCTCTCCAAAGTTTGAGATTTCGGTTTCTTCATTTAAAAACAATACGCGCCCGGTTTTCCGAATCGAGTCGCGGATCGCGGCCCAATCATAAGGAATTAGGGTCCGCATATCGATGACTTCGACATCGCCCTCGGAGGAAGCGGCCAACTCCTTGGCAGCTTCAAGAGCAATCGGCGCCATCCGCCCGTGCGTGACGACGGTCGCGTCTTTTCCAGGTTTTGAAATTTTAGCTTTCCCAATGGGAACAAGATACTCTTTTAAAGCCGGCCATTGGGGGCTCCACCGGCTTCGGTCTCCGATAGGAGCGTCAATTCCGGCTTTAAGCTCCTTCTCATCGACGGGCTCGCCGGGAATCAACTCCTCGCCTTTAGTCCTCAACAGGGCCTTGGGCTTAAGAAACAAAACCGGATTGTCATCTTTGATTGAGGCCAGCATCAAACCGTAGGCGTCAATGGGAGTCGAAGGACAGACGACTTTCATGCCGTGAATTTTAGAGGCGATGGAATCGAAAGAATGGGAATGATACACCGAGCCATGAATGCCCGATCCAGTCGGCGTCATCAAGACCATCGGGGTTTTATATGCTCCGCCGGAAGTCCAGCAAGAATTTCCGCACAGTTTGAGAAGATCGATGACGTTGAAAATATAGTCGACAAATTGAATTTCAGCCACCGGGCGAGAGCCCGCCCAAGCCAGCCCCAAGGCCGCGCCGACGATGCCGCGCTCATCCAAGGGAGAATTCCAAGCGGTTTTAAGTCCTTGGGTGGCGGTGAACACTCCCCCCAAGGGCGCTCCGACGTCTTCTCCGAAAATTTCCTTGACGCCCAAGTTCTCCTCGCCGTAGTGAAGGGCCATCCGAATGGCCTGCGCCATGTTCGCCATCAGCTGCCCCCCTTCGTCGGATAGAATTCGGGCAAGCCCTCGGCAAAAACATCTTCCCAAATCATTTCCGGCTTCGGGAAAGGCTCGGTCTTGACCTGCTGTTGATCGCGATCGATAGCTTTCACGGCCTCATCCCACACGCGGACAATTTCGTCCTCAGTCATTAAACCGCGTTTTTTAAGTTCGGCCTCAAAGAGGGCGATGCAATCGGGCTCTTGAACGCGATTGGCTCCAGAAGAGGAGGAATGTCCGTTCAAACGGCTGGCCATCGCTTCCAACAAATAGGGTTTTCGCTCCTTGCGGCAATAGGCCATGGCCTCTTTAATCGCCAAATAAGATTCGACGGGGTCGTTGCCATTGATGGTTTTAGACGGCATGTTAAAAACGCGGCCCCAATCCGAAATATGGCGTTCGCCATGCTGGGTTGGCTCAGAAGTGGAAATCGCATAGCCGTTATTGACCACGATCATTAAAACCGGGAGAGGAAGCGCCGGACGATTGGCCCAAACCAAACAGGAATGGAAATCGCCCTCGGCCGTTCCACCATCCCCGCCGTTGACGATGGAAATGGCGTCGGTTTTAACCCGGGCTTGGGCAATGCCCGTCCCGATCACGGTTGAATATTGGGTCTCAATGGTTGGAGACATCGGAACGACGTTCCATTCAGGAATCGCGGCATGATTGACGAAATTGCGGCCCTTGGAATAGGGATCGGTAGCGACCGAACGCATTTGGCGAATTGAATCGATGGGTTTGGCGCCCATCGCGAGAAGAATGGCACTTGATCGGTAATGCAAATGAAGGTAATCATTCTCAAGGCCGCCGCCTTTTTTTACCTGAAGGCCGAGAGAAACATTGAAGGCTTCTTCCCCAGGACCGCCGATCCAAAAAAACCCGTCCCCGCTTTTAGACATCTTGATGAGGCGTTCTTCCAGAACGCGAGCCCCCACCATCAGGGAGTGAATGCGCCGAAGAAGATCCTTCCCAAGGACGTCATAACCTTCCTTAACCGTTAAAGCGTCTTGCGCCATATCCGCTTATAACTTAGCAAAAGCCGGCAAGTTCCAGCAACCCTTTTAAGGCCAATGGCTTGACAGTTCGCTTTATACCTGTTATTAATTGTCTATACGGTTTTAACTGCTCAGGTTCGTCATTCCGGCGAAAGCCGGAATCCGACCAAGCGATAACGCGAGGAAGTGCCGTTTCCAGATTCCGAAGGAAAACGGCCAGTTAAAAACCTGGACCCCGACTTTCGTCGGGGCGACGTAAATAGTTACAGGAGAACGCGCTATAAAAGAGACGATTAAAGAGAAATTTTCAAAAATCGCGACGGCCGCATCCGCCCGGCTCAAGCGCATAAAGTCCTTGATAGAAGCAAGACAAAGTCTTCTTGCAATTGATCTAGGAAGCTACGCCGTCAAGGTCGCGCTTTTATCCCCGGGCAAAACGGGGTTTTCCTTGCGCTCCTGGGGATATTTGCCCTTGGAAAGCAAGCCTGAGGATTCTCCCGAGGAAAAGAAATTGATCGTCCTCAACGCCTTGCGCGCTTTTTTAATTCAAAGCGGAATTAAAAACAAATACGCTGCGGCATCGGTATCCGGCAATTCCATGATCGTCCGCTACGTCAAGTTTCCCCTCTTAACTAAAGCGGAACTCTCGGCGACGATCGCAACCGAGGCGGAGCCGTTCATCCCCTTCGACGTCAATGAGGTTCAATTCGGATTTCACATCTTGGGCGAATCCATCGATGAAGGCCAGAAAAAAATGGAAACCGTCTTGGTCGCGGCAAAAAAAGAAGCCATCGCTTCCCGTGTTGAAATCCTCCAAGGAGCCGGGCTCACCCCCAGCATCATCGATGTCGATTCTTTCGCCCTTGAAAACCTTTTTACCCACTTCGACGGCGCCGCCGCGGAGCCCGGAGGAACTCTCTATCTCAACATCGGACACTCCGTAACAAATCTTTCCATTATTGACGAGGGAAACACACGCGTCGTGCGCGATATATTCACCTCCGGGCAAATATTTACGCACGCGATTATGAAAGCTCTCGATTGCGATGCGGCAAAAGCGGAATCCGTCAAAAAAGCCCACTCCCTTCTTTTCAACTCCGAGCAGAAAGACGCGGCCATCGCCGAAGAACGAAAGGAAGACGTCGCGGTCTCCGACGCCCTGATAGGCGTTTTGAAGGATTTGACGACGGAAGTTCACCGCTCGGTCGATTTTTTTCTTTCCCAAGGCTCGGACCGCGTCATCAGCCGTCTTGTTCTCATGGGCGGCTCTGCGGCCCTTAAAAACTTGGACCGCTACTTGAACTTGGAATTTAAAACTCCGGTTTCAATTTTAAATCCGCTTACGGCCATAGAAAACTCTCAGTCTATTCCCGCAGATCTGGCCCCGGCATTTGCCGTGGCTATCGGACTTGCCCTGCGCAAACGGAACGATTGGATATGACTCAACACCATGATTAGAATCAATCTTGTCCCAGCGGAAATACTGGCGAAAACGAAAGAAAAAGAGCTTCTCTTTCGCGCAGCTCTTGCCGGCGCCGCCGCGTGTCTCTTTCTCATTTTTGTTTCCTGGCTCCATTATTTCCAAATGACCAAGGAAGAAAGCCTCCTCTCCGACGCCCAGGCCAAACTTAAAAAACTCGAAGTCATCGTCAAAGAAGTCGATCAGCTTGAGTCGGAGTCAAAAGCCATTCGATCTCGCCTTGGCGTCATTTCAGCGTTGATCAAGGGAAGAACCTACTACCCTTATTTTATGTCTGATTTCGTCCGGAGCGTCCCCTTTGATATCCAAGTCAAAAACCTAGGGACAATCGGCGGAGGAAGCCAAGCCTCGCCGCTTAAGCTCAACATCTCGGCCGAAGCCTCGACCCAAGACGACATCGCGGAGTGGATGAGCCGCCTTAAAGCCTCGGGACGATTTTCCAATATAAATCTTGGGGCCATCACGCGAAAGGGCTCCGAAGAAAAAACCTATAATTTTACATTGACCTCGGTTTACACCAGCAATATCCGATGACTCTAAAAATCAATCTGTCGCAAAGCCAGCAAAAGACACTTTTGGCGGCCGCGCTTTGCATCGGCTCGGTGGGATATCTCTACGCCGCTTTTTTCTGGCTTCCTATTTCAAAAAAAGAAACCGACCTTCAAAAACAGATCAAAGACACTAGTATGAAAATAGAAACCGCGACCCGGCAATCAATGATGCTGTCTCATTTAAAGCTTGAGATCGCTCAACTCAACAAACAGGCGACCGAAGTTTCAAGGCAAATCCCCAACACAAAAGGAGTGGGGAACACTCTTGTCACGATCAGCCAATTAGCCGCACAATACAACATTTCAGTTATCAGCTTTTCCCCGGGCAAACAAGTGACCAACCCTTATTTTTTCGAACTCCAATATCCCATCACGATTGAAGGCCAATTTCACGATATCGGCAAATTTTTCGCGGCCTTGGCCCTCAAAAAAAGAATTTTTAATCTACGAGACGTCTCTTTCGGTCCCGCGAAAGCGGACACCGGTCTCATGCGCGTTGATTTAATTTTGTTGGCTTACCAATACAAGACATGAAAAGAATTCTTCCCGCCGTCTTGTCTTTAATTTTAATCGCGAACGCCCAAGGCTCGACGATTCCCGTTCCACCTCAAAACAAGCAGCCGCCCGCCCCGAAGGCCCTGCCCGCGCAGAAATCTTCCGTGCCAGCGCCTCAAACGCCGGCTTCTGCGGCCAAGCCCCTCACCCCCGCCATGATTTATACCGCATCCAACCTTCGAGACCCCTTTAGAAAAGCCTCCGGAGGAAGTTCCACTGGGTCGCGGAAACCCTTTAAACTCTCCGACTTTAACATTCACAATCTTATCCTCCAAGGACTCATGGTTGGAGAAAATTCCAACTTTGCCCTTCTCACGGATGCAAATTATGGAACTGGATTTATTCTGAAAGGGAGCCGAATTTACAATTCCAAGGGAAAAATGATTCCTGAGGTCTCCGGCCGCTTGGATCCGAGGCGGAAAATCGTCTATCTAAAAACCCAAGACGGCGACGTACAAGTCCTTCGCATGAAGGGAGAAAAACGCTAAAATGAATAAGGAAAAAATTATGTCCAAGATTAAACGCGTTTTAATGGCAGCGCTAATCGTTTTTCAAGTGATTTCTCCCGTTCTAGTCGAAGCGGCCGAAACCGCGACGATTCAATCGGTCCGGCTTTCTCCCGATGAAGTAAAAATCAAGCTCGATCACCAGGAAATTTACGATAGCTTCCTGCTTAAAAGCCCCCCCCGACTCGTGGTTGAAATTCATAATTCGCGCTATCCCGCCCCTAAAAAGTGGATGAAGGGCAAAGGCCGATATCTCAAAAGCGTTCGCATCGCCCAATTCAAAGACCACCCGGCGCCCATGGCTAGGGTGGTATTCGATCTCAAAGATCTACAACCCTACCGGGTCACCAGCCACGGTTCGGAACTCGTTATTTTGATCGGCGAAGATAAGGCTCAGGACGCCGGCGTCAGCCTATCCTTGGCCACCGGAACTGTGGCTGGATCGCCGCGATCACCCGCATCACAAACTACTCCACCCGTTCTTCCAAAGCTTGCGGTTTCAGAGCCCGCCATCAAGCGCCTTAAGAAAAAACGCTACCACCATAATCCGGAAGATGGAATCGATATTCTTAGCCACCTGTCACGAGAACCGATTTCCCTTGATTTTGACAACACCGATATCCGAGACGTTCTGAGGCTGCTAGCCGCAAAATCAAAAATTAATATCGTTTACGGTTCCGACGTCAGCGGCAACTTGACTCTTCATCTCTCCCACGTTCCCTTTGACGAAGCCTTTAGGACCGTGCTCGCGATGATGAATCTCTCAACCATGCAGGTCGGAAATGATATTTTGCGAATCCTAACTCCCTCCGCCCTTGTGAAATCCCAGGCGACCGCCGCGACCATGACCAAGGTCCTGACGCTCAACTACACCAAAGCTTCCGACATTCTTCCGGAAATCAACGCCGTCAACAAAGCCCAAGGAATTAAAGGAACGACGTTGGCCGACGCAAAAACCAATTCGCTGATCGTGACCGCGCCTCTTGAGGCCGTCGCCGCGACCGAAAGACTCGTCAAGGAATTGGATATGCGCCCCAAACAAGTGCTCATTGAGGCCAAACTCGTCGAAGTCAGCCTCAACAACAATTTAAACCTGGGCGTTCAATGGGATTACCAAGGCGTCGGCAACAGCAACATCGGCGGCAGCAACGGACAGAATTTGATTGGAACGATCACCCCGCCTAACTCTCTCAACTCAACCACCCAAACTCCCTTTCTCACTAACCCCAACCTCACCAACGGCGCGGGAGCGACCGGAGTAATGCCGATGCCGACATCCGGCGCCATGACGACGATCACCAACGCCATCGCCAGAGGCACCGGAGTCAACCTTCCCGCCTCGACTATTTTCGGCGAATTGACCTTGGGACGCATCACCAACAGCATGTTTTTAAGCGCAACTCTTTCCGCCGCCGCGGCGGAAGGAAAACTCAAGGTTCTTTCCGATCCCAAAATCGCGACCTTAAACAACCAAGCCGCCAACATCAATGTAACGACTCAGATTCCCTATGTGACAGCCAACGTCATCGCAGGCGGGCTTGGAACGCAAACCCAGACGGTGACCTACGTCACGACTGGAATTCAGCTTTCCGTCACCCCTACCATCAACGCGGACGGAAGAATCACTCTTTTTATCAACCCGAACGTCAGCCAGCCTTCCGTCACCGTTGCCGGAAACGCGGCGACCGGCGCCCCCGCTATTGATTCCCGCATCGCGCAAACCACCGTCCTTGTTCGGGATGGAGAAACCATCGTCATCGGCGGGCTCATTCACGATTCCGTTACCAATCAAGTCGCCAAGGTTCCGATTCTGGGAGACATTCCCATTTTAGGATGGCTCTTTAAGAGTAAGAGCGTCATCCGCGTCCGCAATGAGCTTTTAATTTTTGTCACGCCGAAAATTTTGGCTGATTAAGTGGCGCTTGCCTTTTGGATTATCAGTCTTCTCTCCTTTACCCCTGTTCTTGGCGGGCTCATCGACCCTCAAACCGCGTCCTTGTTTTTTTTTCTGGCAATCCTGGCTTTGGGAATCGGAAGCGCTTGGCTTATCTGGAACAATGAGTTTAAAATCCCCGATGTCCGCTTGGTCGGATGGGCGACTCTCCTAAGCCTCCTGTCTTTTATCTCCGCCTGTTTCTCGCCGATTCCGGCCGAATCTTTCATCGCGTGGAGATCCCTGGTCTTGGGATTATGGATCATCCCCCTGACGACGCTGATTCCCGAGAGTTCTCGCTCGACAATCGATCAGGCAATTTTTTTAAGCGGCTACATCCTTTGCTTTTACGCCGTCCTCCAGATTTCAATCTCACAACATTTGGGAATTTCGTCTTTTTTACCCAACCCCAATATTTTTGCGGGCTTCATCGTTTTTGTCTTGCCGTTGACCTTGGAGAAAAAGAAGACATTTTTGGCTGTTTGTTTAGCGCTTATGCTACTCGCGACAAAAAGCGTCGGGGCATGGTTCAGTCTTGCGATTGCTGCTTTGATTTTACAGAGGCAAATTCCCAGAAAAATAAAAACCTTCGCTTTTTTTGTTTTTCTTGCCTGCGGCGTTCTAATTTTTAGAAAGCCGGAGTTTGATTTTCATAACCGCTGGCTCTGGTGGCGAGCGGCGCTTACAGTCTTCCTCAAAAGACCCTGGATTGGCTGCGGACCTGGAGTTTTTGCCTACTTGCTCCCATTGAAATTGCCAGCTCACCTTTTAAGATCTCTCTACGCCCACCAATATTATCTTCAGACAGCCGCCGAATGCGGAATTAACTATCTTCTCATTTTCTTGGCTGGCCTGTTTTTCCTTTTACCAAAATCCCCCATGCGGCGCCTGGCCGTCCTAGCCTCTTTAATCCTTGGGTTATGGGACTATTCCTTGGAAGTCCCCGCCGTCTTTTATCTTTTCTGCTACATCGCCGCATCAGAAACTCCTCAAGCCAAACAATCAATTCTTTTGTCTAACTTAAGATTCCCTGCCGCTCTTTTGATTTTAGTCTTCAGCCTCGCCTTATCCCGGCCGGCCTGGGCGCGCTGGCGGGAAGAAAATCTTAAATCGGAAGCTATCTCGCTTTTTAACCGCAATGCTCCGATTGAAAAGGTTCGTCAAAAATTTATGGAAGCCCTTTCGTGGGCGCCGGATGCCGACGCAGAAAGGCTTCTTGCCGAAATCGACTTTCGCCAGCGGGACCTTTTAAAATCGGCGGCTCACTGGGAAAAAGCCGCCCAAGAAAATCCCTGCCGTCCCTCGACCTGGCAAGCCCTTTCAAGCCTTTACCAATTGACGGGAAACGCGGCGAAAGCCAAAGAAGCCTCTCTAAGGAGCCTCAACTCTCCCTGTCCATGAGCCGAGCTAATTCTTTCGGACGCGCCGCTATTTTTTTCGCCGTTATTTGCGCGATCCCATTTTTAGGGCCGCTCTTAAAAAGAATGTCTCCTTTCTGGGGAGACTTAACTTATCTGCAGCACCCTTGGCGAATGTTTGACAGTCGTCAATTAATGATGGGACATATTCCCCTTTGGAATCCATATCTTTATTTCGGAATGCCGCAAGCCGCCGCCATGCAAGACGGCCTGTTTTATCCCGCATCTATTCTTTTTGAATTCTTCAAATTTCCCTTCGCCCTTTTTCTCTTTCACGTCTTTCACTATTGGTTGGCCTGTTTTTTATGCTACTTATGGATCCGTTCCTTGGCTTTTTCCCACGCGTCGAGTCTCTGCGCGGGACTAATTTTGGGATTAAGCGGAATTGCCGTCAGTCGGGAACCTTTTTTGAACCATTTATCCTCATTTTCCTTATTTCCGGCTTTGTTTTTATTCTCAGATATTCCGGTTCTTTTCGCGCTGACTCTCAGTCTCTTTTTTTTCGCCGGATATCCTCCATTTTTAGCCGGAGCTGTTTTTTCAACCGCATTGATTGTTTGGATGACTTGCTCAGAACCAAAAAAATCTTTTTTTCTCTTTCTCCAGGGATGCGCCCTCTCGCTTGGTTTTTCCGCTGCGCTTCTTTTTCCCGCAAGCGAACTTTTTAGGCGCTCCGTCCGGGCTTTGGGAATCACTCGTCCCGAGGCTTTTCAATTTCATCTGACTCCTGCGAACCTTCTTCAATGGATAAGTCCGGTCTTAAACGGCATGAAAAGCTTTAATCCCGCCGTCAATTGGTGGACCTGCCTTTATTTGGGTTTCAGCGGTTTTTTTCTCGCCGCCATGGGGCTCATCAAAATGCCTTTTAAAAAAGGTTTCCTTCTTTTTTTATGGATGGCCATTCTCATCATTCTTAGTCTCGCGGGCTCCAACGCTTTCTCTTCCTATCTTTGGCTCCATATTCCCTGTCTGAAATTCATTCGCTATCCAGGAAACATTTCTTATCTCATCTTGGTTCCGGCTGCCCTCGCCGCCGCTTTTGGAGCCCAGGCTTTAACCCGGAAATTTCGCGTCTTGCCTTGGCTTTTGCCTATTCTCCTCGCCGCGGAACTTTCGTTCTACGCCTTTAACGCGTTCCCGCTGGCGCCGTTTTCTTTCTTCTCATTTAAAGGGCCTCTGGTGGAATTCTTGCAGAACAATCTGGAAACCGACCGCTATCTTTTGTCTCCACTCGCCCTTGAACAAATCTCAGGCCGAGGAATCTCTGACTGGAAAAGCCGCTTATACGGGCTGACGAATTCTCCCTTTCAAATCGCCGCCGCCGGAAATTTTGGCCAGCCCTTGGTCCCGAAAGATAATTACGCGCTGATGGATTTTCTCTACGCCCCCAAAGGCCTTAAGCGCGTCGGACCAGTGATGCCTTGGGCCGACATTCGCTATCTATTGACTCCATCGAGAATTTCTTCGTCTAAAAATTTAAAGTATCGCGGCAAAATCATCTGGGAAATGTATGAAACCGCTTCTTCAAAAAGTTTGAGCCGCGCCTATTTTCTTTCGCCCCAGGAAGGCGCCGCTTTTCCCCCGGGCCTCCTTCTCCCAAGCGCGGACATTCCGATCAAACCCCTCAAAGTCCAGAGCTTAAATGGCGCCGCCGGATACCGCATTACCGGAAATGGACGTCCCGGCTGGGTTTTTATTTCCGAACCCCGGTATCCTGGATGGAGAGCATGGGTGGAAACCAAGGGACGAATACAACTCGCTCAAAGATTGCCCGCTCTCAAGGCCTTTCAAAAAACTCGGGTTTCCCAAGGCTGGTCCTCTCTATTTCTCATTTATGACTCCTCGGCCATTCGCTGGGGGATATTCCTAACGGTTTTCTCCTTCCTTCTTTTGTTTTTCTATGCCTCCTCCAAAATGGGAGAATTAGGGAAGTCATGATCCTCATTGTTAAGACGGGAGCCTTAGGCGACGTGTTGAGGACAACCGCGCTTCTCCCGCCGCTCTCCCGCGCTTATCGCGAAAAAATTTTCTGGCTGACATCCCAGGAGGCGAAACCGCTTCTTGACGGCAACCCCGACATTGAAAAAGTTTTCACCGATTCCCGTGCAATCAATCGCAAGTTCGATTGGGTTTTAAGTCTTGAGGAAAACGAGGCGACCGTCCGGCGCATTCAAAAAGCCGCATCCCGGAAAATAACCGGAGTGATTTATGAAGACGGAAATCTGTCATACACGGAAGACAGCTCGCCCTATTACCAAATGAGCCTTTTAAACCCCGATAAAAAAAAAGCCGATAAGCTCAAATTGCGCAACCGGAAAACTTTTTTTGATCTCTGGTTTTCCCTCCTGGGTTTGTCGCGGTTTAAAAAAAGCGAAATCGCTCGCCCGCGAATTTTCTTAACCGACTCAGACCGCAAATCCGCATTGAATTTAGCTCAAAAATATTCTCTCTCCGAAAAAGTCATCGGGTTTAACCCTGGAGCGGGAAGCCGGTGGCCCTCAAAAGAACTTTCCATTGAAAAGTCGCGAGAGATTTTAAAAAAACTGGCCGCGCTTAAAAAACCGATTCTTCTCTTGGGAGGCCCTGAGGAAAAATCTCGAAACCGGGAAATTGCAAGGGGACTTAGTTATGTGCTGTGCCCGCCCGTTTTTCCGCTTAAATCCTTTGCGGCGCTCATTGATCTCTGCCAACTCATCATCACCACCGACAGCCTCGCATTTCATATGGCGACCGCTCTAAGAAAGAATGTCCTAGTTCTCGTTGGCCCGACCTCTTCCGCCGAGCTCGATGTTTTCGGGAAAGGCGAGAAAATCGCCGCCCCCTCTTGTTCCTGCTTTTACCGGCCTTCCTGTTCGAGAGAAATAAGCTGCCTTAACGCCATTTCGTCCTCCCGCATTCTCTCTGCCGTCCGACGGAACTTAGACTCCTTATGATCTCCCGAATATTGGTCTGCATTCCGACTTATTGCGAGGCGGAGAATATCTCGCGCCTAATCGAGGAAATATTTTCCCTGCAAATCCCGGGACTTGAGATTTTGGTTGTTGATGACGCGAGTCCGGATAAAACTGCCTCAATTGCCGAGGGTCTTAAAGGCCGCTACCCGGGCATTCATGTCTTAAGGCGCAAGCCGCCCTACGGACGGGGATCGTCCGGACGAGAAGCTTTTATCTACGCGCTCAAGGAAAAATTCGACATTGCCGTTGAGATGGACGCTGATTTTTCCCATGACCCCAAGGCCATTCCGCTCCTATTAAACGCTCTTGGAACTTCTGAACTCGCGATTGGATCCCGCTTTACCGAAGGAGGCACCGACGCTGAACGCCCGAAAGGGCGTCAAATTCTAACCCAGTGCGCTAATTTCTACGCGCGTTCTCTATTAAGAATTCCCGTTCAAGACGCCAATTCCGGGTACCGCGCCTGGAGCCTCAAGGCTCTTCAAGCCATCGACCCTGAAACACTACGCGCGCGTGGCCCCGCCATTGTCCATGAAACCCTCTTTAGAGCCGCCCGAAAAAATATCAAGATGCAAGAAGTTCCGATTCATTTTATCGATAGAAAAGAAGGGTTCTCAAAACTCAATTTAACAAAATTAGCCCGCGGATATTTTTGGATATTGCGCTTGGCACTATCAGGGAAATGAAGAAAAAAGACCTCGTTTTTTTATCCCTTTGGTCTCTTCTCGTTTTACTGTTGCCGGGAGTCTCCTGGATTTTTCACCGCCGCATCGGGCTTTTCAATTTCGGAGATTTGTATTTTTATCATTATCCCCTCAGGGAAACTGCTCTCAATTTTCTTGAGAAGGGACAATTTCCTTTCTGGAATCCTTATATTTTCGGAGGAGTTCCTCTCGCGGCGAATTCTCAAACATCCCTTTTTTATCCCATTGCCGTGATTGGCAAAATATTTCCGCTTCTTTTCTCTTTTTCGTTGGAGAACCTTTTTCACTTGTGGTGGGCGGGCCTCGGCATGGCCCTTTTAATAAAATCGCAGGGGCTTAAATCCGAAGCGGCCTGGATTTTGGGAATTTCCTACGGGCTTTGCCCTTTTTTGACCGGCCGAATCGCCGAAGGCATTCCAACCATTCTCGCTTCTCTGGCTTGGGCGCCTTGGGCTTGGCTGGCCTTAAGCGACCAAAATACAATTCTCCTGTCCGCAATTTGGGCCCTTCAATTTTTTTCGGGTCATCCCCAGTTCATGATCATCAATGCTGGGGCGATGCTTTTATGGGCCTTCCTGTTCCGTCCCCGCCTCAAGAATCTAAAAATATTATTTTTCTCTTCCATCGGCGCGGCTCTTTTAGCCTCCGTCCAG
The DNA here is from genome assembly GCA_021846045.1 of bacterium. Lineage (GTDB taxonomy): Bacteria > Elusimicrobiota > Elusimicrobia > UBA1565 > UBA9628 > JAKAQV01. Next base: position 3,008 of record JAJZCM010000002.1, on the reverse strand, counting down.
TGGGTTATGACCGCTCAATTTTTGCTTCATTCCATCCGCCAGAATTGGTCGGTTCTTTATTCTTTGGGATATTCGGTCAACTCAAAAGAATTGTGGTCCTGGTTATGGCCGGGCCTCGGGTTGTCCGCTCTCACCCATTCATCCGCCCCCGTTTCGGTTGTTTTGGAAAACTCCTTGGCTTTCCCCGGATTTTTCGTTCTTTTATTAGCCGGCATCGGCCTCTGGAAAAAACCGTTGAGCTTTTATACCCTGATTATCGGGTTGGGAATTTTTTTCGCTTCCGGACGCCACAACCCGGCCTATTTATGGCTTTTATCTCACACGCCGCTTCATTTTTTAAGAACCCCCTCCCGGTTTTCTTTTCTCTCTTTATGGGGATTTTTTCTGCTTGCCGGATCGGCTTTAAAGTCCATCAAAAAACCCTCCCGAGTTCCGCTCGCCATTTTAGCCGCCTTGTCTCTCTTCCAGCTTTTAATCCTCAACCTCAACTTGGTTAAGACCCAGGACTCAAGCTCCTATTTAGGGCCCCACCGCTTTTTCTCGCAAACCTTATCAGGAAAACCCGGACGAGTTTTGATTTCACCCGCTATCGGCAATCCTGATAAGGCGATGATGTATCATGTAATGAACGTCAATGGCTACGACGCCTTTTATCTCAAGGGATTTCCGGATTACGCTTTTAGAAGCGAAGGCCGCCCCGCCGTGGACGCCAGCCGAAGTTATCTGCAAAAATGGAACACGCCTCAAATGAAGGATTTAGGGGTCAACTGGGCTTTTATCAAACCGGACTCCGTTCTTTCCGTCTCTCCAAAAAATCCGCTTGCTTATTTCGTCGATAAAAAAAATTATCCCCTCTCCCCAAGCCCGCAGCTTGCCCTTCTCAACGAAAATCACTGGGAGGTTTCCGGAGTCTGGAAAAAACCCGCGACCTCATTGGTTATCTCTGAGCCGTTTTATCCGGGCTGGAAGGCTTATTGGAACGGCCAAAAGACGGACATTCTCCCGTGGAACGGATTTCTTTCCTCAATTTCCATACCCTCGGCCTCGCCTAACTCTTTCACCGTCGACTTTGTTTTCCATCCCCGTCTTTGGCCGCTCTTGGTCTTGGCTACGATCCTCTCGTGGTTTTTGTGGTTTGCTTGGGCGTTAAAAATCCAATGAACCGCCGGCATCTTTTTATTTTACTGTCGCTTCTCCTCAGCGGGATATTGATTTGGCTTGCGTTTCGACGCGTGTCTTTATCATCACTCTTGAGGATACTTGAGCACGCTCGGCCCCAATGGATATTGGCGATGCTGGCCGTCATTTTTCTCGACCTTTTCATCCGCGCGTTTCGCTGGAAAGCCCTCCTATTTTTTGTTTCCCCAAAAGCGTCTCCCAAGAAACTTTTGGAACTTGAGGCCGCGGGTCTTGCCGTCAATAATATTCTTTTCATGCGCCTCGGAGAACTCACGCGCGCTGTTTTGGCCTCGCGGGATTTAGAAATTCCCTTGAGCGCAAGTCTTTCCAGCGTCGCCATCGAACGCGCTCTCGATTTAGGCTCTCTTCTTTTTCTCTTTACGATCGTGTCGCCCTTTTATCCCAAACTCGTTCCTCAAACGCTGCGTCATTCCGTCCTGTTTTTTCTTTCGCTCACCTGCGGTGGATTGATTTTTTTTGTTTTTGCCGAAAAGAAAAAGGATTTTTTGATTTCCCTTGTTAACCGCCGCTTCAAGCGCTGGCCCAAGGTTTCCGAGATGCTTGAAGGTCTTTTTAATGGAGCGGCGGCGCTTAAAAATCCGAGAACTGCTTTCATTTGCATCGCCTTGAGCCTTAGCCTTTGGTGCGTCGACGCCTTGACCTATTGGACCGGCGCCAAGGCTTTGGGAATTTCTCTCGGATATTCCGGTTCCATCTTGGTTTTAGCCTGGGCCGCCGCCGCATCAGCTCTTCCCACTGCGCCGGGAGGTTTCGGAGCTTTTGAAGTCTTGGTTGAAAGCATTATGGTCAAACTTGGAACCCCCATTTATTTTTCCTTGGCTTTCGCTCTTTTGACCCACGCCGCGATGTATATCACGGTGACTGTCTTCGGACTTTTTTGTCTTTCAAAAATAGGTTTTTCTCTCGCCGATATATCCGGGGAAACGCGCCGAATCAAGGAAACCTTCTAATGGCCCAAAATCCTCTCTCGGTTGTGATGATCAGCGCCAATTTTTATCCCCATATCGGCGGGGCCGAAAGGCAGGCGATGACCTTGGCGAGGTCTCTTAGAAGCCGCGGGCTCAACGTATCGATCATCACGCGAAGAAAGAAAGGCCTCAAGAGATCGGAAACCATTCACGGAGTCGAAATTAAAAGGCTTTGGTGTTTTGGCCCCGGGTTCTTAAATTCCACGAGCTTTCTAATTTCTCTTTCGGCGCATCTGATTTTAAACGCACGTTCTTATGATATTTTTCACGTTCATTTAGCCAGTTCACCCGCCATTGCCGCTTCTCTTTTTGGAAAAATTTTCCAAAAACCGGTCTTCGTCAAACTGGGAGCCTCCGGGGAATTTGGGGAGTTGAGGATGTCCTCCAAAACGATTTTGGGAAGATTAAAAATCTTCCTTCTTCAAATGCTCCACCCTTATTTCATCGCTCTGACGCTCGAGCAAGAATTGGAAGCTCAAAGATATTTAGGCGAAACGCCCCTCCACAGAATTCCCAACGGAGTTGATTTGCATAAATTCCGCCCCTCCACAACGGCCAAGAAAATTTTGCGGCTGAAATGGGGCCTCCCCGAGGGACTGGTTTTTCTCTATACGGGAAGATTCGCCCCGCAGAAGCATCTTCCTTTTTTTGTCGATGCCTGGGGGGAAATAGCTAAAAAAGCAAAAATTCCGGTTTCACTCGCCCTTTTCGGAGAGGGATTTGAGGAAAAAGTGATACGAAAAACGGCTGAGCAGGCCGGCATCCAGAAAAACGTTTACTTTTACCCTCCGCAAAATGATCTCGCCTCCGTTTATCCTGCCGCCGATATTTTTGTTTTGC
>JAJZCM010000086.1 GCA_021846045.1 bacterium | reverse complement strand
CTTTCAGAAAGAGTTTTATCCGATAATTGGGATTTGAGCGCGTCAAGCTGCTCCTTGAGATTTTTTAACTCGTCGTCCAATTGCCATTGATGGATTTGTCCGGCCTGAAGGGCGGCGGCGAGTTTCTTGCGATAGGCGATTTCTTCTCTGAGGATGCGTTCGAATTCCGCCTGGGGATCGGAAGCGCCGAAGCGGAAACTTAAAGAGACGGCGTCGCTGGTCCCTGTCGCTTGCGACAACGGCAGAAGAAGGGCGTAGTCCACTTCCGCTCCCATGATTCGCCAGCCGATGCCCGCGCTGAAGCTCTTGTTTAAATTTCCCATATTGAGTCCCGCGCGCGCGGCGATAGAGCCGTGTTCGGCGGTTGGAAACCAGCGCTCCATGCCCAGGGCGGCGTAATTGAGGGCGGGAATTAACGCGGTTGCGTTTTGGTGAACGCCGTCGATGTCAACCGTATATCCAGATACGGATTCCGAAAAACCCGCGCGGAGAGTGGTCGGCGCCATATCAACGAGGCCCTGGGGCGCGGCAAATTTAGGTTCTCCGAGGTTTAAAAGCGAGGCCCCGAGGGAATAGCGATCCCCCCATTTATAAAGAGCTCCCAAATCCGCGGCTACGCGACCGATGGAAGAGCCCCCTGCGACGCTGCCGTTGAGGTAATCCAAAGACCCGCCCATATCCAAGGTTCCGCTTCCAGTGTCGAAAAGCCCGCGGCTTCCGTATCCCATTTTGATTTCTCGATTTGTCTCCGGGAGCGCGGAGTTCTGATCGTAGAGGCCCGCAAATCCAAAAGAGCCGTTAAGGCCCTCGGGAGCCGGGAGAATGGCGGACGCGTCTCCCACCTGTTGATTGCCCGCTCCGGACGGCGCGTTTTTGAGATTGAGATCGCTGGCTGTAATTTCCGGGGCGCGGGTTTGTCCCAAAGCGGCCGGGTTGTAAAAAAGGGCCATGGGGTCATCGGGAATCGCGGTCATGGCGCCTCCCATTGCGGCTGAGCGCGCATCGTAAAAGACGTCTTCAAAAGCGGAGAAAGCGGGGGCGGCGGACAAAAAAAACAAACCGGCGCCAAAAAAAACCTTTAAATTTTTCCGCTTCATTCCTCATGAGTATGAGGAAAAGGTATTAGGATATTATTTCAGAACTAAATGGTAGTCTTCAGGATCTAAAACCGCCGCCCAGCGAGCGTTCCAATCGGACAGCTCGGGGTTTTTTTGCGCGTCCAAAATCGAATCTTGATAATGAGCGAGGGCGAAAGACTTGCGGATGTCATGAGCGTAGCTGTTCGTATATTCGAGTTGAGACCCGGGCCTTAAAGCGGTCAACGCCCAAAAATCTCGTTCCCGACCGCTCAAGCCTGGGCTCGCGCTGATTTTTTGAATCAAGGCGTGAGAAGAAAGAGAAGCCGCGTTATCGGGAATTCCAAGAGAAGTCAGTTCCGTCAATGAAATTCCCAAGACAAAGGACGGGCGGACTTTGGATTCACGGGAAAGCCATAAGGCGGGGTTTAAATCAACATCGCTGTGGATGAGGCGCGAAGAAAGAGCGGGGTCTAAGGCTTCTTCATACTTGAGACCGAAAACGGCCGTGTCTCCCCGTGCTAAAACCGCGCTGCGCGGCGGCAGCAGGCGAAACAAGTCCTCGATATAATCCTCGGCCGCGAAATCGTTCCGATGGGATAAGCGCGGAAAATGCGACTCAAAGGCCCAGAGGACCATGAACGCGGCGAAAAGGGCGCGCAAAGATTTTGAGGAAATGGCTGAAAGCCCGAAGACGGCCAAGGCGCAAAGAAAGAAGGTCGCCGGAATAAAGACCGGTTCCAAGGCGCTGCGCGCGATCCAATTAGACGTATCCATCCGCGACAAAAACAGAAAGCCGGGCCCCGAAATCAGGAGTCCGATCAAAAGGGCGAGCGCTGAATTTTTGTCCGACTGATTTTTCCATGCAAACCAAAATCCAAAAGCGGACATTAACGCCAAAAGCGGGGAGGAAGATTTCCACGTTTGTCTTGCGAAATAAAGAGATTGTAGGAAAAGTAAATGCAGGCTCAAAGGGCGGGACAAGCCCGAAAACAGCTCGAACGTTCCGTATTGCGCGCGCGTCACCGCTTGAAAAGCGACGGGAATTGAGCGGAGTTCTATGGGCATATAAAAATAAAGGCAGATTCCAAGCAAAAAGAAAATTCCGGCCCATTTGAGAATGGGGGAAAAGCCTTCTTTTAAGGGCGGGTTTTTAAACCATAAATAGGCGAAAGCGGGGAGAGAAAAAATAAGGCTTTGATGGTTGACGACTCCGATTCCGACTGCGAGAGACGACAGAAGAAGCCGCCGGGGCCGGCTTTGGGGATGCCCTTCCAAGAGATAGAGAAGAAGAGCCAAGAAAAAAGCTTGGGCCGAATACATCTCGGAAAGGAGGCTGAATTTCCACAAGGAGCGGCTGAAAATAAAGGCGAGGCTGACGAAGGCGGCGGAAACGTCGTCGATTCTCTTGCGGGCCCAAAGATAGAGAAGAACGCCGGAGCCCGCGCCCCACAGCGCGGACAAAAGATTGAGACGATAGGCGAAATTTCCGAAGGGGAAAATCAAGGAAAAAAGGTGTCCCGATAAAGCGTAGAGAGGATATCCCGGCGGATGCGCGGGGTAGAGAGTCAAGGCGCTTTTGAGGAGATCGGCCCCATCGCGGGGGGCTAGAGCCGGATAGGCGCAGTAGAGGTAAGCCGCGAAGGCGGTCAAAAAAATAAAGGTCGGCGCGATGAGGCGAGAAGTTCCTTGAGCGTTGTCCACTGACATATACTACAATGATTTTGTGGATTTGAATTTAAGCGAAGAACAGAAATTGGTTCAAGAAACCGCTCGCGATTTTGCTCGGAAAACGGTCATGGCAAGGGCTTCGGAAATAGAAGAGGCCAAGGCGATTCCCAAGGAATACGGCGGAACTTCGCAGATTCAGCAGCTCATCATCGCGCGGGAAATTCTGAAAGAAGCCCGGACGGCCCGCTGAATTTATGGCTGAAATTTTAACCCACCCAAGCCGGATTAAGGTCCCTTATACCTGGTCTGCGGGGGAAGCCTTGAGCCGCTTCTTTAAAGCCTTGCGCGATGAACAAAAAATTTTAGGAAGCCGCTGCCCCAAATGCCGCAAGGTCTACGCGCCGCCGAAAAAAACCTGCGGAATCTGCTTTGTCGAATGTTCCGAATGGCTGGAGGTGGGGCCGACCGGGACGCTGATTAGTTTCAGTCAAGCCTCTTACTCAAGCCCCGCGCACCGCTCGCCCAAGCCTCTTTTTGGGCTGATTCGATTGGAAGGCGCCGATACCGCTCTCTTGCATCTCTTGGGCGAGACGAATTTGCAAAATCTCAAGATTGGGATGAAGGTCGTTCCCGTTTTTGCCCCAAATAGAACTGGGTCGATTTTGGATATCGCGTATTTCAGAGTGCAGCCCTAATGGAACCGGTTGCGATCATCGGCGTCGGCCAAACCGCCTTCGGGCCCAACCGAAAAGACCGGACTTACGCCGATTTAGTTTATGAGGCGACGACGGCGGCCTTAACGGACGCGGGGCTTTCAATTGCCCATATTGACAATATCGTTACCGCCTCCAATGATTTTTTCGATGGTCGCACCATTTCCAGCATGGCCGTGGGAGACGCCTGC
>JAJZCM010000085.1 GCA_021846045.1 bacterium | reverse complement strand
TGGCGTTCTGCAAATTCTTCCGCAAATTTTCAGGAGTTAAAAGCATTTCCTTGGTTCCCTCGGTCACGCCCACCATCGCGTGGAAAGGAGTTGGCCCGGTCGCAAAGGCGTTTGGAAGTTCCGTCGGCAAAATAACGACCTCGGGCTCGGGAATCGGCTTTTTGCCGGGGCGATTGGCGTTCTCCAAGGCGCGAAGATCGTCAACCACTCGATAAATAGCCGGGTCCTGGGCTCTGCTTGTGTCGGTCGCATTCTGCATTTTCTTAATCAGCGGAGCCGAGAATAAGAACGGAATCGCGGAAAGAACAATAGCGAAAACGGAAACTTTTAAGAGTTGATGAATTCCAAACACTCCAAAACCCATAAAGGCCGCCGCGCCGATCATCAGCCCAATATAAGTCGCCGTTCTCAGCCAGCGGTTGACCGTGGGCATTTTGGCGGCGATTTTCTCGCTCGGAGTCTGGAAGGCCGTCGTTTGAGCGGTTGAGCTTGCAGCCGAAGACGCGGGCAAAGACTTCTGAAGCAAAAACTCCGTCAGATGGGCGATGCGCTCGGGTAAAAATGCGAGAACCAAGAAAGTCGCCGGGGCGGTAAAGCCGGTCGCTGCCGCGAAAAGAAATAATCCCGCGTAGAGGACGTTGAAGTTCGTCAGGATGACAGGAAGGTTTTTAGTCCATGATTTGGATTTATCCCAATGCGTCTTGGGGTCCCCAAACATATTCCAAGCAAAAAAGGCGATGTTCTCATGCCAGGGAGCAAAGCCGCTTAAGAGCGCGAAGACGACCCCGGTCATGACCCAAGTGAAAGTCGGAAAGCGCATTTTAGCGCCCATCAAGGCTCCAGGAATGGTAAAAGGCTGTCCCATTTCAGCGGCGTCGATTAAAAATTTCAAAAAGAAGGAAACGGTCGCAACCACCGGAAGCGCCGCCATGCCGAAAATAGGGCCAAGACTCAAGGCCCCCAAGGCGCCCACGCCGATGATATGGCTGATTCCGGCCAGTGAGGCCGCGCCCAAAAGAAAATTGAGTCCCCTTCCCCCTCCCGCCATCGTCATCAAAACTCCGACTCCCGAGAGTGAAGCCAGGCTGACCAAGGCCGGCAAAACAGGCGCGGCCAAGGCCGACGCCGTAAGCGGAAAAGCCAGAGCCGAGGCTCCAATTAAACCGCCGATGGCCGCATCTAAAATCCATTTCACCTTATTAAGGCGGGGAGTATCATGGCGCGAGAGGCGATAGCGCGTGTAGAGAGCCGCGGGCAAAAACAATAAGCCCCCCATCACGGCCCACACGGAAGCGACACCCACAAGACCGAAAATGGCCGGGGCCAAGTGAACCGCCATGACCTGGGCGGCAATAACCGCCGCGGCGGAGAAAACGACGCGAGCGGAACTCAAGGCAAAGCCCGCCTTGAAAGATTTCTGAGGTCCGGCAGGAGCGTTTGAATTTTGAGATTGGGGAGCCGGAACTTGAGAAGGAGAAGCGTTCTCAACTCGGAAAGAAGAATGGCGGATGAGACGCGGGCCGGAAATGGAAGCGCGCTCGATGACGGCAAAAGAACGTCCGTCAGGGCCCGGCAAGATTCTCGGAGTTCCGCTTTCTCCGTCAAAAATGCGGGACAAAGTTCCCCGCGCTCTTGAAGCGATATCCTTAATAGAAGAAGGAGACAACGCTTTCTTTAAAGTCGGAATCAGTTTCCCGCTGAAAAATCCGCTTGTGGTTTTTTGACTTACCGCAGTCTGTTGAACCAAAGCGCTGGATCGCAAGGCCGCGTCATAAGTCAAGGCTACGCGGTTTTGGGTTTCCTCCGGGGCTCCCGCCAATTTTGCTTGGAGTTGACGCCGCGAAAGAGCGGCTTCAAAAGTTTGCCTAGCTTTTTCTTCCGGCGTTAAAGACAGGGCGGAAATTTGAATCCGAGGGGTAGTGGCGTTTAAACTATCCGTAGCGCCGATAGAATCGGTATTAAATGAAAGCGGCGTTTCAATCTTTCCAACAGGAGAAGCCGCCTCCCCACCGGGGGTAGCCATTTCCCCCATCGCGGCGTAAGCCCTAATGCCGGGAGCCTCCAGAAGCAGCGCCAAGGCCAAGCCTGTTGCGGTTATTTTTTTAACAAACTCTAATTTTCTCATGTCTCTACCCCTTAAAAAATTTCTACGGATCGCTCCGTCTTTTTAATCTTATCACGATTATTCAAAAAAGCGTATGGGTCTAAAGTCCTAGATGAGTTCCGGCAAAGGACCTAGGTCCCCGTAGCTCAATGGATAGAGATCCTGCCTTCTAAGCGGTAAGCATTCGGTGAACCCGTCCTGCAAAAGTCGTCGCCCCGGCGAAAGCCGGGGTCCAGTTTAATGAAACGCTGGCCGCTCTTCAACAAACTTGGAAGCGGCACTTCCTCGCCAACGCTCGGTCGGATTGCGGCTTTCGCCGCAATGATGGGTGGGTTTACCAAATGCTTACGAAATTTCAGCTTTGAGAAATCGCATCGTCGTAAAATGTTAAACTTTTTACTCAGGGCCATGAGAGCAAAAAACTTGATCCCGCTGGAAGGCATCGAACGGCGCATTTACATGATTGGCGGCCATAAAGTCATGCTGGACAGCGATCTGGCCGCAATCTACGGCGTGTCCACAAAACGCCTCAATGAACAGGTCAAGCGCAATGCTGGCCGCTTTCCCACGGATTTTATGTTTAGACTTACCAAAGAAGAGACTCAGATGCTTCAAGATGCCAAATTGGCGCCTTACTTGAAGTCGCAGATTGCGACCTCAAGATGGGGAGGTCGGAGATACTTCCCTATTGTTTTCACTGAACATGGCGCCGTCATGCTGGCGAGCGTCCTCAATAGCCCCACGGCGATTCAGGCCAGCGTTCAGGTTGTGCGGGCTTTCGTGAAACTACGGGAGATCGTCTCCGCGCACAAGGAACTGGCTGTAAAACTCACTGAATTGGAGCGCAAAGTCGAGGGCCATGACGAGCACATCCAATCGCTTTTTGACGCGATCCGCGAACTGATGGAGCCGCCGGTCAAACCGAAGCCCCAAATCGGATTTCAGCCGCACAAGAAATAGAAGAATCTAAAACCACGAGCCGAAGGCTTCACGCAACGCGATTGGCCGCGGCGGAAAAGTGTAGTAAAATTAAATCCTAGGTCCCCGTAGCTCAATGGACAGAGCTCCTGCCTTCTAAGCAGGCGATACAGGTTCGATTCCTGTCGGGGACAAGAATTTTTATGCAAAAAAAATCGGTTTGCGTTTTGGCATCCGGCGGCATCGACAGTTCAGCATTGATGGTCGATTTGTTAAGGCAAGGGCTCACCGTCTATCCTCTTTACATTCGCTGTGGTTTTCGTTGGGAAAAAGCGGAGCTTTATTGGCTTAAGCGGATGCTCAACGAAATCAAAAGTCCCCGCCTCAAAACCTTATCCATTGCGGACTTCCCGATGATAAATCTATTGCGAGATCATTGGAGTTTCTCCGGACGCTCAACTCCCAAGGACGTGGATCCCGATTCCAGCGTTTATTTGCCGGGAAGAAATATTGTTTTATTGGGGCAAGCCGGCCTTTTCTGCGCGCAAAGAAAAATTCCTAAAATCGCCTTGGCGACTTTAAAATCCAACCCCTTTCCCGACGCTGCGCCCCGATTTTTAAAGGCCCTACAAAAAGCGCTCTCCCTGGGTCTTGATTTTAAGCTCGAAATATCGACGCCCTACGCGCGCATCAAAAAGAGCGAACTTCTCAGCCGCGTCCAAGGCGTTCCCCTCGATTTCATTTTCTCCTGTCTCAACCCCAGCGGAATAAAACCCTGCAACCGCTGCAATAAGTGCGCGGAAAGGCAAGCGGCGTTGGC
>JAJZCM010000084.1 GCA_021846045.1 bacterium | reverse complement strand
GCCAAGATTTTCCATGAAAACGGTTCAAGGATTGTCGCTATCTCCGATGTCAACGGCGGCCTCTACGATGAAAACGGTCTTGATATTCCAGAGCTCATCAATTATGCCGCCGAGCACAAGGGCTCCATCGCCTCCTATCCCAAGGCCAAGAACATTCCAATCGACGCCTTTGTCGAAGTCCCCTGCGACATCCTCATTCCCGCGGCAATGGAAAATCAGATCACGAGCCTCAACGCCGCGAAAGTGAAGGCGAAATACATCATCGAAGGCGCCAACGGGCCGACCTCCGGCGAAGCCGACCGGATCCTCCGCGAAAGAGGCATCTGGGTCATTCCGGATATTCTTGCCAATGCCGGCGGGGTTACCGTCAGCTATTTCGAATGGGTGCAAGACATCCAGGCTTATTTCTGGAATGAAGACGACGTCAATCATCGGCTCCAGGACATTATCACCAAGGCCTTCAAGGAAATTTATGCGATGGCCCAAAAAGAAAACGTTGATCTGCGCCTAGCTGCCTTCATGGTCGGCCTCAACCGCTTGGAGAAGACCGTAAAGCTCAGAGGAACTTTCCCCTGATTTTAGTAACTACTCACGTCACCCCGGCGCAAGCCGGGGTCCAGAGTAGCGATCTTCTGGATTCCGGCTTGCGCCGGAATGACGAACCCAGGCGGTTACTGATTTTATCCATTAAGAAAAATTCAATCGCGCTAGTCGGCTTTTTATTTTTCTTCTTTGGGCAAGCGTCTTTAAGCGCCGCGTCTTTAAACCAAGACGCGGCGCTTATTTCCAAGATCGATTCTCTCTATTTTCACCGCGATCAAGGGGAAAATCTCGCTCGTAGCCTTAAACTAATCAATTCCGGACTCGAAAAAAATCCCAACGACGCGGCGCTTCTGTGGCGCAAAGGGCGCGACCTCGAACGAATGGGGGAAAACCAGGAAAAATCAAAAGACAAGATTCGCTTCTTTGAAAAAGCAAGAAAAATCCTTGAGGATTCGATTAAAATCGATTCCCAAAGCCCGGATGCCCATTACTGGCTAGGCGTGACGCTGGGAAGAATCGGCCAAACTCGCGGAATTTTGCGCTCCTTATTTCTTTTGGAACCCTTGCGGCGCCAAATGCGGGAAGCCTTGATCCTCGATCCCCATTACGAACCGGCGATCCACGTTTTGGGGGAGATTTATCGAGAAATTCCGCGTTTTGTCGGAGGCAGCATCCCCAAAGCGATCGCTCACTTTAAACAAGCAAGACAGATGAACCCCCATGATTTGGTCAATTTATTGTCTTTGGGGCAAGCCTACCAAGACGCCGGAGAAAATGCCGAAGCCCTCAAAGTTCTAAACTACGCTTTAACCGTTAAAAATCCGGCGGACCCCGGAGAGGCGGCGGAGAACCGCAAAGACATCCAGAAAGTAATCCAGGAAATCAAAAGCGGAACTTAGGAAATAGGGACTGTCCCTATTTCCTTAGGCTCCGTGACAATTTAATATTATCGATCAAACGTGTTTTTCCGATCCAAACGGCAGCGAGGAGCCTTGCGCCCAACCGCGGATGTTTAATTTCCTCAAGACTTAGCCCGTCGACGGCGGCGATATAATCAATCCGGCTATTTGAAACGGAGAGAATTTTCTTGCGGGCATCTTTCAGCGCCAAAGAAATAGCGGATCCTTTTCTGATCTGCTCGGAGGCCTCCCAAAGAGAACGGTAAAGCGTGGCCGCATCCCGACGTTCGGATACGGACAGATATTGATTTCTGCTCGACATCGCTAAGCCGTCTTTTTCCCTTAAGGTCGGACAACCGATGATACGCTGGGGCAGATTTAGATCGCGAACCATCTTTTTGATAATGGTCAGCTGTTGATAATCTTTCTCTCCCAAATAAGCCCGTTCAGGAGAAATCGTTTGCAGGAGTTTGAGAACCACCGTCGCCACTCCGCGAAAATGGCCGGGTCTAAAATGGCCGCACCACAGTTCCGAAAGCTCTTCGACATTAACGAAACTCCTATAGCCCGGAGGATATATCCCTTCCGGCGTTGGATGATAAAGAAGGTCGACCCCTAAGGCGGCGCAGAGCGCGCGGTCTTTGTCAAAAGGCCGCGGATAGCGAGAAAAATCCTCATGGGGCCCGAATTGAGCGGGATTAACGAAAATGGACACGACCACTTTGTCATTGTCTTTTCGGGCGCGGCGAATCAAGGACGCATGTCCCGCGTGAAGAGCGCCCATGGTCGGCACAAAGCCTATCGTTTGGTTTTTCTTCTTCCAGGAATTGGACCAACGACTCATCTCTTTCGGAGTTGAAATAATTCTCACAGCCTATTTTTTCATTTGAGACGCGCTCAACGCAAATTGATAGAATAAAAATCAGGCGGAGATTAAACGGAGAATCCATGAACCAAGAAACCTTGCGGTTTGCAGAGTCCAACGAGGCAAAATTCATCGAAAATTTAAGAAATCTGGTCAAAATACCCAGCGTCAGCTTTCCTGGATTTGACCCCAAGTTCGTGGTTGATTCGGCCGAAGCGGTCGCGGGCCTTTTGCGAAGTTCGGGACTTCAAAACGTCGAGATATTAAAAATCAAGGACGCCCATCCCTATGTCTATGGAGAATGGATGAACACTCCGGGAAAACCCACACTCCTTCTCTACGCCCATCACGACGTTCAGCCGGCGGGAAGGGAAAATCTTTGGAATTCGCCGCCCTTTGAAGCCGTTGAAAGAGACGGCCGCCTTTATGGGCGCGGAACGGCCGATGATAAATGCGGCGCGGTCATTCACGCAGCGGCGATTGGGTCCTGGCTTAAAACTGCGGGGAAACTTCCCCTTAACGTCAAGATGATCGTAGAAGGAGAAGAAGAAATTGGCTCCCCGCATCTTGAGGAATTTCTCAAGACCTATCACCAAAAGATGCAGGCGGACGCGATGATTTTGACCGACACCGGAAATTACGACACTGGAATTCCATCGATTACGACGTCTCTTCGCGGAATCGCCTCGGTTGATATCGTAGTAACCGCCTCCGATCACCCGCTTCACTCAGGCATGTGGGGCGGCCCGGTCGTCGATCCAGTTCAAGCTCTTTCTAAGATGATCGCGTCTCTGACCGACAAAGACGGCAAGATGACGATTCCTGGGATTTACTCCAAAGTCCGAACTCTCTCAAAAGCGGAAGCCCAAAGCCTAAAATCCTTAAAGTATTCGGAAAAAGATTTTAGAAAGCAGGCCCAGGTCCTTCAAAAAACCAAGATTCTGGGCGGAAAGGACCTTCTCAATTCGCTTTGGAACCAGCCTTCTTTGTCCGTCAACGCCATTCAGGCTTCCTCAAAAAGGGACTGCGCCAACATCATCAATGAGGCCGCTTGGTGCCACATGGGGATTCGCCTAGTGCCGCACATGAACCCGAGGCAAACATTGGAAAGCCTCAAAAAGGCTCTTCTCAAAGCGGCGCCTTGGGGAGTGACGGTTAAGTTTTCAAACGAGAATGCATCTCCGGCTTGGCTGGCCCAAGCCGAGGGAGCGGCGTTTCAAGCGGCCGCCCACGCCTTGGAAAAAGGCTTCGGAAGAAAAACCGTCTTCATCGGATGCGGCGGGTCCATCCCCTTTGTCGGGCCGTTTTCCAACGTTTTAGGAGGCGTCCCGGCAATTCTTATCGGAGCTGAGGATCCCTACACCAATCCCCACAGCGAAAATGAAAGCCTTCACTTGGGCGATTTCTTTAAATCCATTCAAAGCGCGATTTATCTCTATGAAGAGATGTCGAATCTCCCGGCGAAAATCAAACCTGCGGAAAACCATTCTTCCCGCGTTCTTTCCCAGGTTTAGGGCGACCTCAAGGACATTTCTGCAAAAAAGCATCAGCGTCTCTGATTCTAGAACA
>JAJZCM010000036.1 GCA_021846045.1 bacterium | reverse complement strand
CAGAATCTGCCGACCGCTCAGTTCGCGAAAGTTTTTCCCGCTCACGGGCTCTACTTTTTAAGTTGCGTCGGGCTATACTTCGTCCTGCCCGAACGCATCCTCTTCGGCCGGGAATCCGGCTTTCCGCCGCCGCGAAGACGGGACTTCGCGATCGCCCTCGGCCTAGCCCTGCTGTTTTGGGCCTTCCCGCCGCTCGGCAACGTGGATTACTTCACGCCAACGATGGGTTACATGGATAAATTCGTGCGGCTCTTCACCAGCGATATCTGGCGTTTGGTTATTTTCTATGTTCTCGCCCTAACGGCTTGCGTCCGGTTTGACAATCTCGGACTCGAAGCGCTTTTGGTCTACGCCAACGCTTTGATGATGATAAAGGCCCATATCGCGTGGGACAAATACGCATTGCCGCTTCTCGCGGCTCTCTGGTACATGAAAGCTACGGAGGGCGCTGGAGGCGTGAACGCATGGCAAAACTGAGCATCCTGATTCCGGTCTTTAACGAGAAGGCGACTCTCCCTGAAATTCTCCGGAGGGTCCAAGCCGTCTCCCTGCCGCTCGAAAAAGAGATCATTATCGTCGACGACGGGTCCTCCGATGGCACAACCGAGATCATGAGGAAGGTTGATGACCCTAGCATTCAGCGCTACTACCACACGCAAAACCAGGGCAAGGGCGCGGCCGTGCGTACCGCGCTTGAGCACGCCTCGGGCGATTTCGTCCTCATCCAGGACGCCGACTTGGAGTACGACCCCAAGGACTACGTCCCGCTCCTCGAGCCCCTGCTCGACGGCCGCGCGGATGTGGTCTACGGCTCGCGCTTTTTGGCCGGGCCGCACCGCGTGCTCATGTTCTGGCACTACATGGCCAACCGCTTCATCACCCTCGTCGCCAACGTCATGTACGACGTGAACCTGACCGACATGGGCACCTGTTATAAGGCCTTCGCGGCCGCGCACGCCCGGACACTGAACCTCCGAAGTCCCGGATTCGGGCTCGAGGCCGAGATCACGGCCAAGGTCTGCAAGAAGCGGCTGCGCATCTACGAGATTCCGATCTCCTACAGCGGTAGGACCTACGCGGAAGGGAAAAAGATCACACCCCGCGCGGCGCTCGTCTACCTCTGGTGCCTGCTCCGGTTCCGCTTCTCCGACTAATTTACAGCGCTTCTCCCTCTCGCAATCGACGCTTGGACCTCGGGCCCAGCCGCCCCTCCGTAATCTGAGGCTAAGGCTCCATGACTTACGCTTTGAATCACACGAGGTTTCCCGAAGGGTTGAGGTTCGGGTTGTGGTAGGGATCGCCTTTTTGAAGGATGCCCTCCCAGCGGGATTCGAAGTCCTCGAGGGCTTGGCGAAGGAGGGAGAAGGACTCCTCCGTATAATCGCTGCCGCGCGAAAAGCTTTCATGGTGGTAGAGCTGGGCGTAAGGCGTGTAGACCACGAGATAGCCGCGTTCTCTCAGGCGAAGGCAGAAATCCACGTCGTTGAAGGCGCGCGGGTATTTCTCGTCAAAGCCATGGATCTCGTTGAAAACTTTCCGGCGCGTCATAAGGCAAGCCGCGGTCACCGCGCTAAAATTTCGGATAAGATTGATTCGGCTGAAATAGTCGGCGGAACCGGCCGTGGCGTATTTATGGACATGCCATGCTCCGCCGCCTTTGCCGATGATAACGCCCGCGTGCTGAACCGCGCCGTTCGGATAATAGAGAAGGGAACCCACCGCGCCGATCTCCGGTTGCTGAGCGTGCTCCAACATCGCGTCCAGCCATTCCGGACTGATGACCTCGGTGTCGTTATTGAGAAAGAGCAAGAACTCTCCATCGGTCCGTGGAACGGCGAAATTATTGATGGCGGAGTAATTGTAGGGCTTATCGTGGGAGAGCAGGCGTATTTTCGGGTGCTTGCGGATTTCCTTATAATAACGCAAAGTATCGGATTCGCAGCTCTGATTGTCAATGATGGAGATATCGTAATGCGGGTAGGTCGTTTTTTGGAATATCGAATCCACGCAGGCGCTGAGAACCTTAACTTTATCCTTGCTGGGAATGATGATTGATATCTTCGGAGCGCCTTTGACCGCATATCTGACGCGATAAAAGCCCGGCCCGACGATTTCAATTTGGCCGGCCTGGCCTAAGCGTTTGAGATGGCCCTCAAGGGCTTTCTTGCCCAAGAGAGCGTCGGTGTCTGAAACGCCCCGGGCATGGCAGAGGATTTGGGGAATATGCTCAATGTATCGCGCTTTCTCGACAAGGCGCAGCAAAAAATCATAATGATCAAGGTCTTCGCTCGCGTTTTCAAATCCTCCCACATTCTGCGCCAACGACTTGCGGATCAGGCAAAAATGCCCCAGATAATTACAACTTCTCATAAGAGCGGGCGACCATTCCGGTTTAAAATGAGGCTCAAAGCGGGACGAGCCATTGGCGGATATCTTGTCCTCATCTGAGTAGATGATTTCGGTTTCAGGTTTCTCGTTGAGGCGCTTGACGGTTTCAAGAAGGGCGTGGGGCGCCAGAATACCTCCCTGACTGAGAATGACGATGAATTCCCCGCGCGCGGTCTCAAGCGCTTGGTCTAAATGCGCGGCATCGGTTTTGATGATCTCCCAGCGCTCGTAAACTTGGCTTTCAATGGCTTTGACAGCGTCGCTCAAGAGATCTCCATCACCGTCGGTCGGCAAAAGAATACTGATGAGAGGTTGGCGGCCCCATTGGCGCGATTCTTCTCGTTCGCGCTTCAATTGAGCCGGGCAGGGTTCATGTTTACAGATCCATCTTTTATAGGAATTTCCGAAAGGGCTCAAGGACGTCTCCAGCGGCCAATTCAAATTCTTTGATTTTTTTTTCAGGATACACCAGAGCTCCGAGAAACCCGCTTTGCGATAGATCTGGATCATCTTGGACAACCTGACCCAGAGAATATGCCGCAATGTCCCATGCGCTGAAAAATTCCGAGGGGCGCCGCGCAGTTTGGCCAGGTTTTCCGGGGAAGAAGGCTTGGAGGAGAATCGGCTGTGGATGACGTAACTTGCGATGATCGCCGCCGGCAAGATCAGGGCTTGCGCCAGAACGGGGCCGATATGGACCCATCCAACGATCAATGGGAGCAAAAAGAGATTGACGAGAAACACAACCCAATAGACGCCGGAGAACTTAAAATATTCTCTCAAGTATTCGCCTTGGGTCTTAAACACGAAATGCTTGTAGCCGAGATAGGCGTTGGCGATTCCCAAGAATTGGCTCGCGGCCAAAGCGAACAGATAATGGAGTTGGAACAGATTGCCGAGATGATACAAAGCGATAAAAGCCAGATAGCCAAACAGGGTGTTCCAGAGGCTGGCGGCCAGATAGCGGAATTTTTTATTGTGCGTTTGCCAGAGTTCCCTCATGACGCGACCTTCATCAACGCGTGGCCCTAGGCCCATTGGGCGGTCATTGAAAGAATCGCATCGAGATATCCCCTGAGCGGAGAATTTGCTTTGGTCATCGGAGGATTTCTCCACCCGAGGAAACCGGCCTTTCAAGCAGTCGTGTAGACATAATCAGCGCATTTTCTTTAATATGCTGATTATTGTATCAGAAATTGATTCGCTCTTTTTTGCCGCTGGGGGTTACCTAAAAATAACAACGCCCAGGGTTTTCATAGCGCCGCCTTGGCAATTTCTTCTATTGAAAAATTAAAGACCTCGGCCCTTTGGGCATCCGTTATTTTTTCGCCCTCATACGGCTGAAAAGGCAGGTAACGGCACAGCGGACGGTGATAGGGATGATTGGAAACCACGCGGCTTTCCGGCAAAGTCGGCCCCCAAAAAGACACGGTTTTTGCGCGCGAAGCCAAGGCCAAATGCAAAAGGCCCCCATCAACCGCAAAGACGACGCGGCTTAAAGAGAACAAGCCCACTAATTCCTCAAAATCTCTACGCCCCCGCCAGTCAATGAGATTAGCATCTCTCAATGGGGGATATCCTCCATGGGAGGGATCTCCGATTAAAATAAGTTTTAGCCCCAAATGAGAAAGGTATCGGATAATCTCATTCAATAATTCAAGAGGTATATTCCTTTCATCTCCCCTTGTCGCCGGATAAAGAACGGCATATTGATGCGCCCTCAACCCCTGATCCGAAATAGTTTTTTCCGCGCGAAGACGCGCTTTCTTCAAAACATCCTCTTGAAAAAAAAGAGTTTCGGGTTTGAAGACCCCGCCGAAATTTTTTTCCAGGCAATGGATATAGGTCAATGGACGGCTGGGAAGCCTTGGGCTCTTGGAGCTGACGGTTTGAGCCCAAGCCGTTTCCATATAGCTAATCTCTCTAATATTTTGAACAACGCTCAAAAATGGACGCAAAACGGGAAGCCCTATCCGGAAAAGCCCCAAAGGGTTTAAACCCAATCCGAAATAGCCGACCAAAAGAAGACGATCCAAGTCTCTGATTTCCTTTCGCCAAGCGGACTGGGAATGACTCTGGTAAATTTTAGCTCCCGCTAGAATTTTTTGTTCGCTTAAGAAATTATACAGAGGCCTTGTTGAGTTGTTTCCAATCCCCCAAACCTCATGCCCCTGGGCCTTAAGACCGTATAAAAGGGGCAAGGACATCAAAATATCCCCCAGTCCCGAGCCGTTATGAATTCCGATTTTCATTCAAATCAGAACCTCCCCGCCCCACAACATTCTCAGAAATTCGTTCCATGGCAGAACCTCGGCTACAGCGCCCTTTTGCCGAGAAGCGCCGCCGTAAAGGCCGTAGGCGCGAAGCCGAGAGGGCCTCATCTCTTGCCTAAGACGGGCCAATCCGCGTTCATAAGAGTTTCGCCAGTGCGCGGAAGCCTTGACCTCAAGAGCGACAAACCCGCGGGAGTCCTCAATAAAAAAATCCGCCTCAACGCCGTCCGGGGAACTCCAATAATAGACGGGATAGTTTAAGCCCGAATAGGACAAATAAGCCCGCAACTCATGCAGGATCATCGTTTCGAGCAGAAAACCCGCTTCCTCCTCCGTGGGAGGATAAGGAAGACGTTCAGAGAGAGCCCGAGAGACCCCGGCATCGAAAAAATAAAATTTTGGATGCCGCACCTGTTTAGTGGCCCGCTTGAGCTTCCAGGCAGAAAGCCAAGAGCCGATGAGCGTATCCGACAAAATTTCAAAATATCCCTCAACGGTTTGGCGGGCAACCTGGGCGTCCCGCGCAATGCCTGCGACGCTGGTCGTCTGTCCGTTATGGCGGGCCGCGATCTCCAAAAAACGGGCAAAAGCGCCGATATTGCGCGTCAAGGCCTCGGATTTGACTTCTTCCTGCAGGTAGGTCGCCGCATAGGCGCGCAAATAATCGCGCGGATCCGCAGCGGTGAAAGCCATGGGCAACATCCCAAACTCAAGGGGCCGCAACCCTGGACCAACGCGAAAATCAACCTCGGAAGAGACCAAGGGAAAAAAAGGCTTGGACACGGCGCGGCCCGCCAAAAGGTTGGCTCCCCTCTTTTTGAGCTTGCGCGCGCTGGAGCCGGAAAGAATGAATTTCAAGCGCCGCGTCTCGATGAGGCGATGCACTTCATCCAGCAGCGCGGGAACTTTCTGCACCTCATCAATGACAACCCAACTTTTCTCCGCGAGAGCGGACGTCTCGCGGTAGAGTAGATTCGGCTCCCGGCTTAAGCGCAGGAATTGATTGGTGTCAAGAAGATCATAGTAAACGGCGTCTTTAAAATTAGCCTTAATCCAAGTGGATTTACCCGTCCCCCGCGGCCCAAGGATCAATGAGGAGCTATCGGGCTTCTTAATTACACGTGTAAACATAGTTAGCTAATTTCCGGTAAATACGCCTACATTCTACCAGATAATGGTCCTAACCGTCGCCGCGCCTATTCAATCCCGAGCCGTTATGAATTCCGATTTTCACTAGCTGTAGAACTTCGCAAAAAACCTCATGACTTTTGTGGAATAACTCTTGAGCCCGACATGGAAAGAGACAGGAATGATAATCTTCATCCACAGGATGAGCGCAAAAACGAAAGAATATTCGAAAGAAGACGCGCAAAATTGCTCATGCATCCGGTCATAAGACTCATCTCTCACGACCGCAGATGGATGTCTTAATGGAAACTCGATGAAATCAAGGGCCGGTTCACGTGATGGGAAAAGTCCCAAATCGTGAGCCGCCCCTTGGGCGCCGGCCCCCATCCCAATATTGCTTATCAGATTACGCGCGGGAATAACGCTAAGGGTCTTATTTTTTATGCAGAAAAAAGACCATTGCCAGTCCCACGTCACATACCGGTCTCTCAAAAAGAGCCGTAACACCTGCCGCACAAGCCGTCTCGTTTTTTTAAGCAGAGCCGTCGAATTAATTGCCTCCACCATGTCGCGCCCGGAAAACATTTCTTTAAGCGATTCGTTGGGGATTGACGAAAACTCTCGCCAAGACCTTTTCCACATAGCCCGTCCATGGACTAAAAAATAAGCTGAAAAAGAATATCGGTTTCTTTCGGCCATTGGCGCCTGAGTATTCCCGCATACGCAGGAAACAGACGGGACATTGCGGTATTTTTCAAGCATTTCCTCGCAGAAACGAAAAAAGGAGGGCGAAGACACGTCATCATCCTCAAGAATGATCGCTTCCTCAACTTGGTCAAATACCCAATCGGTCCCGCTAATCATTCGTTCATTACAGCCCAAATTGACCTCGGAGTAATTCCGCGTCACTTCACAATCCCAATTTACCTTCTCCACAATTTCCCGCGTTTTCCGGCACAACTCTTTCTCTCCCGCGACATTTTCTCTTGGGCCATCGGCAATGATGAAAAGTTTTTTTGGCTTAGCCTCGGAAACGGCCTTAAAGACTCTCGCCGTCGTCTCCGGTCTTCTAAAAATGAAAATAACAACCGGCGTCTCTCTTTTCCAACCCGCCCCTGGTTCCATGTCGCTGGGAAATATCTGTTCGTTTATCATTTTCGCCGGGCTAGACCCCTGCTCCTTTAAATTTATACCTGAAAGAAATCCTCAACGGCATTTGTTTCTCTATTCGTAACTGCTCAGGTTCGTCATTCCGGCTTTCGCCGGAATCCAGTTGGAAACCTGGACCCCGACTTCCGTCGGGGTGACGTGAGTAGTCACCTTTATTCTACTTAATTGACCTAAAATTAACGTCCAAATCTCAACCAGCCGCCTTGGCCGCGAAAAATTAAAAGCCTCGGCGGGTTTCATTGATCCGCATCGAGTGAAAATTATGTATAATCTCGTATTGATGGCGCTATCCATATCCGTAGCGGCTGCATCTTCGCATTCCCAAATCATCCGGCGAGCCGGGGATTTTTCGCATCCGAAGGGGCTTGTCTCGCTGTTTTCATGCCTTTGGCGCGACCGGAGCCTCCTTTGGCAGATGACTAAACGCGACGTGACAGCGCGCTACCGAGGGTCATTCGCGGGCTTGTTGTGGTCTTTGATTAATCCGTTGCTCCTTTTGGCGGTCTATACCTTCGTCTTCGGATACATGACGGCTGACCATAAAAACCCCGCGTCCCTGGCCAGCCTGACGAAGTTCGCTTTCGAGCTCTTCGCTGGGCTGATCGTCTTTAATTTTTTCTCGGAGTGCCTCAACCGCGCCCCGGGCCTGATTTTGGGCAACGTCAACTACGTCAAGAAAGTCGTTTTTCCTCTCGAGGATTTTTGCTGGATGGCGGCGGGCACGGCCCTTTTTAACGCCGCGATGAGTTTCGTGGCCCTATTGGCCGCTTTTGGCCTCGCCTCGCGGGGATTGCCGTGGACAGCGGCATTTTTGCCGGTGATTTTTCTTCCCCTCCTTCTGTTTACGATAGGATTTTCGTGGTTTCTGTCGGCCTTAGGCGTTTACGTCCGGGACGTCGGACAAATCATTGGCATCGTCATGATGATTCTGATGTTTCTCTCCCCCATTTTCTACCCCAATGCCGCCCTACCGCTTTGGGTCAAGCGCCTCTTTCTCATCAATCCGCTGACTTTTCCTGTTGAGCAAGTCCGGGCCGTGATCTTGCACGGAACTCTTCCCGACTGGAACGGCCTTGTCATTTATGGGGCCCTGAGCCTTTTGATGGCATGGTTGGGCTTTGCCTGGTTTCAGAAAGCGCGCAATGGATTTCCCGATGTTATCTGAGAGTGGCGCCCTTCAACGGACGCTGGCGATTTTTTTTCGCACTAAAAAAAAGGCGCTGGCGGTTTATCTTTTCGGCTCCCAAGCCTCAGGGCGCGCCGGTCCCAGAAGCGACATCGACGTTGCTGTCCTCTTAGACCGGAAAAGCGCTTCCAAGGCTTTTGGTCTGGAGATGCAGTGGAGAGAGGCGCTTTCCAGGATTTTCGAGCGGGACGTGGATGTCGTGATCCTCAACCGCGCCGATCCCGTCTTGAAATTCCAAGTTTACGCGAAAGGCGCGCCGGTCTTGATCAGGAATAGGCGAGAAGCGTCCATGGAGAAAGAGCGCGCGATCGATGGTTATTGGGATTGGCGTCCCACGGAACGAATCCTCAACGGGAGCGCGAAATGAAGCCGAGGGGAATAAGGGCCGACGCGGATTTAATCCGGAGGAAAATCTCCCAAGCGAGAAACGCCCTCGCGCGGATAGTTGAGCGCCTGCCCTTAAGCCCTCAAGCCCTGCGGCAAGACTTTGACGCGCAAGACGTCGTCTATCGCAACTTTCAGATCGTCGTGCAGAACTGCGCGGACATGGCGGCCCACCTTATCGCCGAAAACGGTTGGGAGATGCCTCGGAGCTTGGCCGAGGGCTTCGATATCCTAGCCGTCCACAAGGTCATCCCCGCGAGCTTGGCCAAGAGCCTCAGGAATCTGGCCGTTTTGAGAAATATTCTCGTCCATGACTATTCCCGCGTGGATTTGGAAAGAGCTTTTCCGCTCCTGCGTTCGTCCCGGTCGCTTGCTCCCCGGTTTTGCGGGCTTTTGCTCGCGCGAGTCGGAGAGAAAAAATGAGCCAATCCGAGACCGCCATCAAAGTCGAGAATCTCGGCAAGCGCTACCACATCTATGATAATCCGCAGGACCGGTTAAAGCAAGCTCTCTGGCTGCACAAGAAACAATTTTATCGTGAATTTTGGGCCCTGCGGGATGTGTCCTTTGAGGTCAAGCGCGGGGAAACGTTGGGCATCATCGGCCGCAACGGTTCAGGCAAATCCACTCTTCTTCAGATGATTTGCGGCACCTTGACGCCGACAAGCGGAGAAGTGGTCGTGCGTGGCCGCGTCGCCGCTCTTCTGGAGCTGGGCTCCGGATTTAACCCGGAGTTTACGGGTCGGGAAAACATTTATATGAACGCCTCTATTTTGGGGCTGACTCGCGAAGAGATTGATTCCAAATATGACGACATTGTCGCCTTTGCCGATATTGGAGATTTTATTGAACAGCCGGTTAAGACCTATTCCAGCGGGATGAACTTGCGGCTGGCCTTCTCCGTGATCGCCCATGTCGACGCCGACATTCTCATTATTGATGAGGCTCTCGCGGTGGGCGACGTTTTTTTCACCCAAAAATGTATGAGATTTCTGCGGCAGTTCCAGAAAACGGGAACGATTCTTTTTGTGAGCCACGATACGGGCGCGGTGCTCAACCTCTGTCAGCGGGCGGTGTGGCTTGACGGCGGAATCCCCCGCAAACAAGGACCGGCCAAAGAGGTTTGCGAGGATTACTTGGCGGCGTTTCAGGAAAGCGCGATGAAGAAATTGGTTGCAGAATCCAGCCGCAATGATGGGCTAACTGGACAGCCCCGGCAGGCTGGGCCGGTCAAAACCGCGCTTGAGGTGCCCGCATTTAATCCAAATGCCAAATCCTATGGCGCTCGAGGCGCAACCATCATTGCCGTCCGTCTCGAAATGCCGGACGGCAAGTCCATTCTCAGCGCCAAGGGAGCCGAGAACATGGTCCTAACCATAAGGGCGTACGCCCATAAAGACATTGAAACTCCCATTTTGGGCTTTTACGTCAAGGACCGCCTAGGGCAATACCTCTTTGGAGACAATACCTTCGTAACCTATCAAGGCCAGCGCCTTGTGGCGCGCGCCGGAGAGACTATTGAAGCGCGCTTTTCTTTCCGGATGCCATTTCTTCCGATGGGGGATTATTCCATCGCCGCGGCGGTCGCGGAGGGAACCCAGGACAAGCACGTGCAACATCATTGGATTCATGATGCGCTGATTCTAAAATCGCATGGCGAAAAAAGTCATATGGGTTTGGTTGGAATTCCGATGGATAGGACGGAGCTCAGCCTCAATTTAGAGACGAAAATAGAAAATGAAATCGCGGCCTAATCGATCTGCCGAGCTTCCTTGGACCGGGGAGCGGTATGTTCCCGAGCTTGAAGGCGAAATTCGGCTGGAGCATGTGCATCGCTATCTCTTAGCACGAGAAATAACCCAAGGCAAGGACGTGCTGGATATCGCTTGCGGAGAAGGTTATGGATCGAATCTTCTCGCCGAAGTTGCGAATTCCGTTATCGGCGTGGACATCTCTCCCGAGACGATTGACCACGCCCAAAGCATCTACCAGAAAAAAAATCTGGATTTCAAAGTCGGCTCTTGCGCGCAAATTCCCCTCGCGGATGCCAGCGTTGATTTGGTTGTCAGCTTCGAAACGATTGAGCATCACAATGAACATGAGCAGATGATGCGTGAGATCAAGCGAACGCTTAGGCCGGGAGGCCTGCTAATTCTCTCGACTCCCAACAAGCGCGAATACACTGATGCGTCCGGGCAGAGAAATCAGTTTCATGTCAAGGAACTTTACAGGGAAGACTTGGAAAAACTCCTCAGGGCGAGCTTTAAGAATGTGGCTTTGTATGGCCAGCGTGTTCAAACCGGCTCTTATTCCGCTCCCCTAAGCCCTGAGATTTGTCCGGCGTTCAAGACATTCTCGGAGAGCGCGGAAAAGTCTAAAAATCAAGAAGGCATCCTGCGGCCTCTCTATCTGATCGCTTTGTCCTCAGATGAGGCTTTACCGATTTTGTCAGCGGGACTCTTGGAAGGCGAGAATGCTTTGACCAGCAAAGATGCGATCATCCAAAAACTAACCAAGGATTTCGAGAGCCGCTCGCAATGGGCGCAATCTCTCGATAAAGAGATTGAAAGCTCCAGGGCCTCATACCAGAAGCTTCAGTCAGAATTTCTCGAGCGAACGGAATGGGCCGAGCGATTGGACGCGGAACTCGCGGCTTTGCGCGAAAAACTCTCGGCATCCGAGGAAGAACTCCGAAAACGCGGTGAACAGGGACATCTTTTGGAACAGGAACTGGAAAAATCGAGAAATCTCTATCAACAATTGCGCCACGAGTATATCGAACTGAACAAGGATTTCGAGAGCCGCTCGCAATGGGCGCAATCTCTCGATAAAGAGATTGAAAGCTCCAGGGCCTCATACCAGAAGCTTCAGTCAGAATTTCTCGAGCGAACGGAATGGGCCGAGCGATTGGACGCGGAACTCGCGGCTTTGCGCGAAAAACTCTCGGCATCCGAGGAAGAACTCCGAAAACGCGGTGAACAGGGACATCTTTTGGAACAGGAACTGGAAAAATCGAGAAATCTCTATCAACAATTGCGCCACGAGTATATCGAACTGAACAAGGATTTCGAGAGCCGCTCGCAATGGGCGCAATCTCTCGATAAAGAGATTGAAAGCTCCAGGGCCTCATACCAGAAGCTTCAGTCAGAATTTCTCGAGCGAACGGAATGGGCCAAGCGATTGGATGAGGAATTAAAATCCATTCAAGGCTCAACTTCGTGGAAACTCACTTGCCCCCTGCGTTATTGCGGCTGCAAAATGCGCGAACTGGGAAAAAGAGCCGCGGAAGGGTTTCATTTTCTATCGAAAAAACTGTATCACAAACTGCCGTTTTCGCCCCGAATCAAATGGCGACTCAGGAGGTTGTTTTATCAATTGACGCGTGGAAACGAGCCCCCCCATATATCCCAAGCGACGCCGGTCGTGGAAATGCCGAAGGATTTCTCCGATTTAAAATTCACCCCCCTCTTTTTAAGAGCCTCTCAAAATCCCGCAGTGACGATCGTGATTCCGGTTTATAATAATTGCGAATACACTTTTCAATGTCTGAAATCCATAGCGGAAAACACGACAGATATTGATTATGAAGTTCTTGTCGTGGATGATTGCTCGACTGATAGAACGCGGGAGATGCTCGCCGTTGTCTCCACGGCGCAGGTTTTGCGTAATAAGAAAAATTCAGGCTTTCTTTTTTCATGCAACAGCGGCGCCAAAAAAGCGCGTGGAGAATATATCGTTTTTCTTAATAACGACACCGTGGTGACTCCCAGATGGCTCGAGGAACTTTTGGAAACTTTCAAAGCCCATCCAGAGGCCGGCCTTGTCGGCTCCAAACTCCTTTATCCGGACGGACGTCTTCAAGAGGCTGGGGGCATCATCTGGCGCGACGCCTCGGGCTGGAACTACGGGCGTCTGGATGACCCCCAGAAACCAGAATACAACTATTTGCGCGAGGTGGATTATTGCTCCGGCGCCTGCGTCATGGTTCCTAAAAAATTATTCATGGATTTGGGCGGTTTTGACAAGCGCTATGCTCCGGCTTATGCCGAAGACGCGGATTTGGCGTTTCAGATTCGCCAAGCGGGCCGCAAGGTTTTCTATCAACCGTTATCTCAAATCATCCATTTTGAGGGGATCTCATCGGGAACGGATTTGTCTTCTGGCGTCAAAAAATATCAACTCATCAATCAAGAAAAATTCCAAAAGAAATGGGCCTCGGTCTTGCAAAAACACCGTCCCAACGGCGAGAATCCTGATTTTGAAAAAGAGCGCTCCGTCCAAAAAAGAATTTTAGTCATAGACGCCTGCACCTTGACGCCGGATCAGGATGCCGGGTCTCTGACCGTCTTCAACCATCTCAAGATTTTTCAGTCCTTGGGCTACAAGGTTGCGTTCATTCCCAACAACTTGGTCTACATTGACCGCTATACCGCTGACATTCAGCGCATGGGCGTTGAATGTCTTTATCAGCCCTATATCGGGTCGATCGAGGCCCACTTAAGAAAGCATGGGCCGAACTATGACGCAGTGATGCTGTGTCGGCCCTATGTCGCCGATGCTCATATCGATGCTGTGAGAAAGCATTGCCCAAAGGCCACAGTGATTTTCGATACCGAAGATCTTCATTTCATCCGCGAGCAGCGCCATGCCGAGTTGGAAAAGAATCAGGAGCTGGATCAGCGTGCGGCAGCGACAAAAAAACAGGAGCTTTTGGTGGCGGCAAAAGCGGACTATACGATCGTGGTCAATCCGCTGGAACGGGACGTTCTCCTTGCAGAAAACCCCGCGCTTAACGTGGCCGTCATCCAGCCTCCGCGCGAAATTTATGGCACGGACGTTCCGTTTGATGACCGTAACGGCATCGTGTTCATTGGGGGATTCCAGCATACACCCAATGTGGACGCCGCACTTTACTTCGTCAAGGATATCTTGCCGCACGTCCGCGCCCGCCTGGGCAATGTCAAGTTCTATGTGATTGGGAGCCGTCCGACGGAAGCGATCCTGAGCCTGGCTTCCGAAAATATCATCGTCACGGGCTATGTAAGCGATCTCGAGCCTTATTTCAAGCGATGCCGGGTGTCCGTGGCCCCGATTCGCTATGGGGCGGGCATCAAATGCAAGATTCTAACGAGCCTGAGCCACGGGGTTCCCGTGGTCGCGACAAGTCTGGCCTGCGAGGGAATGGGGCTTGAGCACGGCAATGAAGTATTGATCGCGGATGAGCCCGAGGACTTCGCAGAGGAGTTGGAGGCTCTTTATTCGCACCGGGAGCTGTGGCAGAGGATTTCAAAAAATGGCCTTGACGCGATGCAACGCCAATACTCATTTGAGGCCGCGCGGGAGACATTCAAGCGTCTACTGACTGAAAGGAACGCGCCAGTGGCGGCCTGAGTCATTCATGGAAAAACTAAAAACTGATTGCCGGCATTTCCAGTCTTACATCCCCTGCGCGCCGCACAAAAAAGAGGGCGTCCATTGCTCGGACTGCGGCCATTATGATCCAGTTAAGGAGCGCTATCTTATCATTAAGCTAGGCGCGATTGGGGACGTGATCCGCACAACGCCGCTGTTGCAGAAAATCAAGGCCGTCCATCCGCGCGCCGAAATCTGGTGGCTCACGCACACCCCAGAGATATTACCCGATCTGGTGGACAGAAAGCTCAAGTTCGATCTAGCCGGAGTCCTCCAAGTTGAAGAGACTGAGTTCGATTATGTCTTCAGCCTCGATAAAGATTTTGAAGCAGCCGCCGTCGCCAATCGCGCGCGCGGCAAGGCGAAACGCGGCTTTATCCTAAACAACGGGAAAACCGCCCCGGCGGACGGGTCAGCAAATCACAAATATCTCACGGGTCTTTTTAACGATGTCAGCCAAGCCAATACCAAAAGCTATCTTGAGGAGATTTTTGAGATCTGCGGTTATCAACTCTCCGAAGAAAAATATTCGTTGCCAAATTTTGCGGAGGATGGATACCGGTGGAATCTCAATTTGCCGCGCCCGCTTGTCGGCTTAAACACAGGTTGCGGAGAACGCTGGACAAGCCGCCTTGTCCCAGAAGAGACTTGGGTTGAACTCGCTCAAAAACTGCATGAATCAGGCTGCGGCGTTCTTCTCTTGGGCGGCAAGCAGGAACATGATCGGAATCTCTCGATCTCAAAAAAAAGTGGAGCCGCCTATTTGGGGCATTTTCCCTTGCGGCAATTCGTTAATCTTGTTGACCAAACCGATCTTATGGTGACTTGCGTGACCATGGGGCTGCATATCTCCATCGGTCTTGGCAAAAAAACGGTCCTCATCAATAACATCTTCAATCCCAATGAATTCGAGCTCTACAGCTTAGGCGAAATCGTCCAGCCGGACAAGGCCTGCCAATGCTATTTCCGGCCCCAATGCGTTAATCCGGATTACTTCTGCCTCAATTCTCTTCCGGCGTCTAAAATCGTGGAGAGCGTGTCACGGTTATTGCAACGCGCCCAAAGCCAGGAAGCGGAAATCGCATGAGCAAACTTGCCATCGTTGACTCTGAAAGCGTAAGCGCATTGGGATTGCGCGTGTTTTTGTGCTGCTTTGCCTTTGATGCCGCGGGAAGAATAAACGGAGAAAACTATGGCATTGTCTGGAATTAGTGTGATCAGTCTCTCATCGAGAAAAAGCTATTTAGCGTGCCTCCTTGCTTTTGTTGGGGCAGCCATTACCGCGACACATATGGCTTTCTATGTCAATAAGGCGACACTGAATGTCTTGTATCAGGATGATATCCGCGAGACACAATTTGTTCAAAGTATTTCTGAGGGGAAGGTGTCTCTTTTGAGAGTTTTATGGATGCCAGATAATATCGTGTTTCGAACTCCCTTGGGACGATTAATGACGCTGGCTAACGTAAAATTATTCCATTGGAACGCGCAATATGAACTCTATTCGGGCGCGTTCTACTCGGCAATCATCGTGGCGGTCTCTATTCTTATCCTTAGTCAGTGCGTTAGAAACGATCAGTTTTATTCGTTTTCAGTTATCCTTGGAGCTCTTATAATCACTTTCATTGCCTCCAGTCTTACCGATTGGGAAAACCACGTCTTTAACGCAGGAGTGTATCAATTGCTCCAAGCGGCTTCATTTATCAGCACCGCAGCCCTTCTGTCCCAGGCAGTTCAAAAGCCGAGTTCCATGCGATTACTCGTCTATGCTTTAGCGACGGTATGGTCCATCCTATTTGCTACAAGTATTTATTCCGTTGCTTTTGGATTCGCATCAGTTGTGGTTTTGTTCGGGCTTGTAACCCTGAGACTTGTTGATAAAAAAATCATAGCCATGTTGATCGGGTTAAATGTTTCATCGTTGGCGATTTATCTTTTTGGCATAAATCTTGGTAGCGGGGCTAATAAAATACCCTTTGTTGAATTATTTGTTTTGCGAGCCCGCATATTTCTCGAGGTTTTTACAGCAGGATTGTTGCACAATGAAAAGATATCGGGACCTGCTGGACCTATTTTTCAATGTGCCGTAGGATTGTTCATTATAGGCATGCTAATTACCACGACTCTGGCATTGTTGCGCCACTGTAAAGAAAACAAGGCACTTGTTGCGCCACTTCTTCTAATGACATATTCCATTGTAGTTGCCGCCATGATTGCCTATGGTCGTACTATGTTTGGCGCGGAAGCTGGACTTGCGTCACGGTATGCAAGCCAAACCCAACTCGGCCTTATAGGACTAGTTGTGGCGACATTATTTATACGGGGAAGGTCTTCCCCAGTTATTAGGCAGACTTTACTATTACTCCTTTCTTTTATTCTTGTGTCAAGTGTTTTATCAAACAGGAGCGAGTGGAGAATTGCGCCATATCGCCATGAGAATTATAAGAAACTAGAGTCTATGACTTTAACCCCTCAACTATTTCCAGATAAAGATTTTCAGATGTTTCAAGATGGGACAACCCCTGCAGATATTGCCGCGATTAAAGGCGCTATAAATATTTGGCGCGCCTATCGTTTGGGGCCATATGGGTCTATAGGTCATACTCTTGCTTCAGCAACCCTATTGTCTGGTTGGTACGGTTGGGAAGGGAATCAAATTTGGATGGGGAAAGAATCGGAAGCCTATTTTTTGACAGGTCCTTTGGGGGAAATGAGTTTGTCGGCTTATCTTCCGGCGCCCTATATTCCTAACGGGATCACCCTCTTCATAGATGGCAGGAGACTGAAGAAATACAAAATAAAAACAAATCAGATCCAAATCAATGCGGAAGGATTGCCTCAAAACAGCATAGTGAAACTGAAAATCCTGGTTGATAAGTCGTTTGTTCCCTTAAAAATAGGGCGGGGCTCCGACAGCCGGGAGCTTGGCCTATTAATTTCAAACATCACTTTTTTGTGATTTATCGTCTGTAAAAAATTCTAATTTTGTACAATCTCATATAAGTAGATCGGTTAGGAAATTTGAACTCTTATGACCCCTCAAACGAAAACCCTCGGTATGCAAGCCGTCATCCTAGCCGGAGGCTTGGGAACCCGCATCAGCGAGGAGACCTCGGTCAGGCCCAAGCCAATGATCGAAATCGGCGGGAAACCCATTCTCTGGCATGTCCTCAAAATCTACTCCCACCACAGCATCAATGATTTCATCATCTGCCTCGGCTACAAGGGCTACGTCATCGAGGAGTATTTCGCGAACTATTTTCTTCACGCCTCGAACGTCACCTTCGACATTTCGACATGAAGAAAAACAAGATGACGGTCCACCATAACCGCGCGGAGCCCTGGACGGTGACCGTGGTCGACACTGGCGATGCGACGATTTGGGAGGCTGGGCCGCTTGGGACTCTCGCCAAACGCCGGAAATTGGCCGCCTTCAAACGGCTGGGGCTTTTGGCACGCGGTGGATACCTTAAGGGACAAGATCAATCTCGGGCAAATGTGGGCGTCCGGCAAGGCCCCGTGGAAGGTTTGGAAATGACGGAAGATACGAAAGCCAGACATATTCGCTATTTGGAGAAAGTGCGAGAGGTTGGTTTGCGCTTTTTTTCAAAGGGTCGGGTGCAAGTTTATCTTTACGGCTCTTGGGCGAGGGGAAGTACGCGGCTGATCCTTCGGATGAAAGGCGCGACGCGGCTATTCAGCGCTTTGAGTATTCCTTCGAGGCCGTTTGGAAGGCCTCCCAGCTCTATCTCGCCGAGAATGAGGCCATGACGGTCGGTTCTCCGAAAGGATGCATACGCGCCTGCCGCGAAGTCGGCCTCTTAAACGAGCCCGAGACCGCGTTGAAAATGGCCGAGGCACAGAGTCTCACCACGCACACCTATAATGAAGAGGTTGCCAGGAGCCTTTACGAAAATCTGCCGATGTGAGGCGCTCTCAAAAATTCGGACCAGGGGCTAAGGAGGAAAATTAGCATGTCCCATGGATTGACACAGACGATCTCTAGCGGATTGCCGGATTCAAGAATGAATGAAAAGTCAGAGTGCGGGTCAGCGCAGATTAATGTCTTGGTCGAAGCACTTCGTCGTCGAGAAAATGGACGGGAGGCCAAAGCCTGAGTAGAATGATGGCATCGCCCCAACCACTTTCAACTACGAGCGGGACATCCTCGGCTGTTGTTGTGGTGCCTTGCTACAATGAGGAACGGCGTCTGGATGTTTCTTCGTTTGTGCACTTCTCGGAGTACCATCAAGAAATCAAATTCGTCTTTGTAGACGATGGCAGTACCGACAACACATTGCAGGCGCTGGAGTCGCTAAGCCGAGCGCGGCCCGAAATATTCTCCGTTGTTCACCTTGATCATAATTTAGGCAAGGCGGAAGCTGTTCGTTTGGGCCTGCTCCGGGCTTGCGAGATGGGTTTCCCCTATGTCGGCTTCTGGGATGCGGATCTTTCCACGCCGCTCGATGCGATTCCTGCCTTTTGCTTTCGCCTAGACCAGCAACCGCAATTGGAGATGATTTTCGGTACCCGGATACAGCTCTTAGGCCGATTTATTATTCGTAGTACGATGCGCCACTATCTGGGGCGGTTTTTCGCAACCGCGGTGTCATACAAGTTGGGCGTTCCAACTTACGATACGCAATGTGGGGCGAAGTTATTCAGGGTTTCGGATGATCTCCGGAGAATTCTCAGCCAGCCTTTTCGTTCCCGCTGGATTTTCGATGTCGAGATTGCCGCGCGAGCTCTTCAATTATTCCGCAATAGGGAAGTCGGAACTTGGATTTATGAACTACCGCTCATGCGCTGGTGCGATGTGGGCGGTTCTAAGCTCCATTGGTATGACTTTTTCAGGGCGGCCATGGATCTGGCGCGGCTGGATGTGACAAACCCATATCCAAGCGTTGCTCAAACGGGGAAACGGGGAGCAGTGCGGCGGCGTTTAGGTTGACCAAATGATATTATATAGTGCATATGGTTTATAGGTCCTATTGGCGCGCCTTATTGAAGGAAGCCCTGAACAAGCGACCGATCGTTTGGCTCGCCAGCATAAAGCGTTCGGGGAAAACCGTCCTTTCATCGGGCATCGAGGGCGCGGAGTATCTTGATTGTGAATTGCCCAGGGTCCGAATTTTGGGAGCGCCTCAGGGGAGCCCATGGACCTGAAAGAATGCGAAGGCGCAGGCTTCTCACCTGCGCAGCATTGGTATTACAGAACGAAGCGCATTCCGCTTATTGAATATTTTGACAAGCAGGTGCCGCCCCCCGAGATGGCGAACGTCGTAGACATCGGTGCAGGTTCAGGGTTTTTCTCTGAGTGTTTGATGGACCACGCAGGCGCCAGGATAATGAATGCGCATCGGGTGGACACGGGGTATTTGGCTGAAACTGTCGTCGCAGATTCGCGAATAAGCGGCGAGTTAGTCAGCAGTAGGAGTCTGCCCGCGCAAATGCGGGGAGCGTTTATCTTAATGATGGATGTCCTGGAACATGTGGATGATGACGCCGCTTTTCTGGGGAATGTAATTCGGAATTGCGCAGGGCAGAACAGGATATTCATAACCGTGCCCGCCTTCCAGTCGCTGTGGTCTCCGCACGATGAGTTTTTGGGCCACAGGCGCCGCTATACTCTTTATGAGCTCAGGTCTTTGGCTAGAAATGCCGGAATCAAAGAAATATCCGCGTACTACATTTACGGACTGATTTGGCCTGTAGTGTGGATATCGCGACGTTGGAAGAAAATGAGCGGGGTTGCCGGCTCGGATATGAAGCGAGCGGGAAGGATTTCTGGGATTCTCCTGGAGTGGGCCTGTCGCGCAGAATTCTTGTTTAGGAAGTGGAACACTATTGGAGGTGTCACTTGCGTGCTCGAGGGCGCTGTTCATCGGCCATAGCTGATGGATTCAAGAATCGGCGATATTCGCAATGCGGCGATCCTTCCCGGACGTGAGGGTGATCAAATTCGCCCGGTTCGCGGACAACCGAGGGTATTTCACGGAGCCGTTTCGAAAATCCGACTTCGCCTCCCATCCCCAGATGGGATTCATGAAGGACGTGGCTTTCCTCCAGTGCAACGAGAGCTATTGCTGGGTGGAATAGCGGAATATTCTGAAGAAAAAACATTGTCCGGCGGTGCCGTTGGGGTTAAAGATCGGCTGGATGCAACATCAATCAAGGCGGTCGTGAAGGAAATATTTGATGTCCAGAGAGAGAACGGCAGATTTGGCGAATGATTCAATGAGAATTCCGTCGTTCGCTGGTGGTTGGCTGTTTTCCATTTTTCTCGCGTTGTTTGGTTCGCTCTGCTTAAGAGATGAATTTTATTCCCTCGCGTTTGTTTGCCATATGCAAGGGCTGCGGTCTCTTGGAAATATGGCGTTTATCGTAGCGTTTGCCGGCAGCGTATACTTTTCGTTGCGATATTCTTCGCCAATGCAGGAGCGCGGTACTTGGCGGACGCAAGGAGTTGTAATTTTTTTGGCCTGTTTGTCTATTGTGCGCATGGCGTTGCCGGATAATAGCTACGACACTTTGGCCTATCATCTTTATCTGCAGCAAAACACATTCAAGAATAATCTCCTGGGCAATTTCTTTCCATGCGATTTCAGGACATTTTCTTTCCCCCTAGGAGATGAAGCTCTCGGGTTGTCACGGGGATTGCTGGGCTACCGGCTTGGTACGGTGCTGAATGCAATGGTTATTATCCTGCTATATTTCCAAATACGGCAAATGCTCGTTGCCTGCGCCAGAAAATGCGCCTTCCCCGTCTCTATGGCGATGGCCGAGACGCTCACATTTCTTGTGATATCGACAGAACAAATTCTCATATATATGGGAACCTATATGGTGGATTTATTCCCCATCCCGTTTCTGCTGGAAATTCTGAACATTTTACTATTGGAAGATGGGGATGCATATGCGATTTATTGGGCGGCATTTTTGTCGAGCTTGTGCATTGCGCTCAAGCTGACAAGCGTCCCATTCGTGGCAGTCTTGTTGCTTTTTTTCACTTTCATGCATCGGCAACGCTTGAAAGCTGGCATGGTTGTAGTCGCCTCCGTTCTACTTATGTTGCCGGTAGCGCCGTACCTTCTTTATAACTATGCGTCCGTCGGCAATCCGGTCTTCCCCTACTATAACACGATTTTCAAATCGCCATTTTGGAAAATCGAGAAATTTCGAGATATGCGTTGGTGTCCGCATGGCATTTTTGAATTTCTTATTTGGCCGTTTCTGGTGACGATTTCACCGTCGAGGCTTGGCGAATTAAACGTATATTCGGGCCGTATCGCCGTGGGGACGCTGGCTTCAATGTTTGTATGCGGGTCTTATGCGACGGCATCTGTTAAAAGGATCCGCGGCGCAAACGATTCATCAGGTTCCTCTCTAGGAAATCATGGTCAGGCTCTCGCCATCATGGCCGTGTTATGCTTGGTTTCGCTGTTTTTGTGGGTAGGAACAACGGCGTACTGTCGTTATGCCATCTGGGTTGAATTACTTGGCGGAATGGTAGCTGCCATTGTTATCGTGAAATATGTTGCGACACAACAAACAGGAACGAAATTCTTCGCCGGCGTAGCGGCACTTCTGCTGGGTGTTCAGGTTGGAGCATGCTACTATCTTGTTATCCTAAAAAATACGGATTGGTCATGGCATCCCGGAATCCTGCATAATTTTGATTTATATTGGAGCAATATGAAGCTTTTCGGACGGGACCGATCTATGTCAAGGGATGACCAAAGGCTGCTTGCCGATGTCGATTTATGGCTTGATCCAACTTTTTCCGGCATAGCTTCGATACTGAATGGCAAAGCGATTATTTGCGACAGCGCTTTTGTCGGTAGAGGAGATAGCCGAGTCATATTGCCTCTGTATGACGAATTCCAGGCCAAGGTGAGAGGCAAACGCACATTTATGGCTGTTGCCCCATCTGATGCGCACAAAACAATGGAAGATATTGCGCAGGAAGGGTTTATTGTTGGTGACGCCTACGCCGTGCATCCCTATTTCATGGCCAAGGGAGAAACGCTCGCTATACTGGAAGTAATTAAAAGGAGGAAGGGGCGAAATCC
Source organism: bacterium (assembly GCA_021846045.1). Taxonomy (GTDB): domain Bacteria; phylum Elusimicrobiota; class Elusimicrobia; order UBA1565; family UBA9628; genus JAKAQV01. Next base: position 195 of record JAJZCM010000036.1, on the reverse strand, counting down.
TTCCCAAACTCCGATGAAAGGTCAAACAAACGAGATAACCAGTATCGATATGGCGTTCATTCCCAAACCTGAAATTTTGCCATAAGGACGCCGGTCCTTGGGGTGCGACGGGGTAAGGCTTTCCGAGACGTAGCGTGGCGGGGTATTTGACGCCGCGCTTTTTTTGTTGTAATATCCTATGTGTTATTAGTATAT
>JAJZCM010000083.1 GCA_021846045.1 bacterium | reverse complement strand
CGCCAAACTTCAAGCGCGCGCACGGTCGCTGAAACATCATGGACTCGAACTATCGCAGCTTTTTGAAGGGCGGCCCAACAAGCGACAGCGATAGAACCCGGCATGCGCTCTTCCGGCCCTAAATCCGGGCGGATTTTTCCGATAAAGCCTTTTCTTGAAGCGCCGACGATCACCGGCGCCACTTTTGAAAATTCTTGGAGCCGGCTGAATATCTCCAAATTATGACTCAAGGCCTTTCCAAAGCCGATGCCCGGGTCGACCAAAACTTGTTCGGCCTTCCCCCCCGATTGGATAAAAAAATTTTTACGCTCTTCCAGAAAAGAATAAACTTCTCTCACCGCGTCCGCATACACGGGATTTGCCTGCATCGTCTTCGGGCTTTCTCCGCCTCGATGCATTAAAATCACGGATTTAAAATGAAGAGCTTCTTTGATCATCCCGCGATCAAAGCGCAAGGCCGAAATATCGTTGAGAATAGCGGCCCCTAAAAGGCGCGCTTGCTTAGCCACTTCCGCTTTTTGGGTATCAATTGAAATCGGAACAGGGAAATTTTTCAAAAGCTCCAAAACTGGAAGAACGCGGTCCAATTCTTCTTGAAGGGAAATCGGTTCGGAGCCTGGGCGCGTTGATTCTCCCCCAAGATCGATGATATCCGCTCCTTCTTCCAAGAAGCGAAAAGCGTTATTCGCGGCGATTGGAGGCGAAAAAGAACGGCTTTGAGAATAAAAGGAGTCCGGGGTCGCATTGATAATTCCCATGACCAGCGGGCGTTTAAGACTTTGAGATTTTTCTAAAACCTGCGGCGCGGGGGTCATTGATCTTGTTTCACGAGAATCAAAACGAGAGAACTTCCTCGGACGCCATCAACAGACGGTCTACATCCGGGATGTAATAACGTTCAAGACGGAAAAGCGGCATCCGAATGTCCCATCCGCCGACTCTTTTGACCGGAGCCTTAAGGCTTGTCAGCGCGCGCTCAGAAATCCCTGCGCTGATTTCCGCCGCCCAAGACCCTGAATTGGGAGCTTCATGGGCGATCAACACCCGTCCGGTTTTGGAAACGCTTTTAAGAATGCTCTCTAAATCCAGGGGCGTTAGGGTTCTCAAGTCGAGAACCTCGACCGAAGTTCCATTCTGAGACATACGCTCGGCGGCTTTGAGGCAGGTTTGGACCATCGCCCCCCAGGAAATCATCGTCAGATCCGAGCCTTCTCTTCGCACGCGCGCGCTTCCAATTTGAATCTCGTAGGGTTCTTCCTGAACCGGCCCGCGAGCCGCGCGGTAAAGGGCTTTCGGCTCAAAAAAAACGACGGGGTCAGGATCTCGAATAGCGGCGATCAAAAGCCCTTTGGCGTCTTCCGGAGTCGAGGGACAAACAACCTTGATTCCCGGAGTGTGGCAAAAATAAGCCTCCGGAGATTCCGAATGATGCTCCGGAGCGTGAATAAGGCCGCCGTGAGGCGAGCGAATGACCAAGGGCAATGAGTAGCGCCCGCGGGTGCGGTTTCGGATTCTCCCCAAATGAGAAACAACCTGATCGAAAATAGACGGAGTAAATCCGTCGAATTGAATTTCGCAAACAGGCCTAAACCCGGCAATAGCCAGCCCCATCGCCGAACCGATGATGCCGAGTTCCGCCAAGGGCGTGTCCGTCACTCTCTCGGGCCCGAAGCGGTCAAACAGGCCTTCGGTTGCGCGAAAAACGCCGCCGTTTTTGCCGACGTCTTCGCCGAGAATGATGACGCGTTCGTCTTTTTCCATCTCTTGGCGCAAGGCTTCGTTAATCGCGCCGACTAAATTCAATTCTCGAGTTTTCACAACGGTCGCCGTCATGGAAAACGCCCCTCAAGAGGCGGAATCTCGACGATTTCTCCCAAACGCATTTTTCTCTCCAGCAAAGCTTCCAGTTCGGACCTTTGTTCGATTAAAGCCTTGGGCGCGTTCGCGTAATTATTGGCGAACATATCCAAAGGATTCGGCTCGGGAAAAGCCTCGTAAGCCTTGATTTCCTCATCAACTAGGGCTTCCGCGTTTTTAACTAATTCCTCGTGCCGGGCTCCATCCAAAAGTTTAAGCGTCTCCAAATATCGCCTAAGGCGCAAAAGCGGGTCACGCTTTGCCCAATCATCCAAATCAGTTTTCGAGCGATAGCGGGAAGCGTCGTCTGCGGTCGTGTGATTGGCCATACGATAGGTCTCAAGCTCAAGAAGAGTCGCTCCCCGTCCTTCTCGTCCCCGCGTCATCGCCTGTTGCATGGCAGAAAAGACCGCCAAGGCATCGTTTCCATCCGCCTGAAGGCCGAAAACCCCATAACCGTGGGCCTTTTGGGCGAAGGTCTCGGCCGCGCACTGCTTTTGCCTTGAAACCGAAATGGCCCATTGATTATTTTCAACCAGAAAAATAACCGGCAAGCTCATCGCGCCCGCGAAGGTCAAGGCCTCGTGTAAATCGCCCTTGGAGCTGGCGCCGTCCCCCAAATACGCTAAAACGACCGCGTCTTTTTTCTCAAGTTTGGCGGCCCAGGCCAAACCCGCAGCCAAGGTCAAATGCCCGCCGACGGTGATCGAAAAAGTCATGTCGCGGTTTTCCTCCGGAAAAACGGTTCCGCGGTCATCACCGGCCCAGACCAAAAGCGAATGCCGGAACTTCATCCCGCGCCCATAATAAGCCCCGGTTCCGCGATAGGTGGGAATCATCCAATCTGAGGCTTTCAGGCAAAAAGCGGGAACCAATTGGCTGACTTCCTGCCCCAAAACCGACGGATAGGTGCCCAAGCGGCCTTGGCGCTGAAGTTTGATCGCACGCTCGTCAAATGCGCGTAATTCGATCATCTTTTGGTAAATCTCAAGCAGCGTTTTTGAAGCGATATGGGGGTCTAAAGCGGGATCGGCAAAGCCCTGCGGGTTTAAAATCTCAAGCCGCTGGGTTTCATGGCGGACAATTGTTTCAAGAGGCATGGGATAGAGATCCTTTTAAAAAAAGCTCTCCCGCGTGATAGGAACTCCGAACCAAGGGTCCGGAGGCAATATCGGCAAACCCCATTTCCCGGGCGCGATCGGCGTAAAAATTAAAGCGCTCCGGACTCAAAAACTCTCGCACCGGCACGTTACGACCGGAGGAATCGGGCCTTAAATACTGCCCCAGGGTCACAATTGAAACCCCCGCCGAACGCAAATCCCGCAAGGCCTCAAGCGTTTCTTCCTCGGTTTCGCCGATTCCTAGAAGAAGGGAAGATTTCGCCGGAGTCTCGGGCAAAATTTTCCGAAAAGAAGAAAGAACATTTAAAGACTGGTCATAGCCGGCTTTTGAATCCCGCACCGCAGGAGTCAAACGCCTCACGGTTTCAAGATTGTGAGCCGCGACGTCGGGCCCAGCTTCCAAAACTCGGGAAATGAGGCCCACATCTCCGCGAAAGTCCTGCATCAAGACCTCGATCTTGGTCTTGGGACAACTTTGCCGGAGCGCGGTAATGCAGGAAGCGATATGGGAAGCCCCCTGATCCGGAAGATCATCCCGACAAACCGTCGTCAAAACGATATAGTCCAGTTTCATCTCTTGAATGGTCTGGGCAAGCTTTTCCGGCTCAAGAGGATCAGGAGGCGGCGGCTTGAGAGCCGAATTAACCGAGCAAAAGCGGCAGCCACGGGTGCAAAGTTCCCCCAAGACCATGAAAGTCGCCGTGCCCGCGCCCCAGCACTCGGCGATATTAGGACACCGGGCTTCTTCACAGACCGTATGGAGATTGCGGGCAGAGGAAATCTGCTTGATGCGCTCGTAGTTTTCCCCCGTTGGAAGACTCACGCGAAGCCAGGAAGGAAAACGCGAGCGAGAGACTTCCGCTGCGGGCATTATTTTTCTCCGGCCAAAAACCGCTCGGCCTCAAGAGC
>JAJZCM010000035.1:12036-22335 GCA_021846045.1 bacterium | reverse complement strand
TTATTCCCTGCAACGCTTAAGGGAAAACGTCATTCCGGCGCAAGCCGGAATCCGACCGAGCGTAGGCGAGGAAGCGCCGCTTCCAAGTTTGTTGAAGAGCGGCCAGAAGATCGATGCTCTGGACCCCGACTTTCGTCGGGGTGACCAACGGCGGAAGTCAGGCGCAAGGGGATCATCACTTCGGGCTCGCTGGCGGCGCGGGAACCGCCGCGGCTGAGAGGGTTTCGGCTTTCCTCGGGATGGGGATGGTAAAGAAAAAACGGGATCCCTTGCCCAATTCCGATTCCACTCCCATCTCGCCGCCGTGGAGTTGAACGATTTCGCGCGCGATCTTAAGCCCCAGCCCGAATCCGGCTTTTCTCATCGCCTGGGCCTGTTGGGATTGAAAGAACCGTTCGAAAACTCTCGGCAGATCTTCCTTTGAAATTCCAATACCGGAATCGCGTACGCCGACAGTCAGCATTTGAGGCCCCAGGTCCGCCTTGACCTGGACCACGCCGCCCTCTTTCGTGTACTGAACGGCGTTGGTGCAAAGATTTTGAATCACTTGTCCGATGCGATGGGGATCGCCTTTCAACATTGGCAGTTGGGACGGAACTTGGACCTCAAAGCGGATTTTTCTCTGCTGGGCGACAATCTGGATGCGGGAACTGACGTCTCGAATGACTTCGGATAAATTAAGTTCCCCTAAATTGACGCGCAACTTCCCAGATTCAATAGCGGCCAAATCAACCAAATCCGAAATTAAAAGATTCAAGGTTCGCGCCGCGGAATTGATGTGAGAGGAATACTCCAACTCCTTAGGCAAATTTTTTAGGCCCATTCCCAATATTTCCGAATATCCCAAAATCGCGGTCAGCGGATTTTTGACGTCATGGGCGACCATCGCAAAAAACTTTTTCTGAAATCCATTAATCTGATCAAGTTGTCTGTTGGACTCCTGAACTTCCTTCAAAAGGCGTGCGTTTTCCAGAATCAGGAACCGCCGTTCGAGCGCGCGGCGAACGGAGAAAATAAGGCGGGAGGAATCGACCGGTTTAAGCAAGGCATCGTCCAAGCCCAACTCGACGGATTGGCTCACTCCCTGAAGCGCGGTGGCCAAGGGATAGCGATCAACCATGAAGATGATTCTCAGATCCGGATCATGCTCCCGGAGTTTTTGGGCGATTTCAAGTCCCGTGTGCCGGGTGTAGGCCAAGGCGGCGCCGACGACCGCCAAATGGAAACTGCCCTTGACTTGAGCTCGGCGCAAGGCATCTTCTGCGTCCATCGTTATGGCCACGTCGTAGCCGGCCACGCGCAAAGCCTCAGACAACGCGTCCAAGGTCGGCTTATAATTATCCAAAAACAAAATTTTTTCCTTGCCTCTTTGAGTCGGTTCAGCCATCTGGGGGGCTTCCGTCAAGAGTTTAGGAATAAGCGGCGCCTCGTCCCGCAAAAGCTCAACGGGAGCGTTATCTCTCAAGCGATTAGCCGCCCAGCGCACGCGGTCAATGCTGGAAAGGTAATAACAAACGCAGTTATTGACGGTCTTTCTTAAAGCCGCGTCAAAGCGCAGAACATCGGTCCATAAGCCTGGAAGGGGAGCGATCACCTGGCATTTTCTCCCTGCGCCGAAAGAGGCGGGCCCGGGTCTAGACGCCTGGGAGACGTTTTTCCAGAATGTTTTTCCCGGATCGGAAATATCGTTGGGAGGAATAGTTTTTTCTAAAAGAAATTTTTCAAGATTTTGAGCGTGGGGGTATTCTTCAACGACGATTCCCGATTGCCTAAAGGCAATAGGAAGGGCATGGCTGGTAAAAAACGCCGCATCGGACAGAAAAACGACCGGACGTTCTACCGAACGCAATTGATCGACAAAGCCCTGGGGCGGCGGCCATGGGAGCGCCCTGACCGGAGTGATCTGAACGGGAGAAAAACTCGCCAGCGTTTGAAGGAGAAAAAGAGGAAACCGCCCGCGAACCTTATAGGCGTTAAAGAGGGCTTGCCTTTCCGCAAGGCCGATGCGCTCATAATCGAGAACCAAGGCCGCGATATCCGGGGTTCCCATTCGAATGATCGCATCCGCCGCGGAATTAAAGGCCGTCAAGGAATAGTCATAATTTTTAAGATGAGTTTCCAATTCGCCAATCAGCGTCATGTCTTGCGTAACAAGAAAGATGACGCCTTTGCTCATCGATCGGCTCCCACGGGCTTAAGTTTCGCCGTAAAATGGCGCAGGGTTTTGGGTTCCTCGATAATTTCAAGGCCGCGAATGGATTTCTTGCGTCCAACCAGATGGCCAAAAACCTCGATGATAAAATCGACATGGCTTTGGGTGTAAACGCGACGCGGAAGCGCCAAGCGCACAAGTTCCATCTTCGCGGGCTTAAAATCACGGGCTTTCCCCCGCCCGAACATCAAGGAGCCCACTTCGACAGAACGGATTCCCCCGGTCAAATAGAGTTCGCAAACCAAGGCCTGCGCCGGAAACTGATGGGGAGGAATATGCGACAAAAAGCGCTTTGCATCCACGTAAATCGCATGTCCACCGGGAGGGTTGATGATCGGCGCCTTATGTTTTTTTAAGCCTTCGGCTAAATACGCCACCGAGCGCAAACGGTAGGAAAGGTAATTTTCATCCACGATTTCCTTAAGCCCCTGGGCGATGGCCTCAAGATCCCGCCCTGCCAACCCGCCATACGTTGGAAATCCTTCGCCTAAAATTAAAAGTTCCTTAGATTTTTTAAGCCAGTCGGAATTATTAAAAGCCAAAAACCCGCCCATGTTGGCGAAAGCGTCTTTTTTAGCGCTCATCAGACAGCCATCGGCTAAAGAAAACATCTCTTGCGCGATTTCAAATACCGGGCGATGAGCTTGCCCTTTTTCGCGAAGCTTAATGAGAAAAGCGTTTTCAGCGAAACGAGCGGCGTCAATAATGAGCGGAATGTTATTTTGCCGCGCGACTTTAGAGGCTTCTTTTAAATTGGCCAAGGAAACCGGCGGCCCTCCTAGGGAGTTATTCGTCACGGTCATGATAATCATCGGAACATTTTGAGGGCCAATTTCCGAAACAGATTTTTTCAAGGCCGCGATGTCGATATTTCCCTTAAACGGCGCCATGGAAGAAAAATTAAACGCCTCTTTCACCGGCAAATCCAAGGCGACGCTTCCGGCGGCCTCCACATTGGCCCTAGTTGTATCGAAATGAGTATTGGCAATCACCGTTTTTCCTGGGCCGCAAAGAACCGACATGAAAATTCTCTCGGCCGCCCGTCCTTGATGAGCGGGCAAAACAAACCGGTATCCCGTCAAATCCTTAACCGCTTTCTCAAAAACATACCAGCTTCTAGCTCCGGCATAAGACTCGTCTCCCCGCATCAAGCACGCCCATTGTTCGGAAGACATCGCGGATGTTCCGGAATCGGTCAATAAATCGATCAAAACTTTATCGGCAGTGATTTGAAAAAGATTATAATGCGCTTTCTTTAACAAATCCGCGCGCTCTTTTTTTGTGGTAAAGCCCAACGGCTCGACCATCTTGATTTTAAAAGGCTCGATAATCGTTTTCCACTCAGGCATGACTTGTCCTATTTTTTGAAGAATTCAAATCGCATATCGGACACAAACAGATTTCCCTCAAGTATTCAAAAGCGTAAATTCCCGCCCCATGTCCATCGGAAAAAGAGAAAGCCAAGGCATAATGACCGACGACGCTTTCCCTTTGGGAAACAAGATCCGATGCAATCGTCGCGACATCTAAAATTCTTTCCCCGGTAAATTCGTCCCGACACATCGCGCAGGGGCAATTTTCTCTTAAGTAGCGGAAAAGGTATTCACTTTTATGCCCATCCTGCCACGTAACGTAAAGTTTATGCGCGTCTTTCTCAATTTCGGAAGGAACTGACATTTTTTTTCTTAAACGCTGTTTTATTATTACTAGTAAATGTTATAAAATTAACGACGTATACAAAAGTATGAGGGAGGCGAGCATGATGAAAAAAGTGAATAAAGGCGCGTTTTTAAGAGAACCCATAGAACACATTGATATCACCAAATTTAATGCAGTTTCCCTGGTTGAGGCGATGAGCAAAATGGCTTTTTCCGCGCGGGATCTCGCGCGAGCCTCTGAAATTTATGACCGGATGCTAGCGGACAAAGACGCCTCCATCATTCTCTGTTTGGCGGGGTCCCTCTTTTCAGCGGGACTAAAAAAGATCGTCTGGGATATGGTTGAAAACAACATGGTGGACGCCATCGTATCGACCGGAGCAAATATTGTCGACCAAGACTTTTTCGAAGCGTTGGGAAATAAGCACTACAAAGGCAGCAAATGGGCAGATGATCATGCCTTGCGCGCCGCGCGAGTAGACCGAATCTACGACACATTTATTGATGAGGACTCCTTGGGCGACACCGACAATGCCAGCGCTGAAATCGCCGACAGCCTCCCCCCGCGCCCTTATTCTTCCCGTGAATTCATCATGGAAATGGGAAAATACCTGATGACCAAAGGAAAGGTCAAGGAGTCGGTGATCTTGTCGGCTTATAAGAAAGGTCTGCCGATTTTTGTCCCGGCATTTTCGGATTGTTCCGCGGGATTTGGACTTTTGCATCACCAATGGCACAACGTGGATGAGCATGTCTCCATCGATTCCGCGAAAGATTTCGTGGAACTCGTCAAAGTAAAATTGGCGTCAAAAGACACCGGGCTTTTGATGATCGGGGGCGGAGTTCCCAAGAATTTCGCGCAAGACGTCACCGTCGGAGTCGAGATGTTGGGACTTGAGCCGAAGATGCATAAATACGCGGTTCAAATTACCGTTGCCGATGAGCGAGACGGAGCCCTCTCCGGATCAACCTTGAGAGAAGCCTCTTCTTGGGGCAAGGTGGACACCGTTTACGAGCAGATGGTTTACTCCGAAGCCACGCTTGCGTTGCCGCTTCTTGCTTCCTACGCCTATCACAAAGGTTCCTGGAAAGCCCGCTCCGCCCGCCGCTACAACGACGTTCTCAAGGCAGGAGAAGCGAAAATGCTGGCCGCCGCAAAATAACTTCGGCTTCGCGAGCAAGGACCGCAGATGGAAAAAAGCTTCGATCCAAACTCGGCCGCCGCTTTGGGAACTGGAATTTTCGGCCTTCCTTTCAAAGAATCGGATTCGGCGCTGGTTTACCTTCCTGTCCCTTGGGAAGCGACCGCTTCCTACGGCGGAGGAACTGCCAAGGCTCCCTCGGCCATATTTCAAGCAAGTTGCCAAGTCGACCTTTGCGATGGGGACATCTTAAAACCGTACGAACCGGGACTTTTTTGCCTGCCCGAATCAAAAAAAATCAAGGAATGGAATAAAACGGCAAAAGCCGCCGCGCAAAAAATAATTTCCAACGGCGGCGACGTCTCAAAAAACAAAGTTCTTAAGAAATCCCTTGATCTTGTCAACGCCTTGAGCGAGAAACTCAACCAAGAGGTTTACCAAGAATCGCGCCGCATCCTTGATGCGAAAAAGATTCTGGCCATCATTGGCGGAGACCACTCGACCCCCTATGGAGCGATAAAGGCGGCCGCTGAAAAGTTTCCTGGGCTTGGGCTGCTCCATTTCGATGCGCATCACGATTTGAGAAAGGCCTATGAAGGCTTCACCCATTCTCACGCCTCGATTCTCTATAACGTTTTGGAAACCATTCCGGTTTCCCGGCTTGTCCAAGTGGGCATCCGGGACTTCTGTGAGGAAGAAGCCGATTACGCGCGCAAAAAAAGCGCCCAAGTCTCCGTTTTTTATGATTCCCAGATTAAAGCTGCCCTTTTTTCAGGCGAGCCTTGGATTGGAATTGTTTCCCGCATCATTTCTCAGCTTCCGGAAAAAATTTGGATCACCTTTGACATCGATGGGCTTGACCCCCGTCTTTGCCCAAACACCGGAACCCCCGTTCCCGGAGGGCTCGACTTTGACCAAGCGGTCTATCTCATCGCCCAAACCGTCAAAAGCGGGCGCAAGATCGTCGGTTTTGACCTCAACGAAGTCTCGCCCGGCTCCAATTCCAAAAACGGCGAGTGGGACGCCAATGTCGGCGCCCGTCTTCTCTATAAAATGACGGCCTGGACATTGGCAAGCCTTGGGCTCAGAGAAATTCGTTAAAAACAAAACAGCGGGAAAGTGGTGGACGTGACAGGGATCGAACCTGCGACCTCCTCGTTGCGAACGAGGCGCTCTCCCAGCTGAGCTACACGCCCATTTGAGTGATTGTACGTAACTTGCTCAGGTTCTGGACCCCGGCTTGCGCCGGGGTGACGTGAGTGGCTACCGTTCTCATAACAAAGTGACTGGCGAAAGTATGGCGCAAATCATGAAACCTGAACCCTTGTATGTTAGCATTTTCCAAAGCGCGGGCAAAAAGTCTTCTCATCGTGATTTCCGGCAGATTAAAGACGGAGCCTTGCGCCCTGGGGCCTAATGAAAGGAAAATCTCCGCGATGTCAACCCCTTGATGGAAGCGATTGGGCGTAAAAGGCATTCCGCTGGAACTGGAAGTCGGGCGGGCCTCGCCTAAAACTGAAGTAATGGATGTCGCCGCACCGATGATCTGCGTACCGCCGTTGGCGATATGAATCTGATACGCATAACTTGAACTTGGCCACAGCCAAAACCCGGCGGCCAAGCCGATGCGCCCAAAGGCGCGATGATTCTTCAAGGCACGATATTCCATGTTTTTGGAACGTGCTTTTTAGCTTCGTTTCTAGCCTCATCCAGCGACACGGTACGTAAACCATTTTTGGGGGTCCATAGTATGGCTTTCTTGGCATAGAATTCCAAGGCCGGACCTTCGCCCAGGCCGCTTTCGCAGTCTTCAAAATGAATTCCGGGAGGACATGTGGGCTCCTCCATATCTCCGACTAAAAACTCAGCGAAGTTCCCGTCTGGAGCGGCATAATAGGGCTCGAGAACCTTGTCGGGGATATGGCTATGAAAAGGGATTCGGGCCAAAATTTTCCCGTCGATGGAAATAATGCCGTAAAATTCCTTGTAATCGGCATTGGGTTGAACCCAATGCGAGGGGTCTTCTCCTTCTTGCTTTAGGATGCCCATGACGGCCTGCTCTTCCATGGATTCAGGCTGATAACCCTCTATGCTTGTCCCAAGAGCAAATATTTTGACTTTCCCTACACTGTCAGGCTCGAAGGTTTGTTGCCATTCATGAACTTTCCACCAAGGCGATTCGATAGGGTATCCAAATTTAATGACCTTAAAGGGTTTTAGCTTGTTGTTGGGATATTCTTTATAAGATTCAAAATCATAAGGGTGGAGAGAAGCTCTATAAGTTCCGTAATAAAAAGGCGTGGAACTTGTATTTACTGACCCCCAAGGTTTCCATGTCTTAGCCTTTTCTTTGATGGTTGTGGCCTCGTTTTCCTGTTTTTTGACCGCCTCGTGATACTCCTTGACGTTCATGTCGCGCGGAGGGCGCGTTTTCCATCGCGGATTTTTATCGAGGAGATTCTTCCACAAACCTTCCGCTTCGTCGACATGGGCGGTGGGCGTTGAGCTGAGTATCCCGCTATAAGCCAGAAATCTCGAGAGGATTACATATTGATCATGATCGCTTCTTTGGCTCCAACCGGCGGCCTTGATCGCGCCGTAGAGTTCCTTAGCCTTGCGCTCAAACATCTTCCGCTGTGTCGGCGTCAGATGGGCATGGTAGTGATGAGCTTGCCCCGCTGAATTATCTTGCGAATTATTTTGTCCGAAAGCCGGCCAGAGCGCGAGGTTTCCCGCGAACATCAAAACCGTCGCCCAAAATATTCTCTTCATGCGAGCCTCCCTTCGTTCTCCCTCTCCTTGAAAAGGGTTGGGGTGAGGATTGAACCCTCACCTTTGTCCTCTCCCTTTCAGGGAGAGGTTCCATCAAGTCTAACCCCAGCTTCGCCTAATTTCAAGGGTTTTTCCCGCTTTTACCAATTTTTTACTTTTCGTTCGGATTTCACACTATTCACGCTTCCTCTTCGTAGAACTCAACGCCCGGCACGCCCAAGGCCCCGATGTCCACGCAGACCTTGTAAATGCCGTTGGGGTCCCCTTGCAAGGCCGAGGCCGAAATATCCGCGAGGTCGGAGGTTTGTCCCGAGCAGCCGGGCTGATGACAGGGAACCCCCGAGTTCGTCGCGAAATAAGAGTCCGAGCCCTGGTTGCGCTGGAGATAGATGTCGTGAACTCCCAACGCCGGATTCGCGTCCGAAAGCGAGTCCATCTCGATATTGCCTTGGGAGAAGATTAAATTCCCAGGCATGGCGGCCGGGGCCGCCGTTACGCCCAGGGCGTAGAGCCCCTTGCGCCTGCCGACGGTTTGACTGCCATTGGCGGTCACGAGTTCAGTATTGAAAAAATAGGCCTTTCCTGCTATATTAAGATGAGAAAATAGGCCGCCAGAGGTTTTAAGCGCCTATTACTTCAAAAAAAATGCCACCGCTATCTGAAATTGTTTTCGGCACATCGGAAAATAAGGGCGCAAAGCGCCTGAGGCGGCTCTTGCTCAAGGGCTCGGCTAAAAAGATTGCCCCGCGCCTCTACACCACCAATTTAGAGGACCCGCCGGAAAAAATCGTGCGCGACAATCTCTATGAAATATTAGGAGGCCTTTTCCCGAAATTCGTATTGAGTCATCGAACGGCTCTGGAGGGAAAGCCCTCCGCCGATTGGGAGGTTTTTCTCACCGGTTCCTATCCCCGTTCCGTACCGCTGCCGGGCGTGACCGTCAAAGTCATTAAAGGCCCTCGGGCCGGAGCGGCGGACAAGCCGTTCATGGGGAATTTATTCATCGCCTCGGAGCCGCGAGCGTTCCTGGAAAACCTACAGCGCACGCGGCGCGGCGAGAGCGCCGCCAAGGCCGTTGGCCGCAAGGAACTGGAGGAGCGTCTGGAAAGAATTCTGCGCCTGCGGGGAGAATCCGCGTTGAACCGGCTGCGCGACGGCGCGCGCAGAGCGGCCAAGGAATTGGGCTTTCCCGGCGAATTCAAGACGCTTGACGCGATTATCGGCGCCCTGCTCAAAACCAAGGCCGCGTCCGCGCTCAAATCACGGGCGGCCAAGGCGCGCGCCGCCGGAGAACCCTTTGATCCGGAACGCATCAGGCTCTTTGAGATTCTCTTCTCCGCGCTTAAAAAAACGCCTCTGCGCGAGAATCCCGAGCCGCATTCCCGCCCCGAGGCTTTGCGCGTGCTCGCCTTTTTTGAGGCGTACTTTTCGAATTACATCGAGGGAACGAGATTCGAGGTGAATGAAGCCCGCGAGATCGTATTCGAGGGGAAAATCCCGCGCGCGCGCCCCGAGGATGCCCATGACGTTCTTGGAACTTATCGCGTTGTCTCCAATTTGGCGGAGTATAAAAAATTGCCCCGCGAGGCATCCGGGCTCTGGAAGCTCCTGTCATCGCGCCATGAAACGATATTGGGCGGCAGGCCCGAAACCCGCCCGGGAGAGATTAAATCCCAAGCCAACCGCGCCGGCGACACGCTATTTGTCGCGCCAGACCAAGTGCGCGGCACGATATCCAAGGGCTTTGAGTTCTATAAAGTCCTTGACTCGCCCTCCGCTAGGGCGGCATTCATGATGTTTTTGATCTCCGAGGTACATCCGTTTAACGACGGCAACGGCCGCGTCGCCCGGGCGATGATGAACGCGGATCTCGTTGCCGCAGGATTGCGGCGCATCATCATCCCTACCGTTTTTAGGGACGATTACCTGGGAGCCTTGAGGGCATTGAGCCGACGAGGCGACCCCGGAGCCTATCTCCGCATGCTCGACTATGCCCAAAGGTTTTCGATAAGCGTGGATTTCCCTGATTTCGCCTCTGCGCGCAGGGCGCTTGAGATTGCCAACGCCTTTAAGGAACCCGGGGAAGCGAAGCTGGTTGTTGCGTAGCGCTCTTCTATCACGCCGTTAGACGATCTTATCCGCGAAAAACTGGCGTCCACCTCATATTTTTTCATTGATTATGTCAGTAAAAGTGACTACAATACCTGACATAATGGCCAGGCCAAAATCCAATAGTAGCGCCGCGTCGCGAGTTGAGCGGAGGGCGCGCAAGGCGCCCCCGGATACCGTGTTTTATGCGGGCCAGTTTCTTGATATTGACACTCGCGCGGCTGCGGATAAGGCGCTTTCCCGTTTGGTTCGGGCGGGCGTCCTGCGGCGGCTGGCCCGCGGGCTCTATTATCGGCCCCGACGGCATCCTATGTTTGGCGACATCGCTCCTTCCGTGAAATCCATCGCTGACGCGCTTGCCAAGCGCGACCATGTGCGGTTGCAGCCAACCGGCGCCTATGCCGCG
>JAJZCM010000035.1:0-11936 GCA_021846045.1 bacterium | reverse complement strand
TGATGAAGGACATCGCGCTTGCGCCGGCTTGGATGCACCCCTATTTCCGAGCTATCGCCAAGGAGAATAACGCGCTATGAAGCCGCTGGCTCGATTAACTAAAAGTTTTCAAGTCGATTGAAAACCGATAGCGAACGTCGTTTTTCATCATCCGCTCGTAAGCGAGATTCACATCCTGAATCTTGATGACCTCGACATCGGCCAAGACATTGTTTTTCGCACAAAAGTCCAGCATCTCCTGAGTTTCGGAAAGGCCGCCGATGAGCGAGCCCGCCAGGGTTCTTCGCCCCATAATCAGCGGAAATGCCGCCACCTCCAAGGGAACAGGAGAAGCTCCTACCAAGACCAAGGCCCCGTTTAATTTCAGCATTCCCAGGGCGGAATTTAAATCATGCTTGGCTGAAACCGTGTCAATAATGAAATTTAAATGTCCGGACATTTTAGAGACGGCATCCGCATCGGAGAGAAGGACAAAATCATCGGCCCCCAAACGCTTGGCATCGGTTTTTTTGGATGGAGAATGGCTCAAAACAAACACCTCCGCTCCCAACGCCTTTCCAATTTTGACTGCCATGTGCCCCAAGCCTCCCAAGCCCAAAACCCCAATGCGCGAATTCCGACCAACAGCGAAACGCTTAAGCGGAGAATAGGTGGTAATTCCAGCGCACAAAAGGGGCGCTACTCGCTCCATGGGAAGACCCGCGGCGATTTTCAAAACAAAATCCTCATCAACCACAATATGGGAAGAATATCCGCCTTGGGTCGCCCTCCCGTCCCGGCCAATGCTGTTATAGGTAAAAGTCGCGGGACCAGAGCAGAACTGTTCAAGGCCTCGGCTGCAAGGCTCGCATTTCCGACAAGAGTCAACTAAGCATCCCACTCCCGCGAAATCGCCTTCCTTGAATTTTTTTACGTCCTTTCCAACCCTGCTGACTAGCCCCACGATTTCATGGCCCGGAACCAAGGGATAGACTGCCGAACCCCATTCATTCCGCGCGGAATGAATGTCGGAATGGCAGATTCCGCAGTAAGTAATTTCGATTTGAACATCCTTGGGACCCGGTTCTCTCCGTTCGAAAACAAACGGCTCCAAGGGCGTCGTCGCACTTTTTGCGGCATATCCATGGCATTGGCTCATAATTTTCTCCTTATTTAGCTACTCTACAAAATCTCCATTTTCACTTTCAAAACGCTGGCTGATCACGTTATAATTTGTCAGAATACAAGAAGGCGGGGGCAACCCCGAAAAAACGTGTAAAGGAGAAAAACCATGATCACTGAAACAAAAGAAATGAGCGCCGTGGATTATTTTAGAGCCAAACTGCAGTTTGAGACCACCCCGCACGAACTGAGTTCAGCGCTTGAGAAAAAAAGCGTTTTCCTCGTGGATGTTCGGGATTCTGAATCCTATAAAAAAGAACATATCACCGGTTCGGTCAATATCCCGTTTGCGGATATCGTCGGCAGCCTCTCCAAATTCCCCAAGGACAAGACCACTGTCCTCTATTGCTGGAACATCACCTGCGCCCTGGCCCCCAAAGCGGCCTTAATGTTGGCTGAAAAAGGGTTTAAGGTTCAAGAGCTTGTCGGCGGAATCATGGAATGGAAAGGAAAGGGTTTCTCGGTCGAATCGAGCAAATAAGCCGTTAAAAAAAGCCCCTCTGGAATTTCAGAGGGGCTTTTTATTTGTCCTTACAGCTTCAGGCTCGCGCCCACATTGATAAAGTTTTCGGCCGTCGTCCCCGGCTGAACGTAATGTTCATAGGAAGCGTTGAAGGCCAACATCATCAAATTCGCCGCTACGCCGAAAGCATAGGCATCAGAAGCCTGGGCGCCCAATTGGAAGGTCGTATGCGTATAAGAAAGGTAGGGCGTTAAAAACGGAATCATCTGCATTTGAATTTTGGCGTTGACTGACATATCCGGAAAGCCCAAAACGACATTGGTCACGCCGTCCAAGTTGGTCACCTCGGCGTTTTGAACGCCCAGCCCCCCCAAATTCCGATCGTAGAGAGATTTCGTGACATTCACCGTCATCAAATTGTCCATCAAAGCCGCGTCCAAAGAACCATGCAGATTAGTCTGACCGAAATTCGCGCTCCCGGCCTTGCCCAGAAAGGTGGAATTTTCGCCATTATGAATTTCGGTTGCTCCAACCCTCAAATCAACTCCTGCAAGACCCGCGCTGCTAGGCCCCCAATAATAAGGATTGGACGCCTGCGCTGCCGCCCGCAAAGGCGGACCGTTTCCCGGCATCAAGCTCAAAACTCCGTCAGCGCCGAAAAAATAATTATTGTATCCGTCGATTGTCGGAGTCGCGCCTCCCGAAAGTCCCAATCCCCAACTTTTTTTGTCATAGGCCGCGCGCAAGGAATAGGTTCGGTAGGTGTATCCCTTCGTCCCATCTCCATGATATTCTTGAAAAGACGGCTGGAAGTGAAGAGCCCCGCCAATGTCGGCCGAGGCCTGCGTGCCGACGTAGCCTCCGCTTCCCATCGTTTGATTGACATTGCCGTCCGTAAAGAAAGCGGCGGCAGGAAGAGCGCTTAAGGCCCACAACGCCAGAGTCAAGACGATACCGCGAGTTAATATTTTCATATTGAAGACATTATATATCAAAATTCCCGCAAAATTACGGCCGGCCCACGCCGCAATAGGTAAATCCCAAGGAGCGCATTTTTTGCGGATCATACAAATTGCGTCCGTCCAGAACCAACGGATTTTTTAGAAGACCAAAGATGCGCTTAAAATCAGGGGCCTTAAATTCCGGCCACTCCGTGACTACAGCCACGGCGTCGGCGCCCTGAACGCACTGGTAGACGTCCCTGCACAAAGTGACTCCTTTCATCTGCGGCCAAGTAGAAGCCCGGTCAAGCGCCACAGGATCGGTCGCCCTTACCTTGACCCCGCGATCTTTGAGGTGAAGGGCAATGTCCAAGCTCGGCGCAAAGCGCATATCGTCGGTATTGGGTTTAAACGCCAGCCCCAGCATCGCGACCGTTTTCCCCTCCAGATTCCAAAGATGCTCCTCCAACTTCCGGATAATCCACGTTTTTTGAAATTCATTGACCTCTTTAACCGCCTTGAGCATTTGAAAGTCATACCCCTTTTTTCGAGCGATCCAGTAAAAGGCTTCCAAGTCTTTCGGAAAGCAGAATCCGCCAAAACCCACTCCCGCATTGAAAAACATCGATCCAATGCGGTGGTCAAGCCCCATGCCCTTGGCAACCAAGCCCACATCGGCGCCCACTTTCTCGCACAAAATGGAAACCGCATTAATGTAGGAAATCTTCATCGCTAAAAAGGAATTAGACGCGTGCTTAATGAGTTCCGCGCTTTTGACGTCGGTGACAAGGACCGTCGATCGCAAGGGCTCATAAACCTTGCGCATAATCTTTTCGGCCCTAGGCGAAGATACCCCCAAGACGATTCGATCGGGATTCATGAAATCCTTAACCGCCGATCCTTCGCTTAAAAACTCCGGGTTCGAGACGACATCAAACTCAAGCCCTTTTTTAACCAAGCGCGCCGCGGTCTTATACACCCACTCTCCGGTCTCAACCGGAACCGTCGATTTGTCAACGATAACGGCATAACCAGACAAATTCTTGGCAACCTCCGCCGCGACGTTTTCAACCGCCGACAAATCCGCCGATCCGTCTTCCCGCGGAGGAGTGCCGACCGCGATAAAAACAACCTCCACTGGGGAATTTTTGATGCGCATTCCTTCTTTAATGGAGGATGCAAAAGAAAGTCTTTTATGGCGAGCGTTTTTCACGAATATCGCTTCCAGGCCCGGCTCGTGAATGGGAACCTTTCCCGCTTTCAAAGCGGCGATTTTTTTCTTATCGGAATCAACACAGACGACCTGGTGCCCAATTTCGGCCAAACACGAGCCCGTCACCAGTCCCACATAGCCGCAACCTACTACGCAAATTTTCATGATTCCATTCTCCTTAAAGTCTTGATTAAAATATTTTATCAAATCCGCAATTCTGTATAATCTGAAAACCAATGGTTCACGCGCTTAATTTCCTCTTCGCGGCCTGGGCGATTCTTTTGCTGGCGGGCTTATGGGCTTGCGCGATAGCGACTTTCCGGCATTTTGGGCGGAACTCTTTTTCAACAAACTCGACTTTCGCCGAAAGCATCACCCTCATCCGCCCCATCCGAGGCCTCAACGATGGAATCAGAGAAGCCTTGGAATCCATCGCGGAATCCGATGTTTGCCGCCGGCTGGAAATTCTCATCGCGATGGAGTCCTCCGATGATCCGGCTTATCCGATCGCCGTTGGATTCTCCCAATACAAAAAGGAGAGAAACGTCTCCATTATCTTAACCGGGCCCAGCCAAGGCCGGATGGGCAAAATGCACAACATGATCGAGGCCTTTCCCAAAGCCAAGAGCCTTTTCGTGGTTTTTTCAGACGCCGACGCCTGGGCAAGCCCCGCCCTGATTCGAGAAACCGCCCGCGCCTTCGGTTCCGGTTATGACGCGGTCTTCGCCCTTCCATATTATGCGGAGCCTCGAAACGCGGCGGAAATCAGCTTTGCCGTGGCCCTAAACCATGGATTCTCAACGCCCGCCGCTCTGAGCTACTATCTGCTGAAATTTCCATTTTGCGCCGGAGCTTGGATGGGATTTTCAAAAAAAATCATTAAAAAAATAGGCGGCCTTGAGTCCTTCGAAAAGCGCATTGCGGATGATTACGCGCTTCAAATGGCGGTCTCAAAATCCGGCGGCAAACACGCCTTTCTCAATCGCCCCGTTTTCTTTCGGGAAACCACCAAAGATGTCAAAGACACTTTGCAGCACTTGTCGAAATGGGCTTCAATCATCCATTCCTGCCTTCCCAATCTTTATTTCATCGCCCCTCTTTTCTCGCCGACCCATGCAGCTTTATTTTTTCTCATCTTCGCTTGGATGACAAACCAGCATGTTCTTGCCGCCGCGGTTCTCTTTATCTTGACCATTCTTTCCCGCATTTTGGTGGGAATCATCCAGGACTTAAGAGTCGCGCGCAAAACGATGCCTTTCTACTCTTATCTCGGCATTCCCGTTTTCGATTTAGCGGCGACCGTGATTTGGCTGTCCGGATTCCGCAGGAACATCAACTGGCGAAACAAAAACTATCGATTATCCCCGGGATGCAAAGCGGAAGTGATAGGGCTCGTAACGAAATAATACGAGCCCTTACTGCGACCAGGAAGAGGTCGCGCTGTTGCCGCGAATTTTAGCCAGCGCATGAGGAGCAGAGCCGTCGGCATCCATCACATAGAGTCGGGAAATTCCGTCTTTGCCTGTCCGGCTAAAAACGATAAAACGCCCATCCGGAGACCAGGAAGGATTCTCGCTCGATCCGTTTCCATGGGTGATATCGCGTTCATCGGTCCCGGTAATATCAGTCAGCAGAATATCCAATTTGTCGGTCGGAGAAACTCGGCCCGCAAAGGTAATCCATTGTCCAGTCGGAGACCAGGAGGGTGAATCGCACCAATTAAGCCTAGTGAGTCTCTTCGAGTTCCCCGTCAGCAAATCCATGATGTAAACTTCCGGGTTGCCGGCCCTGTCGGAAACAAAAGCGACTTGACCCGCATCCGGAGAAAAAGTCGGAGAACTGTCGGCCCCCCAATCATTGGTCAACTGGGTTAAATGACCATTAGTGAGATTTTTAATATAGATGTTCGGATTTTTTCCGCGCGATAAGGTCATTAAAAGTTTGTCTCCGTTGGGAGAGAATCCGCCCGCGATGTTGAGACCTTGATAAGTCGAAAAAGGCTGCGGACGGCTGCCGGGTTTTAGGTCCAATATAAAAAGATCGGGATTCCCATTCTTATAACTGGTATAAACGATTTTTTGGGCGTCCGGAGTAAACCGAGGCAAAATGTCAATCGAGTGATCCCAGGTCAGCCTTCTCAAATTCTCTCCATCATAATCAATGAGATATATTTCCTTGTGCGTCGTCTGATCGTTGGAAAACGCGATTCTCGTATGCGCAATTCCCGGCTTGCCGGTCAAAGCCCGCACGATTTCATCGGAAATTTGATGGGCCATAGCCCGCCAAGAATCGGCCGACCCTTTATAAAAATGCCCTAAAATGATCGAGCCCGAGTTGAGATCCAAAAGATGAATGGTAATCTGCAGTTGATCTAGGGCTTGTGAAACTTCCGCCGTCATTAAAAAAGACGCGCCCTTGTTAAGCCAGCCGTGGGCGATTTCCCTCGCATTCGAGCCGTTGAAAAGCGGCCCGTTTTCCAACACGTTGAAATAGCGAGACATAAGCAAATCCGCCCGAACAACATCACGGAGGCTGTGGGCCGTCAAAGCGATCTTTTTTTGTCCCATCGGGCGAGCGATAAATGGCGGAAAAGCGAGATTCAGAAGCGGCTGGGATTGGCCTTTCCCCGATAGTTGCAGATAGAGATCGTTGGACTCGGCCCAAAGCGGCGCTCGAAACATGAAGAAAAGAACCGGAAACAAACAAGCAGTTTTCTTCACTGCGGCTGGGCTTGCTTTTGAGGCTTTTTTATTTTCTTGGCCGGCTTTAAGGACTCGTGAATCAATCTTTTCAGTTCCAAAGCCGCCGCATGGGCCTCGGGAGTTTTAGGGAAATCATTTTCCACGGATTCCAGATACTGTTCCGCTTCCTTCTTTTTCCCCCCCAAATGAATCAAGGAACGCGCGTACATCAGGCGGGTTGATGGAATGAGATTACTCTTCGGATAGCGGGTCATAAAAAGGGCAAAATGCTCCCCGGCTTTTTTCCACTCCTTAAGGCCGTAATAGCAGCGGGCCAGCTTATAGAGAGCGGCGTCGGCAAAAGCTCCGCTGGGATATTTTTGCAGATATTCGCTAAATCCTTGGGCGGCCAATTCATAATTTTTAAGGCCCAGCCGGATGTCGGCGGAGTTGAAAATTTCAGTCGGAGAATGCGCGCGGGATTTCTCGTCTTTTTCCAAAGCCGCCTTTTGGGCTTCAATGCTTTTGATCTGCTGATCCGTCAAAGCCTTGCCGATGGATAGAACTTGATTGGCGATTTGAACGCGCATATCGTCGATTTTTGACGACAAATCGCTCATCTGACCTTCATTTTCTTTGATCGTCTCGGTGTAAACGCCAAGATCGTCATGCAGATTTTTAACCTGTTCGGATAAATCCGCTTGATTGCCCTGAAGGGAAGTCAAGGTCTGTTGAAGGCCGCCTAGTTGCTGTTTGAGGGCGTCGGTCTGCGCCTCAAGGTCAAGCACATCCTGCTGAGTCGCGACGCAGGCGCTGAAAAAAGAAACGCCGAAGGCGAGAGCCGCAAACACGACCGTTTTTCTTCCGCGCACTCAAAACCTTCGGCGATTTTCTCTTCCGCTAAAAGATTACTGTCCAGCCGCCGGCGCCGCAACGGGAGCGGGGATAGGAGCAGTGGTCGAGGAAGAAGTCGGGGTCAGAGAAGACGCGCTTTGTGCCGCGATTTTCTCGCGCACCAAGGTGTCGGCATGGCGGTTTTTAGCCCAGCACGATTCCGTCATTTCGGAACAAACCAGCTTTTCCTTTCCATAAGAAATCGTGGCAATGCGATGTCCTGAAATTCCAAGGAGCATATAGTAGCTGCGAACTGATTTCGCGCGGCGCTGCCCCAAGGCTAGGTTGAATTCAACCGTCCCTCTTTGGTCGCAGTTGCCGGTCACTGAGATATCCAAATCAGGATGATTCTTTAAATAATGGGCGTTTTTCTTCAAAATGCCGCGGGTGGAAGAGCTTAACTTAGCGCTGTCATAGTTAAAATAAACGGAAACAAGTTGCGGAACTTTCTCAAACTCGCCGCCGCGCAAGCTCGCTTCGGTCATGGTCGAAGCCGCGACCGTAGGAGTAGACACGGCTACCGCCGCCGGAGGGGTCTGAACCCCGCTGACTTTAATATGTTTCGGAGAGCACGAAATAAAAGCGAACACCCCCACCGCAACGATACTGACGGAAACCATCTGAACGAAAGTCTTTTTCATATTTTTCAATTTCTCCTCAATCCCATCATGATACTTAGCGTTCTTCGGATTCATTATAACAAAAAAAATATGTTAGAATACAAAAAAGACAAAGGAAAGGAGACGACATCTTATGGCATTTAAAAGAAAAGAAACCGTCATTGAAGCGACCGACTTAAATACCATTACTCCCGAGGATGCGGAAAGCCGCATTATCGCAGGCGTCAAGAAATACGCCACTAACGAACCTAATTGGTCCAAAGCAGACGCCAACACCCCTTATCTTGGCCATATTATAGGAATGGGAATTGAATCCGCCAACCTCGCCGATATCACAATGTCCATTGAACGGCAATTTTTAACCAAGATGACCCGCCGCGTTCCCATTGAAGGAACCAACGATTTCCGCTTGGAAGAGGGCGAACTGGGAAAGCTCAGAATCTTGGACGGCCAGGATGCCACCGCCGCGACCCCCGGCCTTTCCATTAAAATGCTGATGGATTTCAGACACATGCCGAAAAGCGAGTCTTATTTGTCCAAAGTCGTCGGCTTTGCCTACATTTCCAGCATGGGAGAAGGCTATCGACTGAATGAATCGCTCAAGAAATTGATGTCCCGAATCGAGAGGCTGACCGACAACGAGAAAGCGGAAGCCGTTCAAAACCTAAAAACGATGGTCGCTCAAGCAAAAAACTACGTCAACGATATTTCCGATTCCAAGCGCTTTGCCGAATCCAAGCAAAAGGCCTACTTGTTGGACAAAGCCGCCCATGACAATCTGACTGGGGAATTAGCTCTTCTTCAAGACAAGATCAAGGGATTATCTTCTTCCAATGACCACGAAAGAGTCTCCGCCCTCAACGCGGAGCAAGCCGAGCTTAAAACTCGCATTAAAATGAGCTCGGACAAATTGCGGGTCTCTTCCGAGATCGCGTCCGCTGCGGACAGAAGATCGCCGATTGAAGAAGCCAAGGTTCTTGAGATTACCTCTCTCATCTCTTCAACCGTGGCACAAGCGGAAAAAATTTCCTAGGAATCTCCCTAAGGCTCCGTGCTTTCGGATGAGGGCGTTAGAGATATTCGTCGCCAGCGTTTCTTAAGCCTCCTTGTCGACTGGTTCATTTATCTATTCACGCTCGCCGTCATTCACGCCATCCTTAAATATAAGATTAAAAATTTCAAGGAATTCCGCCGGGAAGCCCAAGCCGCGCTCAAAAAACATCGAGGGCCCTTGATATGGGCCGCAAACCATTTAACCATGGTTGACTCCTTTCTTATCTTCTGGGCCTCGGTTCCTTGGACCTCGGCTTTTAAGGATTCTCAAATTCCCTGGTCCACGCCTGAAATTGAGAATTACTACTACATGGGGAGCTGGCTCAAGAAATATTCCATCCGCTCGTTGATGTATCTTTGCCGCTGTATTCCCATCGCGCGCAATAAATCGGGGAAAGAAGGCCGTGACGGACGGCAAGACGTTTCCGACAAATGCGCTTGGATATTAAAAGAAGGAGGTTCGGTGTTTGTTTTCCCCGAAGCCTCTCGCGCGAGAAACGGCTGGTTTGACCGGCATAACCCCAAGGATTTTCTCGGACGCCTGGCCTTGGAAGCGCCGAAGGCTAAGTTTTTCTGCGTCTATCTTAGAGGGGAAGGCCAATTTTACTCTACCCCCACCCCAGCCCGCGGCGAATCTTTCCGCGCCTATTTTAAGATGCTCCCCGCTGTGGTAGAAGGAGAAACGACGCCAAGACAGATATCAAATCGCCTCTTCAATGTTTTAGGCGATTTGCAAGACCATTGGTTTGAAGCCGCGCTGATGCTTAAAAACTGTTCGGGAAATGATCTCATCGATCTTAAAGCCCCCCACGCTCTCGAACATTTTGAAGAGGACAATGAAGAAAATACGGAATGGATTTTGCGCCATCTGACGGATAAAGAGGCGGCTTACTGGAAAGCCCAGCCTTTGGACAAGCGTTTCTCCGTCTTCTGGAAATTCTTTGCCGCTAAGGAAGCGGCCTCAAAAGCTCTTGAAAGGTCCGGCATCTCGATTCCCCTCGGCGCTTTTCACTCTTTTGAGACGGACCTTTTCACCAGCAAAGTAATCCATCGTCCGACCGGAGCCAAGCTCAATATTGCTTTTACCGATGAAGACCAAGACAAGATTCACTGCATCGCCGTCTTCCGTGGGGGCGCCGTGGGAGGCGACGACATTCCTGGAGACATTCTTTGGTCCATTGATGAATTGCCCCCCCAGGAAAACCCGGGAGAATACGTGAGGGACCGGGCTCTTTATTTTATCGCCGAAGCATCCGACGATATTCCTTCTCCCGCAAGCCTCGCTGTTTCGATTCAAAACGGTCTTCCCGTCGTCTACCGGAGCGGACGCTTGCTTGATATCAGCCTGTCCTTGTCCCACTCCGGACGCTACGTCGCCTACAGCTTCATGATCTCATAAATATAAAAGGAACATCCTCCATGAGCCAAAAACAATGCCTTCTGTTTGCAGGACAATCGGTGCAGGAAGCCGGAATGGGAAAAGGACTCTTGAAGATTTCCCAAGCCAAGGAAATCATCGCCCGCCTCAAGCCCTTTTTGGGGCAAGACCTCGAACATCTATTGACGGATATGCCCGACTCAGAATTGGCTTTGACCTACAACGCCCAGCGCGCCATTCACGCCCACCATCTCGCCAATTATTTCGCCTACAAAGCGGCGCATCCGGATTGGGCTTTAAGCGGCGCCCTTGGACATTCAATGGGAATTGTCGCGGCCTTGGTCGCGGCGGGGTCCTTAAGCGTGGAAGATTCGGGAAAATTCATCGCGGTCCGAGCCAAGGCTTTTTCGGACGTATGCAAGACCTTTTCCGTCCCGATGGGACTGGCCTCGGTCAGTTCCGACGATTTTAAAGACGTCGTCGATGAAGTAACGCATTTCGCCGCCATTTCGGTCGCCCTTTACAACACGAAAAGCCGGGGAGTTTTGGGCGGAACCCTGGCCGAACTTGAAAACTTCGCGCAAAAAGCGCGCGCGGAAGACTGGCCGGTCCGCGTCAAGGTTCTTCGCGTCGAAGGCCCCTATCACACAAAGGCTTTTTTGCCCTGCCGCGCGGAACTAGACCGGGTCTTGGCTGCCATTGAAATCAAAGCCCCCCAAGTTCCGGTATTCATGGGAACATCGGGGCAAGCCGAAAAAGACCCCGCTCAAATTCGCCGCCTCTTATCGGCGCAAGCTGACTCCTGCGAACTTTACCTTCAGGCCGTTCAAGCGGCCTACGCCGCCGGCCAGCGTCATTTTATTGAAATCGCCCACAAGCCTCAGCCGGTGACCTGGATTTCCGAACAGTTGCTTTCAGATGACGGAACCCCCTTTGAAGGCGTGACGACCAGCGCCGTTAGAACCGAGGATATTTCCGCTTCCTAAGAAATTTCTAGGAGCAAATTTTATGTTTGAACAAACCTTTAAAAATATAGACGACATCCTGCACAAAGACGCCGGTTGCAGCAGCGAGCTCGATTATGTGGAGCAGACTTCCTGGATTCTTTTTCTGAAATATCTGGATGATTTTGAAAAAGATAAGAAAACGGCGGCAGATCTCTCCGGAAAGTCCTATTCGGGGATCATAGACAATCAATACAAATGGGAAACCTGGGCATTTCCAAAAGATAAAGAGGGAAAGCTCGATCATCACAAGGCGCCAACCGGCGATGACCTAAAAGATTTCGTTGACCAGAAACTGTTTCCCTATCTTCGAAAATTTAAAATCTCCGCTGAAAACGCCGACACTATCGAATATAAAATCGGCGAAATATTTAGCGAGCTGAAAAATAAAATCCAAAGCGGCTACAATCTCAGAGAAGTCATCAACCGCGTGAATGAACTGCGCTTTCGCTCCAATGCTGAAAAGCACGAAATGTCGCATCTCTATGAAAACAAAATCAAAAACATGGGCAACGCGGGCAGAAACGG
>JAJZCM010000082.1 GCA_021846045.1 bacterium | reverse complement strand
GAACCGGGAATGATTTTCCCGATGGCGATTCTGGCCGCGCTTTGTCTTCTAATCGGAATCTTTCCCAACACGATCTTCTCTTTCGCGTTTAAATCCGCGCAAAGTCTCATCAATTCTCCGATGAATCTCTCCGGAACCTATGAAGCCTCTTTGCAAAACCTCGATTTTATCGCCGGGGCCGGAACCCTCCTTTTAGCGGCAGCGCTTCTCCTTTGGTTTTTGAGAGGGATTTTACTTGGCGCAAAAATTATAAAACAAGGTCCCATTTGGGCTTGCGGTTTTGATTCTCCCAGCGCCCGAATGCAATATACCGGCTCTTCCTACGCCATGCCGCTTCAAAGAATTCTATCCCCGCTTTTGCCCGTGCGGGAAAAATCACATCCGCCAATCGGTTATTGGCCGCAAGAATCGAGTTTCGAAAGCCGGACTCCCGATCCCGCGCTTGAAATCTGGATTCCCGTCTTTATTCGCGCGTTTTCCGAGCGCCTATCGCGCCCGCGCAAAATCCACCACGGGAAAATTCAGTATTACCTCCTTTATATGTCCGCCTTTTTAATTTTTCTTCTTCTATGGAAACTTTAAAGGCTCTTCTGTCCTACGGCGCGGCTATTATCGCCCTTCCGCCTCTGGTGATCGGACTCATTAACAAGACCAAGGCCTTTGTCGGCGGGAGAAAGGGACCGCCGATTCTTCAATCCTTTCACGACAATCTAAAACTCCTTAGAAAAAGCGCCGTTTACGGTCAAACCACCGGATGGGTTTTTAAAGTCGGCCCCGTCGCGTCTTTAAGCGCCGTTTTAATGGCCGCGGCCCTCACCCCCTTTTTTGGGGCGCCTCTTTTCTCATTTAACGGCGACGCTGTTCTTTTTATTTTTCTGCTGTCGCTTGTCCATTTCACGGCGGTTCTTGCCGCTCTGGACACGGGTTCAAGCCTTGAGGGAATGGGGGCCAGCCGCGCGGTTTCCTTCTCAACTCTTTCGGACTTGGCCCTGATTTTGGTCTTTGCAAACCTCGCTTTTCAATGCGGAAGCCTGTCTTTAAAAGACATGTTTTCTCCGCACGACTTTAAACTTATGGCCGGAACACTGACAATTGGAAGCCTTTTCATCCTCACCTTGGCGGAAAACTCCCGCATTCCGATCGATGATCCCCAAACCCATCTTGAGCTGACGATGATTCATGAAGTGATGACGCTCGACCACGGCGGCCCCGACTTGGGATTTATCTCCTATGCCGCCCAGCTTAAACTGGCTCTCATGTCGGCTCTAATCGCGCGCCTGATGATTTCCCATCTCACCATCCAAGAATTCGCTCCGATGTTTCTTTTTGCTTTCTCCATAGTCGCCGTCTTAATCGGCCTCATCGAGTCAAGCATGGCGCGGCTTCGCATGAACCGAGCGCCGCAACTATTGGTCGCGGCCGCCTGCGCTTCCGCTCTGGGACTTATCGTTAATTTCCAGTGATGCAAACCTCGAATTTTTTTCTCGCCTTAATCGTTTTTCTCAGCCTCTATATGTTGGGTTCTTCCTCGCTTAAAGGCGCAATTAAAGCCTTCTCTCTTCAGGGAATGTGCTTGGGATGTCTGCCGCTAACGCTCTCCGGAGGAGATTTAAAAATCCATATTCTCGCGATCGCTTCCGGCATTTTTATTTTAAAAGGGCTTTTGATTCCCCGCGTCTTAAATTATGCCCTGCGCGAAGTCAAAATCCGCGAGGAAATGGAGCCCTTGATCGGCTACAACGCCTCTCTCTTGGTCGGAGCGGGGTTAGTCGGAGTTTCCTTCATTTTGTCTCACCGCCTCCCCGGTTCGCCCGCGATTCGCGATTCATTTTTGCTCCCGGCGTCTCTCTCCACCGCCATGATGGGAATTCTATTAATGATCGGGAGACTCAAAGCGGTCACCCAAGTCGTGGGATATTTGGTCTTTGAGAACGGAATTTACCTCTTCGGACTCGCTTTTTCTTACCAAACTCCTTGGATTATTGAAATGGGAATTCTCTTGGACGTCTTCGTGGCGGTTTTCATCATGGGAATCGTCATCCATCATATTGCAAGAACCTTTGATTCCATCAACACAAAAAATCTCACCCAGCTTAAGGATTTATGATTTATTTTTTCATCATCGGCATTCCATGTCTCCTAGGCCTCATCGCGCTTATGATTTCCCAAGACCATTGGCGTCCGTGGCTTTTGCCATTTGGCTGCGCTCTCAACCTCTCTGCCGTCATCAGTTGCTGGAAAACCCCGCCCGCTTTCTTAAACGGCTGGCTGGGGCTCGATGAATTAAGCCTCATCGTCATTACGCTGGTCGCGGTCATCTTTCTTATCTCATCCATTTATTGCTTGGAATACCTTCGACTGCGCCGAGACCGCCACAACCGCCTTTTTACCGCTTGTCTTTTCTTTACGCTCGCCGCTCTTAATCTTGTCTCCATGAGCCGCCACATGGGACTTTTATGGATTGGAATGGAAATGACGACCCTGGCGACGGCTCCGCTGATTTATTTTAATCGCAACGAAAAATCCCTGGAAGCGACCTGGAAATATTTGATGATGAGTTCTCTCGGAATCGGCTTTGCTCTCTTGGGAACCTTTTTTTTGTCCGCCTCGACGCTTTCCTTGCCCTTCAAAGGAAATGCCCTTTCCCTTGACACCTTGCTCGCTCAAGGCCCGGCTCTGTCCGCCCAGTGGCTAAAAGGCGCTTTTATTCTTTTACTTGTCGGTTATGGAACGAAGATGGGGCTTTCCCCGCTTCATTTCTGGAAACCGGACGCTTACGGGGAATCACCCGGAGTCGTCGGCGCCATCTTGTCCGGAGCCGTCATCAGCGCTCCGTTCCTTGGAATTTTGCGCGCCTTTCAAATTTGCTCCTGCGCGGGACTGGGAGATTTTTGCCGCGAGCTTTGGCTTTTGATGGGGCTCTTATCGATGGGAACCGCCGCCGTTTTTATCATCCGCCAGCGCGATTTTAAGCGCATGCTCGCTTATTCCAGCGTCGAACACATGGGAATTCTTGCCTTGGGCGCCGGCCTTGGCCCTCTTGGCTTATGGGCCGCCCTTTTACACCTCATCAACAATGGGCTGACCAAGGGGCTTTTATTTTTATCCGCCGGAAACATCCACCGGGCCTTCGGCGGGAAAACGATGGAACACGCCAAAGGAGCTCTTAAGCGCGCGCCCATTTCCGCGGCGCTTTTTCTGCTTGGCTTTTTCGCTATAGCGGGAATTCCTCCTTTTTCTCCCTTCATCAGCGAATTTTCCATTTTAAGGGCGGCCCTCGGCTCCAACCATCTTTTAATCGCCTTGTCTTTCATCGGACTTCTGTCTCTGATCTTTATCGGCATGGCCAACACGGTTTTAGCCGTCGTCTATGGAGTTCCGCCGGACGGCCAACATTCTTCATTGCCCGAAAAGGCCGAGCGCTTTCCATTCATGCTTGCCGCCCCGATTATTTTTCTCGTCTTGATTATTTTCTTGGGGCTCTGGATTCCTCATTGGCTGAGCCGCAGCCTCTTGCATGCCGCCCAAATTCTAAACGGAGAAAAGGCGTGAGCGAAAACTGATGGCGTAATGCCCGAGTGGAACCATGTTATCAGCCCAAACTGAAAATGGGCATCAACGCGGTCTACAAACAAAGAAACAAAGTAAAAAATTGGTAAAAGCGGGAAAAACCCCTTGAAATTGGGCGAAGCCGGGGTTAGACTTGATGGAACCTCTCCCTGAAAGGGAGAAGGTTAGGATGAGGGTTCAGCTTCAAGGAGAGGGAGAACGAAGGGAGGCGCGCATGAGGAAAATATTTTTATCGGCCATTTTAATTCTCGCGGGGAATTCGGCGGCTTTCGCCCAAACCCCGCCCCAGAATCCTTCGCAATGGAAACACGTGCAGGTGAGACGATCAAAAGCCCGGCAAAAAGGGAACCT
>JAJZCM010000081.1 GCA_021846045.1 bacterium | reverse complement strand
CTCAATTCCTTCCATTTGAGCTCTTCGTCGCATTACGGTATCTCAAAGCCAAACGCAAGGGTCTCTTCGCTGGCGCGACCGCTCTCATCGGCATTCTAGGGGTTTGCGTGGGAGTCGCGGCCCTGATTACGACTTTGTCGGTCATGAACGGCTTTCAGACCGATATCGAGAAAAAAATTATCGGCGCTCAGGCGCACATGACCATTTACGGGCTGGGGCAATCAGCGGATATTGAGGGCTTTAAAAAAACGATTCTTGCCAACCCCAGCGTTAAGGCGGTGGCTCCCTTTGTGATTGGGCAAGCCATCTTGACCTATGATCACAACACCTCGGGCATTATTTTAAAGGGGCTGGAACCCGCCAGCGAGTTTAAGGTCAACGATTTGGGCAAGAAATTGCGCGAGGGTTCTTGGAAAAACCTGGATCAAAACGGGAAAGTTCCCGGAATTGTTTTGGGCGAAGAGTTGGCTCGAAACGTCGGAGCGTGGGTCGGGGATGAAGTCGTTCTTGTTTCGCCCAAGGAAATGGCGACGGCTATTGGGCTGGTCCCAAAGATGCAAAAATTCAAAGTGTTGGGGCTTTTGCACACCGGCTACTATGAATACGATTCCATGACAGCCTACACCAACATTCCCGCGGCGGCCGCTTTTTTCGGCCTTAAAACCCAGGCGACGGGGCTTGAAGTGCGGCTTAAAAATATTTCCTTGGTATTTTCGGTAGCCGAGGAATTGCGGCAAAAGCTCGGTTTCGGCGCGGTCGTCCGCACCTACG
Source organism: bacterium (assembly GCA_021846045.1). Classification (GTDB taxonomy): domain Bacteria; phylum Elusimicrobiota; class Elusimicrobia; order UBA1565; family UBA9628; genus JAKAQV01. The sequence goes on along the minus strand of JAJZCM010000081.1, from coordinate 3,196 downwards.
CCCAGATGAACCAAACCCTTTTTTCCGCCTTGAAACTCGAAAAGTTCGTCATGTTTTTGATCTTGGTTTTGATTATTTTGGTCGCCAGTCTCAATATCGCTTCGACCTTGATCGTTCACAGCGTTGAAAAAACGCGGGATATCGGAATTTTAAAGGCGATGGGCGCTACTCCGAGGCAAATTCGCCGGATTTTCTTGGCCGAGGGCCTCATCATCGGCGGGTTTGGCATCGTGATGGGGCTTCTTCTTGGTTTTCTTCTTTGCTACGTCATCGTTCATTATCCGATTGTCCGGCTTCCTTCGGACATTTATTATCTCTCGCGCGTTCCGGTGGATATTCAAACGAAAGACGTTATCGCGGTATCGGTGGTCGGCCTCTTGCTCGCGGTTTTAGCGACCTTGTATCCCGCTAGAAAGGCGTCCTTGGTCGAACCGGTCGAGGCCATTCATTATGGATAAGGCGGAATTTCCTTACGTTTTAGAAGCGCGGAACTTGCGGAAATCTTATGGGAAAGGAGAAAATTCCGTGACGGCATTGAAAGACGTTTCCTTTGCCATTAAGCCTGGGGAGTTTGCCGCCATTCTCGGGCCCAGCGGATCCGGGAAGTCAACTCTTCTCAATATGCTGGGGCTGATGGATCAGCCCGACTCCGGAGAAGTCTTGATCGCGGGAAAAAAGGCCATGCCTTTAGGCGAAGAGGCTCGCGCTTTTTTACGCAATGAAAAACTGGGCTTTATTTTTCAATTCGACGCTCTTCTCTCCGAATTTACGATTCTTGAAAATATCTTGTTTCCGGCTTTAATTTCTACTCGCGCCAAAAAAGAGCCTTATTCAGAGTCTCGAAAGCGCGCCCTGGATTTATTGAACCATTTGGGGATGCCCCGCATTGCCCAACGCTATCCTTCCCAGGTCTCAGGAGGGGAACGCCAAAGAGCCGCTTTGTGCCGGGCTTTGATCAATGATCCCGATATTATACTGGCTGATGAGCCGACGGGAAACCTCGACAAGGCCAATGGAGAAATGGTATTTAAAGACTTAGAGGCCTTGGCCCGCCGGCGTTTGACTACGGTGGTTTTGGTGACGCACAATGAAGAAGCGGCGCTCAAAGCGTCCCGAGTTTTTCATATGCAGGACGGGACGTTGAGTGAAGCCGTGATTCGCGTTTAACCCTAAATAGAGTAGAGGTTGTCAGATGAAAGTGTTTATCGATGGCAGTTTTTATGAAAAAGAGGATGCGAAGGTTTCCGTTTTCGATCACGGGCTTCTTTATGGGGACGGCGTTTTCGAGGGAATTCGCGCCTATAACGGCCGTGTTTTTTGCTTGTCTGAGCATTTAAAACGCCTTGAGGAATCGGCAAACGCGATTTTCCTTTCCTTGCCGATGTCGCTTAAGAAAATAGAAGAGGCGTTGCTTGAGAGTATTCGCGTCAACGAGCTTAAAGACGCCTATATTCGCCTTGTCGTCACCCGCGGAATGGGAGACCTCGGGCTGGACATGAGAAAATGCAAGAAAAATGCGAGCGTCATCATTATCGCCGATAAAATCGAACTTTACCCGCCCAGCTTTTATGACCAAGGGCTTGAGGTGATCACTTCCAGCATCCGCCAAAGAACGCCCGATCAATTGTCTCCGGCGATAAAGTCTCTCAATTATTTGCCGAACATCATGGCTCGGGCGGAAGCCGTGCGGGCGGGAGCGCAAGAGGCGATTTTGCTGAGTCATCAAGGATATGTTTCCGAATGCACCGGAGACAATATTTTTTACGTCTCCCAAGGCCGCCTTTATACCCCGCCGGTTTATGCGGGAATCTTAAACGGCGTGACGAGAAGCGCGGTCATTGAACTGGCGCGCAATTCCTTAAAACTCGAGGTCGAGGAAAAGCTCTTTACCGTTCACGAGCTTTATCGGGCCGACGAGGTATTTTTGACCGGAACGGGGGCCGAGGTGGTCGCTGCCGTTAAAATTGACGGCCATTCAATCGGGGACGGCGTTCCGGGGCCCGTGACCAAGGAACTAACCCAGACTTTCCAAGAATACGCGCGTTCTCATGGGACGCCCATTTACGAAGAAGCCAAGGCTCGCTAAAAAAAAGGAGACTGGCCCCTTTTTTCTCCGTCATTCCGGCGAAAGCCGGAATCCAGAACATGTCTGGACCCCGACTTCCGTCGGGGTGACGATGGGCGGTGTTCTCCTCTTTTTTGGCCTTTTTTTACTTTCCGTTTCCGCTTGGGCTTCGGGTTCGTTGGTTCCTTTGTCGGGGCATGTGCCGCATCAAATCGCAGTCTCAGCTAAAATTGGGCCCGTTGCGTCCACCGAAACCGTTCATTTGAGCTTGGTCGTCAATATTGACCAGAATCTGATGAGCCAAACCTTAGCTCAAATCTACCAAGGGGACCCGCTTCATAGAAATTTCCTGACGCCTTCTCAATTTGCCCAAAAATTTAATTTAGCTCAAAAAAGACAAGCCCTTAAATCTTTTGCTCAATCAACGGGGCTTTCTCTTGACGGTCCGGATGACCCCAATAGTTTGGTCCTTCACGTTTCAGCCTCGGCCTCAGCGGTAGAGAATGCCTTCAGCGTTCACCTGAGTTATTACCGGCATCCCAGCGGTCAAATTTTTCGCGCCAATGATTCAGAGCCGATGATTCCGGCGTCGTTGTCGCCGCATCTCTTGGCCGTCATGGGTCTTTCTGATTTTAGAGGCGCGCATAAGCCGCGTTTGGCGTTTCGGCGCCCTAATATCGCCGGGGTTGCGTCTCCCAAAGGTCTTACCGGGATGACCGGGCCTGGCCCGGGGCTTGCCCCAGCCGATATCGAATCGGTTTATTCTTTAAACAACTCTCTCAACGGCTCCGGGCAGACCTTGGCTCTTTTGGAATTAGACGGCTACATAACCAGTGGCAACGGTTATCCTTCGGATGTGACGCTTTATGAGCAGCATTTTTCACTTCCCACGACTTCCATTACTTTTGTCTCGGTGGATGGTCAGCTCAATCAGTGCGGCCCCAATCAAAATCAAACTTGCAATAATTCCATCGCTTCAACGGATACTGGCATGACGGAAGTCGCCTTGGATATGGAGATGATGGTCGCTCTTTCTTCCGGCGCTTCGGATATTTTGATCTATACTCCACCCAATACCAACCAGGGAATTATTGACGGCTATTCGCTGATCGCTTCCAGTGACCAGGCCAA
>JAJZCM010000080.1 GCA_021846045.1 bacterium | reverse complement strand
GACGAGAAAAACTGATAACCTGACCTTGCTCGAAAAACGAGGCCGTCTAATTCGCGCAAGAGGTGTCATCTCAATGAATAAAAAAATCGTCTCTGTCTCAGGTCTTTTAGCCGTCACGGCCCTTTTGGCCTTCGCGGCGTGCCACAAAAGCAGCAGCAGTTCGTCGAGCGGATCGGTGAGCTCAGCCCTAGGGGGACTTTCGAGTCTTGCCTCTAAAACCGGAGGGCTCTCAGTGAAAGGACTATCTCCTCGGAGCGCCTGTAGTGGAAATTCTTGCCCTTGTCCTAATGGTGGGAGTGTCTCCTGGTCTGGAGCGTTTAACCCGACAACTCCTGTATGCCCAACTCCTTACACAACTCCTGGTTCTGGACTCAGTGGAACCATTACGGAAACGGCGACAAATTGCGTAAGCGGAGGATATACTTATAATGGACGTATTACCATGGCTATGCCGGGTCACCAGATCAGTGGCCAGCCAGCCAATGGAGCCAACGCTTTTGTCATCTGTTCTGAATCCAGTCCTGTAGCTACTTCCATGACCGGATCATTCGGCATGACCATTACCAGCATGACCATTACTGGAAATGGAATCAATCTAGCCGGATGCACTATCGGGATGGATTCATACCTCTCCAGCGTTGCCTCCGGCGGTGGCACTCCTACGGTTAGCGGATCCGTTGCGTGGTCGGTTTCTGGTGGTAACTGTGGCTCCCAAAGCGGGACATCCTCTTTCTAAGTCCCATCAAAGCCCCGGGGACGCGCATCCCGGGGCTTTTTTATTGCCAGAAAAATTTAAGACCGGATATTGTCGTCTGGCAGCCTTTGCCGCCCAAGGTTCCCACCAACGTGCTGGGAGACGGAACTGTTTCGTAAGAAACCCCGCTTGCAGTCAAGCTGATCTGCCCATTAGGGCCGCCTTGCGAATTACAAGAGGCGTTGATCCCATCTCCCGAGATTGTAAAGCTGGAACTGGTGATGTCATAGGCTCCGGTCAGGCTGATATCGGTATTATTGGTAATCAAATTGCATTCGACCAATGGGGAACTCGCGGCGTTGAAATTAAAGGTTCCATTAAAGGTGTATCCCCCATATTGGCAATTGTTCACCGTCGCGATCAGGCTGTTCGGGGTAAACGTCGCGACCCACTGATAGCCGCCAGACGGGCAACTCGCGATAGACCCGGTGGTAAAACTTCCGCTCACGCTGATTCCGGAGCAATGGGGGCCAATGGTCGGGAAATGCTGGTTCCCTCCCCCGACGCTGTTTAAGGCTACGAGCGCCAAATCGTTTAAGGCCGCGGGCAAAGAGCCGCTGGCGGAAGACGAGGAAGTGTTTTTATGGCAAGCCTCGGCAAAAAGAAAAACCGCCGCAAGCGTCGCGCAGAAGATAGTCTTTTTCATGGGCCGCCGCTCCTACATTCGTCGCCCCGACGAAAGTCGGGGTCCAGGTTTATGAAACGCTGGCCGCTTTCCAACAGATATGGAAGCGGCACTTCCTCGCCTACGCTCGGTCGGCTTCCGGCTTTCGCCGGAATGACGATGAGGCAAATGCAAAGAGGCGTTGGAAACACTACCCTAGTTTAACAGCCCGCTTGAGTCTTCGCAAGGGGGAAGGAAGTTTTATGGACAAACGACGTCAAAAGATCCCTTGAGGACGGTTTTCCCGTCTAAAACCGCTTTCGCCGTCCAATGCCCGGAAAATTCATCTCCCGCCTCCTCTCCGCTGGCGAAAAAAATGTCCACCACATCGGCATCGGGAACATGGAAGGTTAAATAAGCCGGAAAATGTCTTTGCCCCGGCGGATTTTTAGGAACGTAGAGCTTGGCGGAATCTTGGAGCGTCCCGTCCGGGCGCGTCCAATAAAACCAGAAACTGTGCCGGCCATAAATTTTTTTCGGAAGCCTCAAAAAAGCGTAGACCGTGTCCTCCTTGCAGGCGAATTTTTTCGCGGGCAAACGCCCGGTCGAGATTTTACTGAAATAAAGATCGGGAAAATGCGGCTTGGGGGCAGCTTTGGGAGAAGCCCCAAGAAAAACCAGAGCCCCTATCACCAGCACGCGTTTACAGCAAAAGAAATGGGGACTGTCCCTATTTCCTCTCCCCATTTCAGCTCAAGAATTTGATAAAGGCCTCAATCGCCGCCGAGACGTTTTCCAAAGCCTTGACATTTCCGTATCGTTTGGCGCTCTGAATGATAGCGGTTTTAGCCGCAAACGGAACGGCTTCCCCGGCGACCGCAAGACCCGCTTTACGCGCGGCCTGAATCATCAAGGCCGCCGCGCCGCTGACATGGGGCGCGGCCGGAGAAGTGCCGGAAACGTATTCATAAGGCGCGGGCTCAACTGCATAAAGCTCTTCCGGAAGCTGGGTTGCGGCCTTAATGTTGACGCCGAAAGCGAAGATATCCGGCTTTTCCTCAACGGTATTTTTTTGCGGGTTGAAAACCAATCCATGAGATGAAAAATCAGCCGGAGCGTGATGATAATCCATTGCGCCGACCGAAATGGCGCTCTCGGAAGTTCCCGGGGTCCCCACTTGAAAGCCGGCGGGCAATCTATCTCCCTCATTTCCAGCGGAAACGACCACGATAACGCCTCTTTTAGAAAGCTCATCAACTTTCCTGGAAATCAAATCCGAGGAATATCCGCCCGCGGCGCCCAGGCTCAAATTGATGATTTGCGCCCCGTCTTTTTCCGCGGCCTCAAGGGAATTTAAAACCGCTTGATTTAGTTCTTCGCCGTCCAAGGCCACTCCCGGAAGGTCGGTGTTGGAAAGAGCCTGATAAGAGAAAATCTCCGCCTCCGGCGCGATGGCGTGAACGATGTCGGCCATGGGAGTCGCATGATCGCCCTTCGTGTGGTCGCCCCGGTCGCGGGTGAAATTGACGAGCTTGGAAACGGCGTTTCTAAGATCGGGATGTTCGGGATCTACTCCATTGTCGATGACGGCGACCTTAACCCCTTTTCCGGTCAAGCCTTTTTTCCACAAAGCGGGGATTCCCATTCTCCACAGGCTTTCTCCCAAGGGAAACGACCGCACCAGGGCCTCGGAAACGGACGCTTCCACCTTACGGCGATCGAGCTCCCGCAAGATCAGGGGAATCTGGTCATGGGTCACGCTAAACATCTGCGCTTGGCCCTGGACGGAAACCGACTTTCCAGTCGCCGAGAGAAGAGAGAAGAGCAAACTTTTAATACCGGCGGCTTCCTCAACCAATTTTTCCCGATCCTCATGGGCTGCGGCCTTAAGCTCCGCCTGCTTGTTTTTATAGGCGGCCAAGGTCTCCATCAATATGTCATTGATGATTTTTGTCGGGCGCTTGTCTTCGGGAACCGGAATCAATTTGGCCGAACGGTCTCCTTTAAGAGCGGGGGCGGCCAAGACCTTTCGCGCACGCAAAACCAAGGCTTCTCTCCATTCCGGATAATCGTGCCCGGAGGAAACGTTTCTTCCATGGAGACGATGCCGCGCGTAAAGGCCGGGCGCGGACGGGTTGAGACTGTAATGGGTCGCGGTTTCCGCTAGGGACACCGCTTCGTCTAACTGCGACTGGGTCACGCGGCTAAGGAAATGAGGGTCAGCGGCCGCCAAAGGCTTTAAAATCTCGTGAAGGGCGCTTCCCAAATCCGTCGCCTGCCCGCTCATTCGGTAAAGTTTGGCGTATCTCAAATAGCGTCCGTGAACCGCGATGGAATTGGGAAGGCCCCAAGACTCCAAGTCCGTTCCGGCATCAACTGCGGTTTTTAAAAGAGATACAAAGGCGGCTTTTCCGGATTCTTCTTGGGGGGCCGGGGCCACGGCATCCGCGTTTGGGTTTTCTCCGTCAAAAAGAGAGAATGCGCCGGCGTCTTTAAACGATACCGGCTCTCCTTCGGCGGTTTTTTTGAAAGCGGATTTGATGGCCGAGAGAATCGAGAATCTTTTATCCGCGCGGTTTTGGAGTTCTTGGGTTAAACCGTCTTTTTCTACAG
>JAJZCM010000034.1 GCA_021846045.1 bacterium | reverse complement strand
GGGAGACCCAACACCAAATGCCTGGGAGGAACGCGAAGCCCCTTGGGAACCAAAGCTCCGGCGGCAATCACGCATTCTCGGCCGATGACGGCCTCCATCACAATCGCCCCCATACCGATGAGGCAAAGGTCCCCGATCACGGCTCCATGGATGATCGCGCCATGGCCCACCGTCACGCCGCGGCCAATCTTTGTTGGGTATTCTTCCCTCCCATGAACGATGACCCCATCCTGAAGATTAGAGGCTTCGCCGATTCTAATCGCGCACACATCCGCGCGAACAACCGAATAAGGCCACAAGGACGCCCTCGGACCGACAAAGGCGCGGCCGATAACTTCGGCTGTTTCATGAACAAACGCCGTTTTATCAATTTTAGGTTTATCTTTTAGAAGCGCGCGAACCATGGACTCTCTATTGATTATGGTAAAATCAGATCAGTAGAGGCAAGTCTTTCCTTGGCTATGGATTACGTGGAATTTGATTTTATCGTCGTTGGAAGCGGAATAGCGGGCCTTCTCAGCGCCCATAAGCTCTCGGCCTTGGGCCGCGTCGCCGTCCTCACGAAAAAAGAGGCGGTCGAATCCAACACCAATTACGCGCAAGGCGGCATCGCCGCCGTCACGAGTCAAATCGACAGTTTTGATCAGCATATCTCCGACACCCTTATCGCCGGCGCGGGGCTTTGCGACGAAAAAATAGTCGCAATGACCGTTAAAGACGCTCCCGTAAGAATCAGGGAACTTCAAGAAATCGGCGTCCGTTTCTCTCAAAAAAAGGGAATTGTCGACCTCGGGCTCGAAGCGGGCCATTCCGAAAGGCGAATTCTTCATGCCGGAGACATCACCGGCCACGAGATAGAAAGAGCGCTTCTTGACGAATGCCGGACAAATCCGCGCATCGATATTTTTGAAAATGAAATCGGCATCGATTTAATCTTGGATAAAAACGGCCGCTGCCGCGGGCTCTACTCTTTAAGCCGCAAAAACGGAAAGATTCGAGCATTCCCTGGGAAAGCCGTCGTCTTGGCGACCGGGGGAGCCGGGAAAGTCTATCTCGTCACGACCAACCCCGACATCGCGACCGGAGACGGAATGGCCATGGCCTACCGCGCCGGAGCGACTCTCGCGAACATGGAATTTGTCCAATTTCACCCGACCTGTCTTTATCATCCGCAAGCGAAGTCCTTTCTTTTGTCCGAGGCGCTCAGAGGGGAAGGCGGAAAGCTGATTCTCAAAGACGGGCGCACCTTCATGAAAAAACACGATCCCAGGGCGGAACTCGCGCCCCGCGACATCGTGGCCCGCGCCGTTGACTACGAACTTAAAAAATCGGGAGAACCCTGCGTTTATCTGGACATGACTCACAAGACAAAGAAGTTTCTCTCCCAGCGTTTTCCCAATATCGACCGCACTCTGAAAGAATACGGAATCGACATGTCAAAGACCCCGATTCCCGTCGTCCCAGCCGCCCATTTTTTCTGCGGGGGAGTGAGAGTCGATTCTCACGCCAGAACCGATATTCCCGGCTTATTTTCCGTCGGGGAAACTTCTCAAACCGGCCTTCACGGCGCGAACCGATTGGCCTCTAATTCCCTCTTGGAAGGCTGCGTTTTTGCCCATCGCCTCTTTCTTCACATTAAAGATGATGCCTCCATTTGCCGCTTAAAGCCGTTTACGCCCAAAAGCTGGAACCCCGGAAAAGCCAAAGCCTTGGATGAAGCCGTCGTCATCACTCAAAACTGGGACGAAATCAGGCGGCTGATGTGGAATTATGTCGGCATCGTCCGCACGACCAAGCGCTTGGAGCGCGCGTTGAGGCGAATGAAGCTTCTGAACGCCGAAATCAATCATTACTATTGGAATTTCTTTTTAACCCCTGATTTGATCGAACTGAGGAATTTGGCGGATGTGGCGAGCGCCGTCATTTTATCCGCTCTTCAAAGAAAAGAAAGTCGCGGGCTTCACTATACGCTGGATTATCCAAAGCCCGTCCCCGCTCAAAAGAAAGACACCTTAATTAACCAGAAAGCGGCCCTTCGGCTTTTCCGAGGGTTACGCCCCCCCCACTAACGCATGGACCGAATCGTCATCAAGGGGGCGCGGCAGCACAATCTCAAGAATATTTCTCTTGATCTCCCGAAAAACAAACTGGTCGTCATCACCGGGCTTTCGGGCTCGGGAAAATCGTCCTTGGCTTTTGACACCCTCTACGCCGAGGGGCAACGGCGCTACGTTGAAAGCCTTTCGGCTTACGCAAGGCAGTTTTTAGAGCTGATGGAAAAGCCCGATGTCGATTTAATCGAAGGCTTGTCCCCGGCGATAGCCATCGAGCAGAGAAATCCGTCCCACAATCCGCGCTCAACCGTCGCGACTACCACTGAAATCTATGATTATCTGCGCCTTCTGTTTGCCCGCATCGGGCGCCCCCATTGTCCGAAATGCAAAAGGCCGGTCAAAAAACAATCTCCCCAGGCCATCACCCAAGAAACCCTGAACTTATTTCCCGGCCAATCCGTGTCCATCTGGTCTCCCTTGGTCGTGGGGCGAACCGGAACCTATGAGGAACTTTTCAATCGCCTCAAGCGTTCGGGCTACGTCAAGGTCCGAGTGGATGGGAAAATTTCAGACCTTGATTCCATCCCCAAACTCAGCCGCTACGCCAAGCACGTCATCGAACTTTTCGTTGACAAAATTGACGCCGTCAAGGAAGAAAAAGACCGGCTCTTTGAATCAATAGAGACGGCGCTGAAAGAATCGCGTGGATTGGTCAGAGTCGAACCTTCGAAAAAAGCGGCCTCGGGCGTTCTCATGAGCGAGCGCCACGCCTGCCCGGAATGCGGGCTCAGCCTTCCGGAATTAGAACCCCGGCTTTTCTCTTTTAATTCTCCTTACGGAGCCTGTCCGTCTTGCGACGGAATCGGCCAAAAAACGGAGGTCGACTGCGATTTGGCCATTCCCGATCCGTCACTGTCCATTCAAGATGGGGCCATCGTCGCTTGGGATGACCCGGTCACGACCCGAACCAACCGCTGGAAAAAATCCTGGTCCGGATACTATACGGAAATTCTGGAAACAATTTGCCGCCAACACGAAATCAACCCGAAAATACCCTGGTCAAGCCTTCCGCAAAAACACAAGGAAATCATTCTTTACGGCGGCGGGCATTACCGCCCTCATTGGGCGAAAAATGATCAAGAATTCGAGGGCATCATCCCCAATCTTGAACGCCGCTACAAGGAGACCGAATCGGAATTCGTCAAGGGCGCTATCGCTGAGCGATTCATGCGAAAAAGAGAATGCCCCTCTTGCCATGGCGCCCGGCTTAAACCCGAAGCCTTGGCGGTCTTGGTCGGCGAAAAAAATATCCACCAACTCGCCTCTTTTTCCATTTCCCAGGCTTATGCTTTCGTTCAAAATCTCGATTTAACCGCCACCGAAAAAACAATCGCGAAGATGATCCTTAAAGAAATACTCTCGCGGCTTGAGTTCTTAACCAACGTCGGACTCGATTATCTGACGCTCGACCGCGCCTCCGAAACCTTGGCGGGCGGAGAAGCGCAAAGAATTCACTTGGCAACTCAAATCGGATCGGGGCTCAGCGGAGTTCTCTACGTTCTTGACGAACCCTCCATCGGCCTTCACCCGAGGGACAATACAAGACTTCTCTCTACTCTAAAACGCCTGCGGGACATCGGAAACACCTTAATCGTCGTCGAGCACGATGAGGAAACTATGCTCAATGCCGATTGGATCGTCGATCTTGGGCCGGGAGCGGGCATCCACGGCGGAGAGATCATCGCTCAAGGAACGCCGAAACAAATTCTGGCCTCTTCAAGCTCTCTAACAGGGGCTTATCTGCGGGGAGAAAAGAAATCTCTTCAAAACCGCGCCTTGCGCCGCCCAACGGCGGGGCAATGGATTTCGATTTTGGGCGCGAAACAGTTCAATCTTAAAAACATCAACGTCAAGATTCCTCTCGGCCTGTTTGTTTCGGTCACGGGGGTTTCGGGATCGGGGAAATCAACTCTCGTTCATGAAATTCTTTACAAATCTCTCGCCCAAAAATTTTACGCCTCTAAAGACGCGCCGGGGGCTTGCCGGGCTCTGACTGGAACAGAGAATATCGACAAGGTGATCGTCGTCGATCAATCGCCCATCGGCCGGACTCCACGCTCAAACCCCGCCACCTACACCGGACTGTGGTCTCCAATTCGGGAAATTTTCGCCCTACTTCCCCAGTCACGGGCGCGGGGCTACAAGCCCGGGCGCTTTTCCTTCAACGTCAAGGGCGGCCGATGCGAAAATTGCTCCGGAGACGGCGCTCTTCAAATTTCAATGCAGTTTCTACCCGACGTCTACGTGCCCTGCGACGAATGCCGGGGCGCGCGCTTTAACGAGGAAACTCTCTCTATTCGCTACAAGGGGAAAAACATCGCCGAGGTTTTAGCGATGAGCGTTGAAGAAGCGCGGATATTTTTTGAGAATCATCCGCTCCTGTCTAGAATTCTAAAGACCATCGAGGATGTGGGTCTCGGATACGTCACCCTAGGACAAGCCGCCACCACTCTGTCCGGAGGAGAAGCCCAGCGCGTCAAACTCGCCGCCGAATTGGGAAGGCGAGACACCGGAAAAACGTTCTACATCCTTGATGAGCCGACAACGGGGCTTCATTTTGCGGACGTAGATAAACTCATCGGCGTTCTTCACCGACTGGTTGATCACGGAAACACGGTCTTGGTCATTGAGCACAATCTCGACGTCGTTCGCAGTTCCGATTGGATTATCGATTTAGGTCCGGAAGGCGGCGCCGGCGGCGGGCAATTAGTCGCGTCCGGAACGCCCAAAGAAATCGCCCAAAACCCCCATTCCCACACTGGGCGCTACCTTGAAATTCAACCCGCAACCTGTTACACTAATTCTAAGGGCTCCTAAATGAGCGGCGAACAAAATCCAAGCGAGGAATCGAAAGCGGAAGAGCTCAACAAGAAAAACCGTTTGCTTCTTATTGGCGGAATCGTTCTCCTTGTTTTGCCTCTTTTAATTATCCTTTTATCCAAACTCTCGGCTCTTCATGAACCTCAGCCGTCACAGATGAACGGCAGCATATTTTACGCGCGTACGATGAAGGTGGGACAGAAATTAACCCCCGCCGAAACGCCGGCTCCGCCCGGCGCGCCCCCAACTCTAACCCCGCCGGTCTCAAATCAAAGCTCCCTTAATCTGGTCGTCGGAGACAAAACGCCCCAGACTCCTCCTCCGCCCAAACCAAAGAAAAAGGCCAAAAAAATAATCAAGAAATCTTTTAAGCCTAAATCCCTAACTCAAATTAGGCCAAGAAAATTAGCAAAAACGATTCAACCTGCTTCAATCCCCCAACTTAAACCAAGCCCGTTTGGAAATCCTGCCTCTCAAGGCGGAAACCCGATTCCCTCTCCAGGATCTGGACAGCAGGCCCCCAATACCGGAGATCTAATTAAAAGCATCATGAAGAATATGCCCCAAGGACAAGGCATCCCGCCGAATGTTCAACAGACGATTCAACAATCCGCCCAGCCTGCGGGTGGAGCCCCCGCCGTTCCCTCTCCGACAGGACAGCAATAATAAAAGGCCGAGGCGGTCTTTAGACCGCAAACGAAGATAACGCAAAATAAAGTTCGGACTTTGATTTAGCGTTATCATTTGACAGGGGTAAAGCCCCTTTGGTATCTTCATCTAAGTGGCCCGCCAAGATTACTGCGCCTTCTTAGGGCGTTTACTGCTCGCTCTGACCTTTCTTGCCGCCGCGTTCGGAAAGATGATTCATTTCGATGCGACAGCCAAGGTTATGATGGTTTACGGAATTCCCACCCCTTACTTTCTCTGCGCTCTCGCTATTTTCGTTGAAGCGGCTGGAGGACTCTCCTTGGCCCTGGGTTTTTACAGCCGCTGGGGAGCCGCTACGCTAGCCGCATTCTTGATTCCAGTCACCTTGATTTTTCATATCACTCCCGACCAGCGAACCCATCTGATTAAAAACCTCGCTATCATGGGAGGCCTTCTCATGGTCTTAGCCTTCGGCCCCGGCACGATTAGTTTTGACGGAGAAAGAGCCCTGAAATGAGCGACTATCTCCCGCTTGCAAGAAAATTTAGGCCGCGAAATTTCGATGAGGTCATTGGCCAAGAGACGGTGTCGAAAACTCTTAAGAACGCCCTCAAGGCCGGGAAAATTTATCCCGCCTACCTTTTTACCGGTCCTCGCGGCATCGGGAAGACGACGACGGCGAGAATCCTCGCAAAATCTTTGAACTGTTCAACGGGTCTTTCTTCCGAACCCTGCCTTAAGTGCGACTCTTGCATCGAAATCGCGCGCTCGGCATCCTTGGACGTCCTGGAGATGGACGCCGCCTCCAACACCGGCGTTGACAACGTCCGCGAAGCCATCATCGAGACCATCGGCCTTGTCCCCCATCGGGATCGTTATAAAATTTTCATCATCGATGAAGCCCACATGCTTTCAACCGCCGCGTTCAACGCCCTGCTTAAGACGCTGGAAGAGCCGCCGCCGCGAGTTGTTTTCATTCTGGCGACAACCGAATCATCAAAGATTCCTCCGACGATTGTCTCCAGATGCCAGCGCTTCCGCTTTCGCCCGCTCTCAAGTGAAATTCTCGCAAGCCACCTAGCCTCCATTGCCCAACAGGAAAAAATCGAAGCGGACGCCCAAGCCCTTTTTCTTTTAGCCCAGGCTTCCGAAGGCGCGGCGCGGGACGCCATCAGCCTTCTCGATCAATGCCGTTCCGCAAGCCATGGCCCACTGACCGAGACTTCCGTCAGGAATTTATTGGGATTTTCTCCGAAAGAAACGATCGAAAGTCTCGCCCAAGCGCTGATTGATAAAAACATGGAGGTTTTGGGAAAGCGGCTGGCTATGGCCGAGGAAGAGGGTTTGGCCCCCTCGCAAATCGTCAAGGATCTTCGCTCTTTTTTCCACGAAATTTACCGCAGTTTTTATCAGCCGGCCATCGCTCTCAAGGGTCCGGCGGAAAGCCTCAAGAAAAAAACAAACCTCGCGGCTTTGACCTTCATTTTAAAGCGGCTGAATGCCGTCATGGAAGACTTGCGCTTTAGCGACTCCCCCTTTCTTAATCTTGAACTGGGGCTTTTTGGAATGTTGGAAGCGGCCGCAGATTTACCCGCATGGGTCAAGCGTTTGGAAGCCTTGGAATCGAAAATCTCCCAGGGTCGGACTTCGCCGATTAGCTCGCCGCCTCCCGTCTCCGAGGAAATGTCGGACGCTTTGGATGAGTCTCCCTTGGAAGAGCCCTTGGAGGAGAAACCACCCCAAAAATCAACCGACAAAGCCGCTCATTACGAGCTTTGGCCTCAATTTCTCAAATCCCTTGAATCCGAAAAGCCTGCTTTATCGTCCGCTCTGGCCAAAGCCGAATTGTCCCAGGATTCCCCCCAACGATGGCGCCTTATTTTTACTCAATCTTTCGACGCCTCCCAAGCAAAAAAAAATCTGACTTTTATTCAGGAAGCCTTGAGCAAAATGTCGGGAAATTCCATTTCACTTGAAATCATGGAGAAAGCTCCAGACCGATCTTCGCCTGCCTCCAACGCCGCTACGGAATCTTTTGACAAGGCACAGCAAATTCTCGGGGGACGGGTCATAAAAAAATGAAGTCTTTTCAAAAACTCATCTCTTCACTCAAGCGTCTGCCGGGAATCGGCCCCAAGCAGGCGGAACGGATGGCCATTTTTCTTTTGCGCTCGCCTCAAAACGAGGCTGAAAGCCTGATTGCCGCCATTCGAGAAGCCAAAAGCGCGATGCGCCTGTGCCGGAGATGCCTCGATTTTACCGAAGAGGAAATTTGCCGCATCTGCGCAGATCAAAGCCGGGACCCCCTCGTCCTCTGCGTCGTCGAGGAGCCCCAAGACGTCGTTGCCTTTGAACGGGCGCGAAGCTATAGAGGGCTTTATCATGTGCTTCATGGGGCGCTGTCTCCCTTGGACGGAAAATTTCCACAACATTTGAAAATCGAGGAACTGCTCTCCCGCGCGCGAGCGTTTTCCCCAGGAAGCGGAGAAGTTGTTTTGGCAACCGACCCCGACACCGAGGGAGAAGCGACCGCCCTTTATCTGACCCAGCTTTTAAAAGACCTTCCCATCAAAATCACCCGCATCGCCCATGGCGTTCCTTTGGGAGGAGACCTAGACTATTTGGATGAAAGAACGCTCTCTGAAGCGCTCACTCGAAGACAAGAGGTATAACATGAAATACGAAAACATACTCGAAACCGTCGGAAACACGCCGCTGGTTCGGCTCAACCGCATGACACAAAATATCAAGGCTTCCGTTTACGTCAAATGCGAATTTTTTAATCCCGGCGGATCGGTCAAAGATCGCATCGGAATCGCGATGATTGAAGACGCCGAGAAGCGCGGCATCTTAAAGCCCGGCGGGACCATCATTGAGGGAACCTCCGGAAACACCGGCATCGGCTTGGCTCTGGCGGCCTCCATTAAAGGCTACAAGCTCATTTTTACGATCACCGACAAGCAATCTCGTGAAAAAATTAACCTTCTAAAAGCGCTGGGGGCTGAAGTTATCGTCTGCCCGACCGCCGTCCTTCCCGATGACCCTCAAAGCTTTTATTCCGTGGCGGAAAGACTTTCCAAGGAAATTCCCAACTCGTTTTATCCGAACCAATATTTTAACCCCGAAAATCCTAAAACCCATTACCGGACCACGGGACCTGAAATTTGGAAAGATACGGAAGGAAAAGTCACGCATTTCGTCGCCGGAATGGGAACCGGCGGCACAATCAGCGGAATCGGACGGTATCTGAAAGATCAGAATCCCAAAGTCAAAATCATCGGCGCCGACCCGATAGGATCCATCTACTACGAGAAAATTAAATTCGACCGCACGGGCGAAGCCCATCCTTATGTGATTGAGGGAATCGGCGAAGACATGTTTCCCTCGACGATGGATTTAAAATTACCGGACGACGTCATTCAGGTTACCGACAAGGACGCCTTTTTAACGACCCGAAGCCTCGCGACCAAAGAAGGAATTTTCTCGGGGGGCTCCTCCGGCGCCGCAGTCTGGGCCGCGCTCGAACTCGCCAAGAAACTCACTGAAAAAGACCTCGTCGTCGCTTTATTGCCCGACACCGGCATGAGATACCTTTCAAAAATTTATAACGACGACTGGATGGAGGAAAAAGAATATCTCGCGCCGAAAAAAGCGGTGGTTGCGCGCTAATGTTGTGTCCCATAAGTATCTTTACTCGTCACTCCGGCGCTTCCTCCGTCGTCACCCCGACGAAAGTCGGGGTCCAGGTTTCCAACGGCTCTTTAAATGAACTTGATAGCCTGGATTCCGGCTTACGCCGGAATGACGGCCTTTCCAAATGTAAATGAGCGTTGGAGGCGCTACACTAATGAAGGCTGTCATTCTTGAAAAATTCGGGGGTCCTGAAAATCTCAAATGGGCGGAAATTCCCAAACCGACGCCTAATCAAGGAGAGGTTTTGGTGCGCGTCCGTTTCTGCGCGCTCAACCATCTCGATCTTTGGATTCGGGAAGGAATTCCTTCTTATAAAATCAAATTGCCTCATATTCCCGGGTCCGACGTTTCCGGAGAAGTCGCCGAATTGGGACCAGGAGTTTCCTCAATCAAAGTTGGCGACCGCGTCGCCGTGCATCCTGGACGCTCCTGCGGAACCTGTTATTTCTGCATTGCGGGAAAAGATAGCTATTGCGCCAGTTATGGCATCATCGGCGCCCAAGGCGGGCCGGGAGGATGCGCGGAATATCTATGCGTTCCGGAAAAATACCTATTGCCTCTTTCCAGTTCCGTCGGTTTTAAAGAAGGCGCGGCCTACCCCCTTACTTTTCTAACCGCCTGGCACATGCTGATGGGATTGGGAAACCTGCATCCCAATCAAACCGTTCTCGTGATGGGCGCGGGAAGCGGAGTTGGCGCCGCCGCGATTCAAATTGCGAAACTAAATAAGGCGTTTGTCATCGCCGCCTCCCGCTCCGAGGAAAAACTAGAAAAAGCGAAATCCCTTAAGGCGGATGCGGTTATCCATTCTCCGCCTCAAGACATTGCCCGGCAAGTCATCAAAATCACCGGAGGAAAAATGGCGGACATCGTCTTTGAGCATATCGGCCCGGCTGTTTTTGAAGCCGCAATCAAAAGTCTGGCTTTTGGCGGAAAGCTCATCACCTGCGGCTCAACTAGCGGCCCGAACGTCCAACTGGACATGCGGTATCTCTTCAGCCGCCAGCTGCAAATTTTAGGCGCAAAAATGGGAAATTTATCCGAAATGCGCGAGGTTGCAAAGCTCGTCAATCAGGGCCAATTGCGCCCGATCATAGACAAGGTTTTCCCGCTTCAAGAAGCCGCGAAAGCCCATCAATATTTGGCGGAACAAAATCAATTCGGCAAGGTGCTCCTTGAAGTGGCTTGAAAATTTCAAACGCCTCCCCTCGCCTTTTGTTTGGCTGTTTTTATTGACCATTTCGATGCCCTTCTGGAGCCTTGGGCATCCCTTGATTGAAGTCGACGACGCTAGGTATGCGGAAGTGCCCAGGGAAATGCTGGTCCTCAAACACTGGGCGACCCCGACTTTGGACTATTTCGATTACGTCGAAAAGCCCCCGATGGGCTATTGGCTGGCAAAAACAAGCTACAAGATTTTTGGCGTCAACGAAGCCGCAGCCCGCCTTCCCACCGCACTTTTGTCCATTCTAGGGATTTTGCTTATTCTTTGGACCGGCTCGTGGCTGTTTGATTTTGAGACGGGTTTTCTGGCCGGCATCTTTCTTTCAACGAGTCTCCTCTATTTTTTCCTTTCCCATTACATCACGCCGGATTTGCCGGTCACCGTTTTTCTATTGGGCTCTTTTTCCCTCATTTTAAGAACCCTCCTGCGCCCCGAGGACGCCTCTTGGGCCGCGCCCGGCGCCTGGGCCTTTTCGGCTTTAGCCTTTTTATCCAAGGGGCTCATTGGCCTTGTTTTTCCCGGCGGATGGGCGATTCTGTCGGTCTTGGCCGTCCCCTCGCTAAGAAAAAACTTTTCCCTTCTTTTCAAAATCCAAGGGCTTCTCCTGTTCGCCGCTCTTCTTTTTCCCTGGTTTTGGGTCATGGAACAGCGCCACCCCGGCTTTTTTAAATTCTTCTTCTGGGAGCAGCACGTTCTTCGCTTTTTAACCCCTAAATACCACCGCTCAAACCCTTGGTATTTCTTCATCCTGATTTTTCCGCTGGCGGTTTTACCCTGGAGCCCCTTGGCCTTGGCCGGATTATGGAAAGGAATTTCAGGGATAAAAAAAGATCTGCCGGAAACCTCTATCGCCATTTGGGTTTTGATGATCATGGCATTTTTTTCCATCTCTCACTCCAAACTCATCACCTACATCCTGCCCGTCATTCCGCAGGCGTGCCTGCTGGCGGCGCGGGAATTTAAAAAGCCGCTTCAGCGCTGGGCTCAAAATACGGCGATGATTCTTTCCGTCATTTTTATCATCGCCTCCATCCTCGCCGCCGTTCTCCTCCGTACGCATTTTGGGGCAAAGCTCATCCCGCCTGGCCTTCCAAACCCCAATCTCAACGTCGTTGTCGCCGCCGCCGTCTTGCTTCTTTACGCTGCCGCGCTTTGGAGCTTTGTCTTCGAAAAAGACGCGCCCGAAAAAGTTCTAGGCCCAAAAATTTCTCCAAGACTCTGGAAGCCCTTTATCTGCGCGTGGCTGGCCGGGTTTCTGGGTCTCTACGCCTTTCAATTCGATTCCGACTTTCTGAGCGCAAAAAACATCGGGCAATTCATCAATCAATTCATTAAACCGGGAGATTTAATTTACACCGACGGCATCTACCTTCAAGGAATTCCGTTTTACACCCGGCGCCCGGTGGAAAAGGCGCTTAACTGGACCGGGGAATTGGCTTACGCCAAGAGTCTAAAAAACAATCAAGACCGCTTTGGAGACGACGCGGAGATAAAAGAGCTTCCTCTATCAGGCAAACAGGTTTTCATCGTTCTTCAGAAACGCGACATTGTTCACGTCCTCAAGATGCTCAACGCAAAAAAAATGACGGGAAATCGAATTTATCTGTCCGGACCTTGGGCCTGTATTGATGTATACTAAGGCGTTGTCAAGAAATAATATGAACGATTTGGCCAGGCAAGTTTGGAGCGAGACGAGAAACGACGAGCGAGCATACCCTCTGTGGTATGTAAGCGAGGAGAGCCGAAGTCGCAGCCCAAAATCGCCTGGCCCCGAAGGGGAAGCGCGATCCTGGCCGACTTCTTCGTTGCTCGTCGCGCCTCGAATTCGACGCAGGCTTGCGCTCCCAAATCGTTCATATTATTCCTTGACAACGCCTAACCTCGGGGGTTATTCATGCGCATTCGTTTTTCCTTAAAAAGCGAGCTGGCTGTCGGCTTCGTCTCGGCTTTCTTAGTCCTCGCCGCCACTGGATTTGCCTCCTACGCAACCCTGTCCCAATTCATAGGGACCCAAAAATGGATATCCCACACGCAGGAAGATTTGCATTTTCTCAACCGGCTTCTCTCTGAAATTGAAACGGCCATCAGCGAGGAAAGACTTTATCTCATCACCGGCCAAGAGAGATATATCGACTCTTACAACGAATATCAAAAACGCGCCCTTCAAACGCTTCAAAACATTAATTCCCTTCTTGCCCCGCCCGACATCGGACAAGAACAAATCAGGATGCTTGAACCTTTTATCATCGAGCGATTTAAAATCGCGGATATGCTCATTACAATCCGAAAAAGAAACGGCCTCGCCTCCGCGCAAGCCGTCCTTCGAACCGGACATACCAACGGGATCACCCTTCTCATTAGGAAATACATTGAGGCGGTTAAAAGCAGGCAACGCCGGAGATTGACCCTTCGCATCGCCGCCGCCGAAAAAAGCACCAAAAAAATGATCTCGGCCATCACCTCCGCTATATTAGCCGGCCTGATCTTCCTGTGTCTGGCGGCCTGGATTATTTATCAGGATTTAAACGAAAGGCTCCGCCTGGAAGAAGAACGGGGACGGTTTTTCCGTTTGTCGGTGGATTTATTCTGCGTCGCCAATTTTTCCGGCTTTTTCGAACAAATCAACCCCGCCTGGGGAAAAACCTTGGGGTATTCGCCCGCTGAAATCATTTCGCGCCCCATCATGGATTTTTTTATTCCGGAAGACCGCAAGAAAATTTCCGATGAAATTGAGCGCCTTATCTTGGGCTTTTCCCTGACGGATTTTGATGCCCGTATTCTCTGCAAGGACGGCTCGCCTAAATGGCTGCGCTGGAACGCCGTTTCCTCCATTCCCGATCGTCTCATCTACGCAAGCGCGCGGGACATCACCGAACAAAAAAAGATAGCCCTCATGAAAGACGAGGTTATCGCAATGGCCACCCATGAGATGAGAAACCCCTTGACCGCCATTCACGCCTCTCTATCGGTATTAGTCGAGGAAACAAAGCCGGTCTCAACCCCATCGATTGACAAGCTCCTTTCCATTGCCCATCAGAGCAGCGCGCATTTAATTGAACTCGTCAACGATTTTCTGGACATCCAAAAATTAGAATATGGGCGGATGGAATTTCACATGCGGACTCTCGCCCTTGAACCGCTTCTCAAAAAAGCCGCGGATTTAAACTCGGCCTACGCTCAAAAATTCGGCGTCAGCATCAAGATTCGCAGCCTCATCCCATCAGTCGAAATCAACGCAGATGAAGGGAGATTTTTTCAGGTGATGGCAAACCTTCTCACCAACGCCGTCAAATATTCCTCCCAAGGCCAAGCCGTCGAAATTTCCTCAGCCCAATGGGATGACTTCGTGCGCGTTTCGGTCATCGATTCCGGTCCCGGAATTCCGGAAGAGTTCCAGGAACGGGTGTTCCAAAAATTTTCCCAGGCTGCGGGCTCAAAGCAGGGAACGGGATTGGGACTGTCGATCTCCAAAGCGATTATCGAAGAAATGGGCGGAACGATCGGCTTTAACACTGAAAAAGGCAGGGGAACCGAATTTTTCTTCGATCTGCCGGCCGTTCAAAAAATCGATCGGCCCAAATAATCTTCTACTGCTGAGCGGTCACCGAGAAATGCTGTCCGCAGGCGCTGGCGCTGGAAGTGGTTCCCGTTGGAATGCCTGAAATTACGGTCAACGACAAGGGCACGTTGATTCCGTTGCCTGTAATCGTCATGCTCGATGATACCAGATTTATCTGTCCGCCTAGGTAATCCACCGAACCCGCACTGGTCACGCAAATGGTCTCGCTGTTGGCGCCGAAGGAGATATCCATGTTTCCGTAAAAGGTATAGCCTCCCGCCGTGCAACTGGATAGAAACATAGTCTCGGTTCCTGAGTAAATAGCGGAAACATCGGTCGTATTGGGACAGCTCGCGGGTGATGTCGGTGTGTAGGTTATGTTGAGGCTGATTCCCGCGCAGGTGTTGAAGGCGGCAGGCTTCTCCAATCGGCCTTGGGTCATCATTTGGCGCGGCTGAACTGAGGCTGGAGTGATGCTGGAATAGCTGAGAACGAGATTCGTCAAATCCCCGGTCGCGCCGCTCACTGTTCCGGAAGAAGAAGAACTGGAGCTGTTTTTGTGGCAAGCCGCAAAAAAAGCAACGAACGCTAGGCACAAACCCCATCTTCTTCTTTGGTTTATTTCCAATCGCCTCCATCAGGGACTACGGCATACGAATATGATAGATTCTACTGAAAATAGAGAGTAGGACGCGATAATTTTATAGAATAGGCTCGTGACACCGTCAGAGACATTGACAAGCCCGCTTAAATACTGCGAAGGCCTTTTTCACTATCATCGGCGCAAAACGAGAGTCGTCATGGTAGGAAACGTCGGCATCGGGGGAGAAAACCCCATCCGCGTCCAATCGATGACCACGACTGACACTCTCAATGTCGAGGCCACCACCCTTCAAGCCCTCCGCATGGCCGAGGCCGGATGTGAAATCATCCGCATTACCGCTCCCACTCCGGCGGACGCAAAGGCCCTCGGCAAAATAAAGGAAGGACTTCTCAAGAAAGGCGTCAACGTCCCCTTGGTCGCCGATATCCATTTTTCCCCCGCAGCGGCGATGGAAGCCGCGGAATACGTTGAAAAAGTGCGCATCAACCCCGGAAATTTCGTTGACACCAAGCGTTTTTCCGTCAAAGAGTATACCGACGCCGAATACGCCAAGGAAATCGAGCGAATTGAAGAACGCTTCACGCCGCTCGTCGAGAAGCTCAAGCGTCTGAAAAGGGTATTGAGAATCGGCGCCAATCACGGCTCCTTATCCGACCGCATCATGAACCGCTATGGGGACTCGCCTCTGGGCATGGTCGAAAGCGCCCTTGAATTTGTCCGTATCTGCGAGAAAAATGGTTTTCATGACATCGTTTTGTCCATGAAGGCCTCAAACCCTAAAATCATGATCGCGGCCTATCGCCTCTTGGCGGCGCGCATGAATGAATTGGGAATGGACTATCCGTTTCATTTGGGAGTGACCGAAGCCGGAGGGGGAGAAGACGGACGGATTAAATCCGCAATCGGAATTGGAAGCTTGCTGGCCGACGGCATCGGAGACACGATCCGGGTCTCTTTGACTGAAGACCCCGAGTTTGAAATTCCGGTCTGCTATGCCCTCGCCAAGCCTTATCAGCAAAAGCCCAACAAGAAGGCTTCTCCCTGCGTTCCTCGCTCGCGAAGCGAGAGCGTGCCGAAGCATCTCCAAGAAGGACGTTATGATTCGGCTGAAGACGCGGGGCTCAAATATACCCCCGATTTCTACAGCTACGCCCGCAGGGCAAGCGCGATACTTCGCGTGGGACCCTTTATGATCGGAAAAGACAATCCAGTCCGAGTCATAACCTCCATTCCCTCTTCATGGACGGCCCCGCAGATTCTTTCATGGTTTGAGTCCCAGCTTAAAAGCGGAAACGGAGCCGATCCGGAGATTTTGGCCTTTAAAATTAAAAACCCCGCCGAGGCTAAGGCCTTTATCCAATTAAGAACCTCTCTTGCGCCCGAGACCTCGCGGTTGGCCTTTCTAGGCCGCTTTGAAACCCTTGATACAATCTCGCGGGAGACCCTCAAGCATTTTGACCTCATCAGTTGGACGAAGGGCTCAAAAGATTTTCCCGCTTTCTGCCAAGAGGCCGTGTCCGCGGGCACAGCGCTTTTAATTGAAGGCAGAAGCGCAGACGAGACGCTTCAAATGGCGGAACTGGCGCAAAAAGAAGGCCTTCCGGTTTTATTGAGCCTCCAGGGACAAGAAATATCCTGCGTTCCTTGCTCGCGAAGCGAAAGCGTGCCGAATCATCTCCAAGAAGGACTTTATGATTCGGCTTCTTTAATTTATGAGTACCGCAAGCTCGCGGCCAAAGCCGCCCTGCTTCCAATTCACATCCACGCGCCCCATTTTGAACAAGCAGAAACCCGGCTCCTCGAATCCTCAGTTTTAACCGGAAGCCTGTTAAGCGACGGGCTCGGGGATTCTTTTGAATTAAGCCCCTTGGAAAACCCCAAGGATGATTTAAGGCTTTCCTATGACATCCTCCAGGGAGCCCAAAGCCGCATCACCAAAACTGAATTTGTCTCCTGCCCTTCCTGCGGCAGGACCCTTTTCGATCTCCAAACGACCACTGAGCGTATCAAAAACAAAACCGGGCACCTCAAGGGCGTTAAGATCGCAATCATGGGCTGCATCGTCAACGGCCCTGGAGAAATGGCGGACGCCGATTTCGGATACGTAGGCGGGGCCCCGGACAAGATCAACCTCTACGTCGGAAAGGAATGCGTCAAAAAAGGCGTTCCCACAACAGAAGCCGTCCAAGCCCTCATTGATTTGATCAAAGTCCACGGAAAATGGGTCGAGCCCTAAGGGCCTTAAAGCGCTTCTAAAAGCCGCAGGGATTTCGGCCCCAAGGCGCAAAAGGAAATTTGACGTCCGCCTTTTTTATACTCGAACAAAATTTCAAGTCGGTCGGAAGGCAAATAGATTCGGGCAGCCCCGGCCCATTCGATCAAGGAAGCGCCTTTGGGGTCGCCGAAAGAATCCTCAAGGCCGATTTCTCCAGTCTCCTGATCGGAAATACGAAACAAATCCATGTGGTAAAGGTTCAGTTTCGGGGTTCGGTAAAGCCTCACCAAGCCGAAACTCGGGCTCATCACGTCTCCTTTAAAACCGGCTCCCCTGGCCGCGCCTTGGACAAAAGCGGTCTTACCGGCGCCCAAGTTTCCAGCAAGACACGCAATATCTAGGGGCTTTAAAGCGCGCCCTAACTTGAATCCCAGAGCTTGGGTCTCATCCACGCTGGATGAGTAAAAAGAAAAATCCGCGCCTACTTTCGGCATAGGGTTTTGAACGCTTCCGGAAAAAAAGAAATCAGGTCTTGAGAAGTCATTGCGTAAGGCGTGAGCTCTTGTTCGGCCAAATCTCCGGCAAACCCATGCAAGTAAGCCCCTAAAACCGCAGTTTCAAAGGCTCCAACGCCTTTAAGCCGCCGGGACGAAAGGTTCTGAGCCCACAAGCCGCAGACAAGACCGGTCAGCACGTCTCCGCTTCCGCCGCGCGAAAGCCCGGTGTTCCCGCTTGAGTTGGCCGCTTCCTTGCCATCCCCCGTAATCAGGCTTGGGTGGCCTTTAAAAATCACCGTCGCGTTGAATTTCTCGGCCAAGCGGTGGGCGCACGAAGAACGTTCCAACATCGCTTTGGAAAGCGGAATTCCCAAACAC
The DNA here is from genome assembly GCA_021846045.1 of bacterium. Lineage (GTDB taxonomy): Bacteria > Elusimicrobiota > Elusimicrobia > UBA1565 > UBA9628 > JAKAQV01. Next base: position 4,888 of record JAJZCM010000034.1, on the reverse strand, counting down.
CGCGCCATTTCTCCCGCATGAGGGGTTAAAATAGACGGGCTTTTGCGCTTTTTCATGATAGGGGAAAACTTCGCGGAACTTAAGGCCATTAAATTCAAGGCATCTGCGTCCAAAATAGACGGAATATCCATTTCCAAGATTAAGCGAAGACATTCTCCCGTTTCGGGGTTTTGGGAAAGACCGGGCCCAATGGCAAGAACATCAAAATTTCGCTTTTGCCGGGCGCGTTCAATTTGTTTAAACGCTCGCCGCGAAATCGAACCCGCCAAAGTCTCATCCAAACCCACGGTCAACGCCTCGGGAACAAAAGAAACCGCCGTCGCCTCAAAACTTTTGGGAATTCCAAGACTGACCAGCCCCACGCCGGATTTTAAGCAGGATTTGGCCGCCAATAGAGCCGCCCCCATCATCCCGCGCGAACCGGCCACAATCAAGGCGTGGCCAAAGACGCCCTTATGATCCTCGGGGAATCTCGGCGTTAAAAATTTTTTCATTAGGCGCTAATGAGCGAGACCGGCCGCGACCGCTAGGGCATAATCACGGCTGTGGGTCAAGGACAATTCGATGTCATTCACTTTTTTCCCGCGCAAAAGGACGCTGGGGCGCCCATTTTTATCGCGAGCGACGGAAATATCCTTAAGCGTCAACCCTTTTTGTCCCAAAGCCTTCCAGACCGCTTCCTTGGCGGCAAACCTGACCGCGAAATGCGGCCAGGGATTTTTTTTTAGGCGGCAATAGGCGATTTCTTCATCAGTAAAAATTCGCGGCAAAAATTTTTTGGAGCGCGCGGCCAAAGATTCAATACGGGCTACTTCGATAATATCCAGCCCCAAACTCAAGCCGGATAAATTATTCGACGGTGACGCTTTTGGCAAGATTTCTGGGTTGGTCGATGTCCAGCCCCCTCAACGCCGCGACATAATAAGCCAGCATCTGAAGCGGAATAACCGAAAGAATCGGGGCCAATGCTTCTGAAATCATCGGAAGCTCCAAAACGTAATCGGCCCGGACCTCGGGGTCGCCCTTGGTCTTAAGCATAATGACCTGCCCCCCCCGCGCTCGGATTTCCTCGCAATTAGAGACCGTCTTATCGAAAACCGGGGAATGCGTCGCGATCGCGACCACCGGCATTTCCTCATCAATGAGGGCAATCGAACCATGCTTAAGTTCGCCCGCAGCAAAGCCCTCCGCGTGGATATAGGAAATTTCCTTAAGTTTTAAAGCCGCTTCCAAGGCTATGGGATAATTGAGGCGACGACCGATAAAAATAAAATTCCGGCTCTTAAAAAAATTCTTCGCGATTTGGCGGGTCTTTTCTTCCAATTTCAGGGTCTCGCGAATCAAGGTCGGAATGTGCGCGGCCTCCCGGGCCAATTCCAAGGCCTTGGCCTTCGGCAGGGTTTTTCTTGAAAGCCCCATGTGAAGGGCGAACGCAAACAAGGCCGCCAATTGGCCGGTAAAAGCCTTGGTTGAAGCCACCCCGAGCTCCGGGCCGCATCGGGTGTAGAGATTATAATCCGCTTCCCGTGAAATGGCGGATCCCAAAGTGTTGGTAATCGCTAAAATTGGAACTTTTTTTGATTTCGCGAGGCGAATTGAGGCCAAAGTATCGGCGGTTTCCCCGGATTGACTGACTGCGACAACCAAATCTCCCTCTTCCAAGCGGACGTCGCGATATCTAAACTCAGAGCCGATCTCGACAAAAATAGGAAGCCCGACCATCTCTTCAAGCCAGAATTTTGCCACCCGGCAAGCGTGGTAGGCCGTTCCGCAGCCGACCATGTAAATGGCTTTGACGGATTTAAGATATCCGCTCTTAAACCCCGCCTCTTTTTCAAGCGCGCCTTCAACCAAGGGAAAAATCCGGCCGCGCAAGGTTTCCTCGCAGGCTTCGGGTTGCTCGTGAATTTCCTTAAGCATGAAATGGCGATAGCCGCCTTTTTCCGCCATACTTCGATCCCAGGAGATTTGAACCGGCTTTTTTTGAATGGGGTGTCCGGCAATATCGAAAAACTCACAGGAAGATGCCTTTAAAAGAGCCATTTCCCCATCGTTAAGAAAAACGGCCTGACGGGTATACTCTAGAAAGGCCGGGACATCCGAGGCCAGAAAATTTTCGCCCTCTCCCAGTCCGATGACCAAGGGCGAAGCAGTTTTCGCCGCGATTAAAGACCCCGGCGCATGGGCGGAAATAATCGCCAAGGCGTAAGCGCCTTTTAAATCCTGAAGCGTCAAGCGCACCGCTTCAAAAAAATTTTTCTCGCCGCTTTTTTTGTTTCCATTGGAAGAAGCCTTAATCAAAGCCGAAAAATTTTCCTCGATCAAATGCGCGATGACCTCGGTATCGGTGTCGGAAGCGAAATGATGCCCCTGTTGGGTCAAGCGATCTTTTAATTCCAAAAAATTTTCGATGATCCCGTTGTGGATGACGACTAGGGACCCCGAGCAGTCCGCATGGGGATGGGCATTTTCTTCCGAGGGCCGCCCATGGGTTGCCCAGCGGGTGTGCCCCAAGGCCGGAGAGCCGTCTAAGGGTTCTTTACGCAGTAAATTTTTGAGGTTGACAAGTTTTCCCGAGGCCCGCCGGCGGTCAATTTTTCCTTCGGATAAAACCGCAATGCCTGCGGAATCATACCCCCTATATTCCAGGCTTTTCAGCCCCTCTAAAACCAAGGGAACCGCTTCTCTTTCCCCGACGTAGCCAGCAATTCCACACATAAGGTTTCCTCAGCGCCCCTAGGCGATTAAAATCTTCATCTCGCTCACGGCGGATTTAAGCCCCCAAAGAATAGAATGAGCGGCGACAGCCCAACCGGCGTTGACTCCGGATAAACGCGTCATTTTAGAGACCGCCCGCGCATTTTTATAATTAATTCCGCAGGCCACCCAGGGTTTTAAGCCCAACTCCGAGGCGAGATAGACGGCCAATTGCAACTCTTCCAATTCATCCTTGACCTTTTTTTGTCCGGAAGCCTTCGCGTAATCCAAGGCGCAAATTTCCACAAAGTCAGCGTCCAAAGCGCGGGCGCGCCTTAAACTCACTGCCTCGGCTTTAAGAGAAACGCCAACTTCGATTTTTCTCTTTTTGAGCGCCAAAACCGCTTTTTTCATCGTGGCAACTGAAGAGTCGGAAAAAATAATCGGCGCGGGACGTCCCTCGATTCTTGAAACCAAGCACACCGAAGAAGGCGCGGCGCTTAAGGCCGCCGCCACGAGTTCGGATTTCGGCTCAATTTTTAGGCAAGTCTTTCCTGGGCCCTTGCATAGTTTTAAAACCTCGGCCTCGGATTTGGATCTTAAATGGAGAACTATTTGGTCAGCGCCGGATCGTCTTGCGATCGAGGAAACAACCGATAAATCCAAAGGAGAACTGCCTCGAATCCGGGAAATGGACGAAAAAAGATCTAAATCAAACCCTAACGCTACTCCACCCGAAAACGACATGTTTTTTCCATTTTTATTTTTATTCGCGGCCATGAATCTTCTCCCGTGAGTTCGCGCCCACATCCTTACGGTAGGCGACCGCGATATTGTTCGCGATTTCCCTCACCCTATTTAGTTTTGGCCCTTCCACCATAATCCGTAAAAGCGGTTCCGTTCCAGAATAACGAACGAAAAGCCGTCCGTGCCCTTTAAGGACAGCCTCCTGTTTTTTCATTTCCTCTTGAAAATGCGGCAAGGACTCAAGAGGCGTCCTCGAAGACACTTTAACATTTTCAATGACCTGTGGGAACGGACTAAAGCCCGGAAGAATCCGAGAGAAAGGCTTTTTGGATTCAGCCAATGCCGCTAGGGTTTCAACCGCCGTCAGCATCCCGTCTCCGGTCCTTAAAAAACGCCTAAACACGATGTGCCCGGAAGGTTCTCCGCCCAAGCTTAAATCGTTTTTCTCAAGAGCCTGGGTCACATGACGGTCGCCGACGCCGACGCTGAGAGCGGCAATGCCGCGTTCGGACAGAAATTTTTCCAAAGCTACGTTAGACATCGTCGTTAAAACTACGCTTTGCTTTTTTAGGAATCCGCATTTCTGCATCCGAAGGGCCGCGACGGCCAAAACAAAATCGCCATCCTTGACATGGCCCTTTTCATCGCAAAAAACGGCGCGATCCGCGTCCCCGTCAAAAGCGATGCCGATATCCGCCTTAAAGGCCGAAACCGCGGTCTTTAAGGGACCGGTCTCAAGAGCCCCGCAACCGCGATTGATGTTGTAGCCGTTCGGGGAAACGCCCAGACAATGAACCTTGGCGCCCAAACCTTCAAACAAGGGTCGCGCGATTTTGTAGGAAGCGCCGTTGGCGCAATCAAGAACCAGAGTAATTTTTGACAAATCCAAAACCGAAGGAAAGATACTTTTTAAAAAATCCGCGTATTCTTTTTCATAGATTTTTCCGTCTTCTAAAACCGGCTTTACCGTGAATTCCCGTCTGGAATATTTTTTCACGGCCATTTCAATTTTTTGCTCTAAATCCAAGCTAATCTTAAGTCCACGGGAGTCGAAAAATTTAATGCCGTTAAATTCAGAGGGGTTGTGGCTGGCTGAAATAACAATGCCGCCCGCAGCCTTTAAATGCGGAACCAAATAAGAAATGGCGGGAGTCGGAATGACTCCACAATCAATCATCCGCATCCGCCCGGCGATCCCCAAAGCCAAATTTTTAAGAATCGAAGGTCCCGAAGCGCGGGTGTCTTTCCCAATCAAGATTTTTGGCGCGCTCCCGTTGGACGAAAAAAATTTATCACGGGACAATAATTCCGAAGCCGCCGCGCCCAAACTGCTAAGAAAAGACGGGATAAAGGGATATTCGCCCGGAATGCCGCGAATACCGTCGGTTCCAAAAAGCCGTTCCATCAGTTAGGGGCTCCCAGCTCCTATTTCACGCCAAACTTC
>JAJZCM010000033.1 GCA_021846045.1 bacterium | reverse complement strand
CGCTTTTTTGGCTTCTACTTATGACAACCGAAGATATTTCCCGGTCGGAGATATTGATAACCATTCCCGCTGTTTTAAACCGGCTCAAATTCCCCATATCCGCGCGGGATGGGAGAAGACTCTCGGCCTAGTGAAGACCGGCTTGGCCCCGCCGGAAATAGGCCTCTACATTCACTGGCCGTTTTGCCCGTCCCGGTGCACGTTTTGCTTTTGCCAGATGGCAGTTCCTCATGGGCGCGCGACGACGGAAAAAGGTTTGCGGGCGCTCAAAGACGAGATGGAACTGTTTCGGCCTATTTTTTCCGGCGTTCGCCTTTCAAGTCTCTATATCGGGGGCGGGACGCCGACCTTCATGGATGACGAAATGCTGGATGACTTGCTTTCGCATATTAAGCGCTCGTTTGATTTCGCCGAGAGTTGCGAGATATATTCCGAGACCTCCCCCGCTACCCTTACGCGATCTAAGCTGGATATTCTACTCAAACACGGGTTTAATCGCATCGCGATGGGAATTGAGACTTTTAACGACGCTTTGCTGAGTTCTCTCAACCGTCAAGGGCAGACGAAAGAGATTGCTATCCGCGCCTTCCAGATGCTTTCCCAAACTCCTGACATTACAACCGATATTGATTTAATCGTTGGCCTTGATGGGCAGACTCCCGCGATGTTCATTAAAGACATGGAGACGGCTCTGGGGCTAGAGCCTGACTGCATGCATCTCTATCTTTTCAGAGATTCTCCGCAGACCCTTTTCAGCCAACAGGGGAAATCCATATCCATTGAGAGACGCAGGCAGATTGAGCATTTGCTGGGATTGGCGGATTATATGGCAGGGAAAGCCGGGTATCGCGGGGATGAGTGCAAGAGTTCCATTATCTGTAATTCGGAGTCAAGTCGGGAGGCGCCTTGGCGCCGCGGGCGCGGTTCCGTGCTTGCCTTGGGATACGGGACGGTTTCGCACGCATTCGGATCCTTATGGTATCACCATGAGCTTATTGCGCCGAATAGGGATTTATCCAATCCCCTCATTCCTCCGTTTTTTTCCGTTGATTTTAGCCTAGAAGAAGAAATGCGCTCCTTCATTATCGGATTTTTGGGGGAAAATCAATTCGTTTCGCGAAACTCTTTTCGTTCTCTTTTTAAGAAAGATATGTTGGAAGTTGATTTTTTGTCGCCGATTATTTCTCAAATGGAATGCGACGGTCTTCTAAGGATTGATAAAAACGCCGTTTGCTGGGCTGCGCAGGACTCGCTTGACAGAATGGTCGGCCTGAAAAGATTATACAGCCCCTTCGTTAGAGACGCTATTTTGTCCGCGGCAGGCGCGACGTTCCACGATTTTACTCAACGATTTATGTCGGGAGACAGAGAATGGGAGAAAAGAGCGGTCGCTGGTGATGAACGCAAGGATTGCCGCATTTATTACAAGGCGAACCGAGGATGAAGAGCCTAGAGCTTTACCTTTCTTATCGATGCGATCAAAAGTGCATTTTTTGCTCGGAAAAGTCCCGAATGCAAAAGTATGGACATAAACAGCCAAGCCAAAAAGAGCTTCTGGCCATTATGATTGGCAAACGGAAAGAAGGCTATGAGCACATAACTTTTGTCGGCGGGGAGCCGACGATTCACCCGGACTTTATCAAGATATTATCCGCCGCGAAGCGTTTAAAATATAAAACGCTTTTGATTACTGACGGTCAAAAACTCTCCCAATGGGGTTTTGCCTTGGAAACGCTTCCCTGGCTTGATGAACTCGTTTTTTCTCTTCATGGCCCGATTCCCGAAATCCATGACGCCCTGACGCAGAGGACAGGGAGTTTTGAGAGGCAGATGCGCGCGATGGATTTCGTCGAAAAAATTAGGCGGGAGCCGTTTTATTTTACCAGCACGGTCTTAACAAGGCTCAATTTTCCGCATCTCGAATCTTTGGTTGATTTGGTTTGTGCCCGGCCGGGCGCTAAGGGATGCCTTATTTCGAATTTGACGCCCAATGAAGACGATCCGGTTGGGCTATACTCTGAACAGGCGGTGCGTCTCAATCTCCTTTCAAAAACGTTTTCGAAATTGATAAACATTGCTCGAAACCAAGGCAAGAATATCCGTTTTCTTGGATTCCCAGCCTGCGCCTTAGGAAGGGCACGGGAGTTTTCGGCTGATTGCCAGGAGGATTTTCCGCTCGATGTTGAACGCATGGTCAGAGACAGCGGCCTTGAACTAGAGGACAGCCGTCAGTACGGCCCGCGGAGATCCCGCTTTTTCCCCGCCGTATGCGGCTCTTGCGCGTGGGCCGGGAAGCGTTGTATGGGAATTCTTCGCGCATATTACGACCACTTCGGCGGCCTTGAGCTTGCGCCGATTGAGGGGTCTGTTCTTGGAGAGCATTCCCATGCCGTTTAAGAAGATGAAAAGCGAGGATATGCCTTCATGAGAGGGGCTCGACCTATTATTCCCGTTGCCTATAGAACGGGGCATTACCCTCCTCTGGATGGCGGTCTGTCGGATAGGTCTTTTGGATATTTCAAAGATGCGCCTATGGATGAAATCTTGAAGCTGTGGGAATCGGCGTTAACCGCTACGTTCATTGGCCTTTTTATTCCAGTTACTGTTCATTTTGCCGGTTTGGAATGGAATCCCCGAGTCATCACAAAGAGCAGGAAATGGTTTTGAATTCCCCTAAGGAAAGAAATGGCCGGGCTTAAGGATTTATTCCAAGGAATTTCTTTCCCGAGTCTTTATATTAGAGGCGGGACCCCGGCTTTTATGACGGATGCGATGTTGGAAAATTTTTTGTCCGCCGTTAGGGAAAATTTTAGGTTGAAACGTGGGGCCCAAATTCACGTGGACGCCTCTCCGGCTACGTTGACCGAATCCAAACTGAGGATACTGCTTCGTCATGGAGTGAACCGGATTACCCTTGGCATCCAGACATTTAATGAGCAGGAGCTCGGCCATGTCGAGAGAAAGGGGCAAAATCGCGATAAGATACGGAGTTTGTTTTCTTTGTTCCGAAAGTTTCCCGCATTATTTGTCGATACCGACATGATGCTTGGACTCAAGGGACAAGGAAACTCCGTTTTTATAAATGATTTCTCCCAAATATCAAAACTGTCTCCGCATTCCATTCATTTCTATCCCTTTGATGATGGGGGGAAAAAAGTCCGGTCTGATCAAGAGGCGCGGAACTCACATTTGCTCAACCTGGCCGATTATATGGCGAGGAAGGCGGGGTATATGACCGGATATCAAGACTGGGAAAATTTAAAGCAAAATCCTTGGGAGACCAGGCATGAGGCTTTATGGAGAGATTTCCGCGCGTCCATTATGGAAAGCGAGCCTTTGAAACGGCATATACGGGCGCGGCAAGGGCATGTCGATTGCCGCATTTATTGCCAAGGTTCTTTGTTTGAGAATTTGGCCAAGACCCAGAGAGTTTGAAATGAATTTAACGCCGTCACCTGTATCCGAACGCCCGATTTTAAAATCTTGGGCTGAATTTATCTCGACGATTTACCGTGATGAATATTATTTCCCGTTAGATGGTTCTTTTCCAACGCCGAGTTATTTCCAAAAGACGGAACTGGGCCTGGTTAAGGAAGCGTGGCGGCATACAATTTCGCTGATGAAAGAAGGGAAAGCTCCTTTGGAACTCGGCCTCTACATCCATTGGCCGTTTTGCCCCAGTCAGTGCACTTTTTGCCGCTGTAGCATGCTGGTCCCGGGTAAAAATCAAGATATGCGGCAAGCGCTGGTCGCCCTTAAAGAGGAAATGAGCCAATTTAAGGATGTGTTCAAGGAGATGGAATTTTCCAGCCTCTACATGGGGGGCGGAACGCCGACTTTCATGACGGATGAAGCGTTGGATGATTTCCTGTCGCATATGCGCCTTAGTTTTCGCTTTGCCCCTTTTGCTCAAATTTACACCGAAGCCTCTCCCTCAACATTGACGCCAAAAAAACTGGAGATATTGCTTAAACATGGGTTTAATCGAATTACCGTGGGGGTTCAAACGTTTAACGACGACTTGCTTAAAAAACTTAACCGGGTTGGACAGACGAAGAAGGTAGTGGCGAACATTTTTGAGAGGATGTCTCGCGTCCCCGGGCTCATCACGGACGCGGATTTAATGATCAGCATGGAAGGGCAGAACGCCCCGGTTTTTATAAAAGACATGGAGGAACTGTTGCGCTTAAGGCCGCATTGTATTCATCTCTATCCCTTTGAAGACGCTCCGCAGACGGAATTTCGCAAACGCGGCAAAATAATTACCGCGCGAGAGAGAAAAATAGAATCGCAGTTGACTCTTCTTGCTGATCGGATGCTTTCCCGCGCCGGATATCGGAGATGGAGAGATGATTGGGAGGATATTTCTCTTCACCCCTGGGAAAGCCGGCAGGAAGCGGCTTGGCGGCGATTTAGAGGATCGTTTCTCGGGCTTGGCCACAGCGCGTTGTCCCATGCCTTTGGTTCCGCGTGGTATTGCCACCCCCGCGCGCCCGGAAAAGATTTTTTCTCTACTTCGCACGGCGCCGAAATTCCGCCGTACCTTTTCATGAAGTCGAGCGTGGAAGAAGAAATGCGCGGCTACGTTGTCGAATCCTTGGCGCGTAGCCGCAAAATGCCCAGGAAGATATTCAAAAGTCTTTTTAAGGGGGATGTCCTTGATTTTGATTTTCTGGCCGATAAGGTTTCAGATTTGGTCAAGCTTGGCTTGGCCGAGGTAGGCCCGGATTTTATCCTGTGGAAAGGCCAGGATACGGTCGATCTATCCGTTCAACTCAAGCGGCTTTATAGCCCTGATATCATCGCGGCGATTTTAAAAGCGGAATCTAGGGCCTTTGGCGAGTTTCAGTCTCGGCTCGAGCGAAAGGAATTAGATTGGAAAAAACTGATTTTCGAGGGTCAGGCCGAGCACGATACCATGGCCTACTACGACCCACGTGTTTGGCCTGAGGGCTCGCAACGAAATAATAGGAGCAACTGGGAGGCCCAGATTTGAGACAATTTCGAGGCGCGACGAACGAGCATAGCTTAAGCTATGTGAGCGAGGAGCAACGAAGAAATTGGCCAAAGATGGGCCTCCCATCGTCTTATTCTGTCAACGGGAGGGCCAGGGCACTTTTGGGCTGTGACTTCGTCACTCATCGCTTACATACCGCAGAGGGTATGCTCGCTCTTCGTTCCTCGTCTCGCTCCAAAATCGCCCTGGCCAGTTGGTCCTATTATTTCGTTGCGAGCCCTAGGAGTTCGTAACGAAATAATATGAATTCAGTTTTAGAGAAAAATTTTCCGTTGTCCGAATTCCTGACTTCGATAGTCTGGAATGGAGAGCTGTATTACCCGCGCGACAACTCTCGTTATCAAGCGACTTATTTTAAGCCGGCGCGTCTTGATGAAATTCAAAATGCTTGGCGTAAAACTCTGGATTTAATTCGTTGTGGCCGCGCGCCGGCTGATATCGGCCTCTACATCCACTGGCCCTTCTGCCCCAGCCATTGTGATTTTTGCGCTTGCAGTATGGCTGTGCCAAGGAACGAAAACGAAATGCGAGACGGCCTTTTTTCTATTTTGAAAGAATTAGATGCTTTTTCCGAAATATTTGGCGGCTACCCCTTCTCAAGCTTGTGGATGGGTGGAGGGACGCCGACTTTTATGACCGACGCTCAGTTGAACGCGCTTTTCTCCCATATTCGTGATTCATTTTCTTTTTCTCAAAAAGCGCAGATTTATGTCGAGGCTTCTCCGGCCACATTGACGGATTCGAAATTGGATATTCTTGTCAAATATGGAGTGAATCGAATCACATTGGGAATTCAGAGCCTCAGCGACTTGGTGATTAAGGGAGCTAATAGGCAGGGACAATCGCGAGAAAAAGTCCTAGGGATTTTTCAGAAACTGAGGAATTTCCCGGGACTAGTCATTGATGTGGACATGATGATCGGGATTGCAGGACAATCCCGATTGGATTTTCTTCAGGATATGGCGGATGTCTTGCGCTTCCGGCCGCACATTCTCCATGTTTATAGTTTTGACGATCGTCCTCAGGTTCCGTGGTCAAAGCAGGGTGGAAGGGTTTCTAAACAACAGAGGGGGGAGCACGAAATCATCCTGACTGCGGCGGATCGCCTAGCCTTAAGGGCGGGCTACGCACAACAACATGATGACGGCGTCCACCCGATTCTCTATCCCTGGGAAGAAAAGCAAGATGGGGGATTACGGAAATTTCGGGCCTCGGTTTTGGGAATCGGCCCGAGCGCGATATCGCATGCTTTTGGGAGCGCTTGGTATACCCACCCTCCGTTGACCCAAAAAAACGATTCTGAAGTTTTGCCATTTTTCTGGATGAAGGCAAATATTGAGGAAGAGATGAGAGGCTATGCCATTTGGTATCTTTCCCAAACCGGACGACTATCGCGACGAGGTTTTTTGGACTTGTTTAATATTGATGTAATGGAAACCCCCCTGGCCGCTATTTTAAATTCCTGGGAAAAGGATGGGAAAGCGCTGATAAATGATGATTTCGTTTTCTTGCGCGATATGCGAGATTTGGCCGACAGGGAAGTAATGCTCAAGGATCTTTATAGCAAAGAAATTACGCGCGCTTTAATTTCTCAATGGTCCAGTGAAATGCGCGCTTTTAATCATTCTCTCCCTTCAAAAGCAAAATGGCGGGAGAAGGTTTTTCAGCAAAATAGCGTCCCGGGATTTCGGGTCTATCATGATGGAAGATTTTGGCGAGGATTATGAAAATACCTCAAAGCCAATGGATTAAATATCTTTTCCTCGCTTCTCTTGGGCGGGCCGATGATTGCCCGCCTAAAACCGGTCCGTATCAAGATTATCCCTATTTCAGGAAATCAAACCTTGAAGAAATCCGCGAATTTTGGAAAACAGCCATTTCCTTGATTAAGTCCGGGATGGCCCCCAAAGATATCGGTCTCTACCTCCATTGGCCTTTTTGCGCTAGCCAGTGCACGTTCTGTTTTTGCAGTATGAAAGTTCCCGAGAACTATTCCGAGATGCGTAATTATGTGGATATGCTCAAACGCGAAATGGACACGCTCAAGGATTTGTTTTATGAAATTCAACTAACCAGTGTTTGGATTGGAGGCGGCACTCCAACTTTTATCGCCAATAGGGATTTGGACGATCTGCTGACTCATTTGCGAACTTCTTTTCAATTCGAGAAAGCCTCGCAGTTTTATGTGGAAGCCTCTCCCGCCACATTGACTGAATCAAAACTTGAGATTTTGTTGTCGCATGGGGTTAATCGGGTCACATTGGGAGTGCAGTCTCTTGATGGAAAAGTCATCTCCTTAATGGATAGGCGCGGACAGACATTGGAGTCGGTTGAACGCGCGCTTGAGCTATTGTCGCGAAATTCCGTGGTCTCGGATGTGGATTTTGTCGTTGGTCTTGACGGCCAGGACAAGAACTCTTTCCTGCGGGATGTCGCCTGGATTTTAAAAGCGAAGCCGGATGTCGCCCATTTGTATGGGTTTGATCCCCGGCCCCAGACGCTTTTTGCCGGAAAAGATAAGCAGACGTCTTTAAGCTGGGCTGATATGTTTGAAATCCTGGAAGCGGCGGAAAAAATTTTACTCAAAGGTGGATACCGGCATCCGGTTTGGCTTCCAGAAACAGACCGCCTTGAGTATTTGGAAGAGAAGCAATGCGGAGGCATGACCAAGGTAGGAGCTTCTGTCCTTGGATTTGGTCCTGTGGCCCAGTCGCGCGCTTTCGGGGCGGGGTCTTATCAGCATCCGCCCCTCTCTTTGGGGCCTTTGGATACGAAAAAAATTCCTGATTATATTTGTTTCCCTTCAAATAGAGAGGATGAGATGTGGCAACATGTCGTGCGGAGCTTAAGTCGCTTCCATCGTTTGTCGCGCGCGGAGTTTAAGAGGATATTCAGGATGGATGTAATGGAACACTTGTTTCTAGCTGAAAGGCTTAAAGATTTGGAGGATTCCGGATTTATTTATGTAGAGAGTGAATCTGTGTCTTGGCGCTCGGGGGACATTTTAACGCGGCAAACCGCCTTGCGCCACCTTTATTCCATGGAACTGGAACAAGTGATTTTGAGGGCTTATCAGAGAGAATTTGTCGAATTTTTGCGCGCTTTCCCGCTGGACCCTCATGGTTGGGAAGAAAAACTGAGACGTAAAGTCCAAGCCTCGGCTTTGGAACGGATATACCTGAATGTTAAGGCGGCCGCTCGCTTGGAGGTTCCATGCGTTGCCTTGAAATAACGCTGTCCTATGAATGCGATGTGGATTGTGTTTTTTGCAGCCATGCGCAGATTATGAAAGCCTTTGCCCCCTGGCCGATGGAGGAGAGGGAAATTCAGATTCTTCTTCTTCAAAAAAGGCGAGAAGGATTTCCCCATGTTAGTTTCGTCGGTGGAGAGCCCAGTCTTTACCCTCATTTCGCCTCGGTCCTAAAATTTTCAAAGCGACTGGGATATAGAACTCGCGCCGTCTCAAACGGGGCCGGCATCGCCGCGCGCGATGCCGTTAAAACTGTGCTACCATACTTAGATGAGCTGTGCCTTTCTATCCATGGTGGAACGCCTGGAAGTCATGACGCGATGACTAGGTCTCACGGCAGTTTTAAAAGAATGATGAGGGCCTTAGAAAACGCCGCTTCTTCCACAACGACAACAGTGACCGTGAATATGGTGGCAACAAGCCAAAACATAAACGCCTTGGCGCCCCTGGCCGCTCTGATTAATAGACAAGCCTCAGTCAAGGAATTTTGGCTTTCTGAGCTCGTGCCTATCGGTTACGGTTCACGCCATTATGACGATCTCATCGTTGAACACCGGAAACTGGCGGCGATTATTCCCGTGATTGCCGAGAAAGCCTCTCCCGCCCCACTTAGATTTTACGGATTGCCTTTTTGCGTCTTGGGAGAGAGATTTAAACAAGCCGTCATCTGGGAGCGGTCTCCCGCTTTAAGCGTCTTTCGCGCCCGTGATAAATATGGGAAACCGTTTTTGCGCGAGATGGACAGTTCCTTGGCCGACCCCGCTCAGATCCTCACTCCAAAGTGCCAAGCCTGCGCGTATAAAGAGTCTTGTGGCGGGCCCGGGGCAAGATATTACGAAAAATTTGGGGACGCGCAACTGAAACCTTTTGCCAAGGATTCCCCAGCGTGAATTTATGGACAAGTTAAATGACGCGTTCCCTTCGGTTTCAATGAAACGCCTGGAGTTTCACATCATTTACCGCTGTGGTGATCGCTGCGTTTTTTGCAGCGAGGAGTTCCATATGGAAGAATTCGGGGGCTTCCCGGTCACGCGAGAGGAAATTTTTTCCATGTTGGAAGAAAAAAGAAAGGAAGGCTTTGGGCATGTGACTCTAACTGGAGGGGAACCTACCCTTTATCCAAAATTTTGGGAGGTGGCGGCTTTCGCCAAAAAAATCGGATACCGAGTTTTCGTCATCACCAACGGCTCAGCTCTGGGTAATCCTGAATATGCCGAAAAACTTCTGCCGAATATTGATGAATTATGTCTCTCCATTCATGGGCCGAACCTGGATGTCCATGACAAGATCACGCGCGTCAAGGGAAGTTTCGATAAGATGCTGTCGGCCATTGATCAGGTTTCGGTCTATGGGAAATTAAAATTTGTGATGGTCAATCATGTCGTAACGCGCTTAAACGTCGCTTTTTTGCCGGACAGCTTAAAACTCTTGGCTAAAAAGGGCGCCATTCATCAGTTTTTGATCTCTAATGTAACGCCCCATGGCGGCGGCGGCGCACGCTATGGCGAACTCGCGGTCCCCCATCAAGAAATAATTGAACATCTTCCGGCTCTCGACGCAGTCGCTAAAAAAAGCGGGATAACCTTGAGGTTTTATGGGATTCCCGTCTGCCTTCTTGGAGCTTATTGGCGTTATTCTAATGATTTATTCTACGCTCCGCGGACAACCATTGCGCGGGCTCGCCTTGAAAATGGGGCGGTTGGCTGGCATTTTGAGGACTCCCCCCTTCCTTATCGCGAAAAATTTTATCCGGAGGTTTGCGGTTCTTGCGTTCTTAAGGGCTACCGCTGTGGCGGCATTTATTGGGATTATACGCAGCTTTTTGGCGAAGAAGAATTGAAACCTTTTACAGCGGCTTCTCTGCGCAGACATCCCAAGGAAACGGTTGTTGCGAGTTAAGATGAATCGAGATCATCGAAAGCCTCGTCCCTTAAGCGACCGCGAATGGAGACGTTGCCGCTTTTTCGCTGAGCGTTGCTGGGATCAATTCTGCCCTCCGATGGATTCCCCGCACCATGAATTCACCTACTTCAAGCCTACAGCTGCGTCGGATATTGTGGCTGCCTGGGAACGGACAGCGCATCTAATCCGTGAACGGAAAGCCCCTAAGAATATAACTTTGTACGTTCATTGGCCCTATTGCGTTAGCCAATGTACTTTTTGCTTCTGTGATATGCAGGTGCCGCGGAGTGCAGGCGCTTTTTCGCAATATGCGGCTATGCTTAAGAGAGAAATGGACCTGTTCAGGGCGCCCTTGCGGGGTATCCAGTTTAGCCGCGTCTGGTTTGGAGGAGGGACGCCGACTTTCATGCCTGATGGAGAATTAAACGACCTTTTAAATCATTTGCGCTCTTGTTTTTCGATAGCGCCCAAGGCGGAAATTTACTTTGAGGCTGCGCCTTCCACTCTGACAACTTCCAAACTGGCGATTCTGATAAAGCATGGCCTGAACCACATCACTATGGGCGTGCAAACTTTGGATAAAGAATTGTTGACTCAACTGGATCGTAGGGGCCAGACCTCAGTGGGCGTGGGGAGGATTTATCGGATGCTTCAGGACCATCCTCGGGTTATTACCGACTTCGACTTGATGGTCGGTTTAGAGGGGCAAACCGAAGATTCCTTTCTGAAGGATTTTGTTCGCCTTTTGGCGCTACGCCCCGGCATGGTTCATATTTATCCGTTTGACCCCAGACCGGGAACCCTTTCGTTTCAGAGTGGAACCGTCGCGCAGGATCGTTTGTACGATAAGCTGAGAATTTTGTCTAGGACCGTTTCCGCAGTAGCCAGAAGATTCGGTTATCAAACGGCCCTGATGTATCAAGACATTGGCGACGATTTAAATAGGGATGTCGAACCGGTGGTTTTGGAACTTCAAAATCGATCCCTGCAGGGGTTCGGGGAGTCTGTCCTTGGTTTGGGCTACAGCGCAATTTCCCACGCCTTTGGATCATGTCAATATCAACATCAGCGTGTGGGGCAGGATCCGTTGAACACGGATGGCGTGCCGCCATTTCTCTCAATGCCCATGGACCGCCTTGATGAGATGCACGGCTACATTGTTCGAAACTTGACGCGTTACGGGGCCTTTTATCCGGCTGCATTTCATGAATTCTTTGGTGAAGATGTGCTAAACATCCCATCAATTCGGACGCAGCTGTTAAATCTGCGGGCTTCCGGACAATTAGAGATTTCCGATAAGAGAATCTGGTTGCCGACACGCGACTTAATGGAGAGATTGGTCCTTGTAAAACATTTCTATAGCTCTTCGTTGAAAAGGACATTGATACGGGCAAACCGTGAAAATTATCAGAGGTTTCTATACAACTGCGCCAAGGCTGGGGACCAAATTTCCGAAGAAGTTGCTGACCGCATATTATCTCGTTCCCTGCTGATGCTGTGCACACGCAACGATCTGGTGGGTGGCCGTTCTGCTTGGGACGATACTGCTACAAATGGTACCGTTTCTTCGGAGACGATCAATGGTGGCCCCGTTATCAGTCTCCGCGATGATATAAGGAATTCTCCATAGCGCAATGAGCGTCCTTAATTACGTTTTACACACCGCCCTTCCCGATTTGTGGGCCCGATTTTTCTGTCCGGAGGACATTGAGCGGCACCGAAGAACCTCTTTTGTTCCCGATAATCCGACGACCGACATCATGCATGGAGACCTTGAATGCCGCTATACCTTCCCCTGGTTTGACGGCAAAACGGTTCCATTCTGGAATTTTCCATGGACTATCGCAAATCTTCAGACTAACCCGGCGGCGTATAAGCTTCTTTTTACCGATTTAAACGAAACCGAGGTGACCGAAGGGCAAAAGAGCCTCAAAAAAGTGGAGGATTCTTTTAGGCTGGCGGCTAAGGAATCCAAGGCTGATGAGATTATCATGCTTAATTCCGCCTGCGTTCCCGATTTGACCGGCGAAGACCCAACGCCTTTTTTACCTAAGCACGGGGAGCATATTAAGGCCATTTACCGCGCCTCCGATGGTCGGGATGTCGCTTATTCAACGACGGAGGAGATGATTAAGAAATCATCGGAAGGGGTAGCAAGGTTTTCGCCGCGCCCGAAGACGGTTAATCTCATCGGTTATCCCGGAGGCCAAGCCCGGAAAGATGTGATCCGGCTCTTAAATCAAGCGGGAATTTCAGTGGCCGCTTGCGTGGTTCCCTCCGTGGGTTTTGAGGCCTTAAGAGAGGCTTGGCAAGCGTCCGCTAATATTCTCATCGGGCATCGTCTCTTTGAAGGAGAGGCAAAGGATTTTATTTCACAATTTTCCATTCCTTTTATAACGCCTCCCGCGCCCTATGGGGTCAAAGCGGGGCGCTTGTGGCTGGAAACCGTGTGCGATTCTGTCGGCGTTGACCGCCAAATTGCGCGCGATGTTTGGAAAAAAAATTGGGAACCCCTGCGAGAAAGGTGGGAAAATTTAACGGGCCAGGCGCGCGGGCATAGGCTGGCTTTCGTTCTTTCCCCGAAACAAATTCCTCAAATGACTGATTCGCGTTGGACTTTCGCTATTCCCCTGTTTGAGGTATTGAAAGAAATGGGATTTGATTTTAATTTTCTCATTTTCGCTAAAAGTTCTTCGGGGAAAAAACTGCATTCGCCCGCTGATCGTTTTAAGGCGTCTGCGGATTTTTTTCAGGATGAAAAAGAGCTGGGGCGTCTCCTCAAAGACGGCGCTTTTGATGCGGTTTATTCCGATTATTTTTTTGATCGCAGGATCAGCCGCGCGGGGAAGGCTCAATTTTCTCTTTCCGCTTTCGAGGCGGGTCCGTGGGGGGCCTTGCGGACGCTTGAAAGACTTTTGGGAATATGCCGATTGCCCTTTTACAGAGAACATGGCCGTTATCTCGGCGGGAAAAATTCATGGGTGGACTGATATTGCCGCGGGTCAAGCCGCATTCTCTCCCTCAGGAGGCGGATTCTCTCGATCGGTATGGGCAGCCATTGGATTACACCTATTTGACGGGCCTCTATCTTTTGGTCAATGCGATTTCAGATTCTGCCGCGTTCATAGACGGCCCGGATTGCGTGATGGGGAAAGCGGAGCATGTGTTTGGCAAACATGATCTCAATTCGACTATTTTGGATTGCGTCAATCAATACCGCATCTTCTTTAGCGGAACCGATGTTCGCAATACCGTCGTCTCCCGTGAAAAGGCCATTGGCGAGGCCTTGCTGAAGTTCCGCGATCGCCCCGATATCCGGCTTATCTTCTTCGCCGCGATGCCGATGTGTCTGTTGACCGGGACCGACTATGTGAAAGTGAGCCGGGATGTTTCCACTGAATTGGGAAAGCCCGTCGTTCATATTCCGTCCAATTCTCTACGGGCTTTTTTTCTGGATGGATATGCCGAGGGCTTGAAAGGATTGGCGGAGTCCCTGGATTTGTCCGGAGCCTGTCTTGAGCGGAAAAAAGTCGGCATTGTCGGGCATTTTATGGACCGGACGGAAGAAGATCATTACTCTAATCTTCGCGAGCTTAAACGTCTTGTAAAGGGCGTGGGGCTTGAGCTTGTCAGCGTTTGGCCCGATGGCGGGTCTTTGGAGAATTTGCGCAAAATCCGCGATGCGGGCTGGGTTATTTCCTTGCCCTATGCTCGCGATGCGGCCCGGGTTGTGGCTGAAAAGACCCATGCGAAACTCATCGATCTGGATTTGCCTTGGGGGGTAAAAAATACCGAGATGTGGGTGCGGCGCTTGGGAGAAGCTACGGACCGCCAGAGTCAAGCTGAAATTTTTATTAAGGGAGAAATATCCCGTATTTCACGGCCTTTGGATTTTCTTTCAAAGACCTATATTAAAGGCAAGAAAATTATGATTGCCGCCGAGCCCCATGCCCTTTTAAATGTCGGGGCTTTTGCCCAAGAGTTAGGGGCTTCTGTCGAGAGCCGCGTTTCCGTCGGGCGTATTCCGGAGACGGTTAAGAATATTTCTTCAGATCTCTTGCCGGCTTCTGTTTTGGAACGTCCCACGGCCGGGCTTTTAAGGCGCGAGTGGGCGCGGGCGCGAGATTTAGGCGTTGATTGTGTCATCGCCAGTGGAGATGTCCGCCGTATGGTCAATGGAGAAGCGGCATTTGTCGAACTGGGCTATCCCAGTTATTTCTATCATGCCCTTGATGGGCATCCCTTTTTAGGCTTTCAAGGGTGTATCAATTTCGCCTTTCGCATGGCGGAGGAGATTGCCCAAAGAAATGGTCTTCCGCGTCCGCGCTTCTTTGAAGGGCAGGGTGAGAAAACGAATGCGCTTAAATTTCCCCTAGGTTTTCAAGGGGCAATTTCCCAGGCGAAATCCTTGCGCGGCGAAGGCCATGACCACGGTGGCATTGACAGCGAGCTCAAAAGGTTGATTCCACGCCTTGAATGGGCGGTTCCATTTATTTTCCTCAATAAGAAATTCGCGTTTTTTGGGAAGCCGGAGGTTTTTGAGGTCCTCAAGCCCCTAGTTGAGGAATTGGGGGGAAATGTTGTTTCTATTTTCATTGATGACTCTGCTTCATACGCCAAAATTAAATCTTCTTGGGGTGATATTTCACGGGAATTGGATCTCTTGATTTCTAATTATAACGGCATTAAGCTCCTTTCTCCGGAATGCGCGTTTATTGATTTTGACGACCGGGACACAAGTCGTGAGGGGGAATCTTCTTTGGACCTAACGGCGAATCTCATTGACCGCATGGCTAACGCAATCATGGGAAAGTGGGCGACTCCACTTGGATAATTTATGCAACACAAGATAGTCTTGTTTGGAAAGGGTGGAATCGGTAAGTCGACGACTACGACTAATTTGGCGATTGTTTACGCTCAGATGGGGATGAGGGTTCTTGTCGTCGGTTGCGACCCCAAGCATGATACGACCGTTTATCTGACTGGGGGGCGCCAAATCCCGACGGTTTTAGACAGCGCAGCTTTTTTAGGCGGGCATTCTCCAGCCGCAAACATTGTGGTTAAGGGGGATTACGGAATTGATTGCGTAGAGGCCGGAGGGCCCGAGCCGGGAATTGGATGCGCGGGGCGTGGAATTACGCGCATGAGCGAGATCCTTAAGGAAGCGGGAATCGTTGATGATTCAAAGTACGACGTATTGCTCTATGACGTTTTGGGAGATGTCGTTTGCGGAGGGTTTGCCGCGCCCCTTCGTCAAGGGTTTGCCGACAAAGTCGTCATCGTGACTTCCGAGGAACTGATGTCGCTTTATGCCGCCAATAACATCGCCAAGGCTGTTTGTAATTATGCCTCAAATGGGATTTCTCTTTTGGGCCTTATCGCTAACTTGCGGGATCCAGGATGCGATGAAAGCGTCATTGACCGCTTCGCGCAGATGATCGAGACCCAGGTCCTCCAGTTTTTGCCGAGAGATCCCTTGGTTCGGAGGGCGGAGTATCAAAAAAAGACGATCATTGAAACTAATCCCGATTCGCCCTTGGTTCAAAGAATCAGATTCTTAGCGAAAATTCTCCTAGAGACGCCGGCGATTCCTCAGCGTATTCCCAATCCTTTAAGCGATGCGGAATTTCATACTTTTTCTCGGGAAGCCTTTCATGGCGAAAGGGTTAAGGAGAAAGCAAACTCCAAGACAATCAAAGAAGGCGTTGACGATGGGGGAATGCCGGATGAGGACGCGTTGCTTGCTTGGGAGAGGCGGCTTTGACGCCTGCTGTCGTTCCGCATTTGCCGCGCGTTAAAAACGTGGAGATTAATCCTGGGCGACTTTGCAATAACAAATGTATTTTTTGCATGAGCGGCGAGGAAAGAGACGATCACAACCCATGGGCTTCCTTCGATCGGCTAATGAAGGAATTGGAGCATCATTACGAGAGCGGCGCTAGATCAGTCGGATTTTTAGGAGGCGAGCCGACGGCTTATCCACACATTATCCGAAGCATTTCTTTCGCGAAAAAATTGGGATATCAGCGCATCGCCCTTTGCACCAATGGAATGCGCTTGGCTGATAAGGATTTTCTGGGCGAGGCTCTCAGCGCGGGCCTCACCCGGGCGACGGTTTCTCTTCATAGCCACATCGCGGAGGTTGAGGAACGCTTGGTCGGAGTTCCAGGAATCCTTAAAATGAAGCTGGGCGCCGTTAAAAATCTTGTTCGCGCGAGAGAGTCTGGACAGTTGCCGGACAACGTGTCTTTAAACCCCGTCTTGAACCGCCTCAACGCTCCCAGCCTCGAGGCCTATATTCTTTTTTTCATCGCGCAGGGCATCAATGATATTCGCTTTAATTTCATCTGGCCGCAGTCTCGCGTTTTGACCGATACCGCAGTCGTTCCGCGTTTTCGCGATATAATGCCGGAAATCCTAAAAGTTATTCTCCTCAACGAACGCAAATGGGGAATTTCAATCAGCTTTGGGGCGATTCCCTTCTGCGTCGTTCCGGAGTTTTTTAGAAAGCACGTGGAGCTTTTGTTTAAGTATTTTTCCGAGGAATCTAATGACCATCCGACCGATGTCGGGTTCATGAGTTCCGATGAAGACGGCGCTGTTAATCGCTTTTCGCTTAAAGCGCGCACGCGCTATGATCACCGGATGAAAGTTTCCGCTTGTCAAGATTGCTCGCTCGCTTCTGCGTGCTTGGGAGTTTGGAGGAGTTACGTCTCTCTCTACGGAGTAGAAGAGTTTTCTGCGGCATGAATTGGGTTGATCACCGTCTTTGTCTGTTGGTTTCACGGCGTTGCAATATCCGCTGCGGTTTTTGTCCCGTTGAATTTACCGGGGAGGATATGAGTTTGGAGACGGCTTCTAAGGCGGTGAAATCCTATCTTGAACATCTGTCTTCGGGAATTTCCCCAAAGATTAAATTTTTCGGCGGGGAGCCTTTTCTTAATTGGCCGGTGATGAAGGCTCTGGTTGATGAATTTCACGGCAAGCGTTCCAAAATTTCATTTCAAGTTTCGACCAATGGGATGTTTTTAGACGAAGAAAAAATTTCCTATCTCTTGACTCATCCAGAATTAGAAGTGACGCTGAGTTTTAGAACCAAGAACGGCTGGTCATTGCCTGGAGTTTGGTTTACCTTCGTTCTAACGCAAAATCAATCAACGGAAAGCGTCATTGAAAAAATGAATGTCTTGATTTTAGAGGGCTATCGCCGCTTTAATTTTCTGCCGGCCTATTTTTCCAAGTGGAGCGAGAATGAGTTAGAAGAATTGGAAAAGACCTTCAAGGGCCTGGCCAAAATTTTTTATGGCTTATGGGATAAAGGCCTTGATTATCAAATTAAAAACTCGGAAGTTTATAGCCCCATTCCTCTTTACAACGCCGCCTTGACCGTTGACGCAGATGGAACAGTTTATTCCTCCAGTCTTATTGAGAGCCGTGGCATGGACTCATTAAGCGAATTTTTGAGAATTGGATCAACGACGGATTGGCCGAAAGAGAAGATGGCGCGCCGAGATGGGCGTTTCCTGCGTGAAATTTTGAGGCGTTGGGCGGGGCCAACCTGGGATTCGACGTGCCGAGTGGACGAGCTATTGACGCGCTTTGTCGCCAGCGTAGGCGAATATTCGAGAGAGGCTTGCGTTTAATGGGAGCGACAAAATATTTCGAGGATGGGGCGGAGAAACTCATTAACGTCGAGATTAACCCCGGCAGGTTGTGCAATAACAAATGTATTTTTTGCATGAGCGGAGAGGACCGCGACGATCATGAGCCTTGGGCCGACCCGCAAAGAATGTTTTCGGAAATAGAAGCGCGCTTTAAAGAGGGCGCGAGATCTTTAGGTTTTTTGGGCGGAGAGCCTTCGGCCTATCCCCATATCCTTGACTGCATGCGTCTGGCCAAGGATTTGGGTTATCGCCGCATCGCCCTTTGCACCAACGGAACGCGTTTGGCCAATGCGGATTTTCTAAATTCTTGCCTTGACGCGGGACTGACCCGGGTAACGATGTCTCTTCACAGCCATATTCCTGAAATCGAGGAACGCTTGGTCGGCGTCCCAAAAATATTAGAGAAAAAAATTCAGGCTCTTAAGAATCTAGTCGAGGCTCGTGGTCGCGGGTTTTTTAAGGATGGGGTTTCCCTAAACCCCGTTCTCTGTCGTCCGAACGCTCCCCACATGGAGGGCTATGTCCGATTTTTCAAGTCTCTTGGGATTAATGACATTCGTTTTAATTTCATCTGGCCGGAATCCCGAGTTAAAAACGACAAGACGGTCGTCCCGCGCTTTCAAGATGTCGTCCCCCCTGTCCTTGGTTTGATTTTAAAGAACGAGAAAGAAATCAAGATAAGAATCAGTTTCGGCGGAATTCCCTATTGCGTCTTACCGCCTTTTATCCATGAGAATTGGGATTTGTTGCGCCGCTATTTTTACGAAGAGGGAATGGATTTGCCAACGGAGGTCTCGTTTTTATGGCCGGATCAAAAGGGTGGGGCGCAGCGTTTTAACTGGCACGAGAAAGGGCGGGATGTTTTTCGCGCCAAGGTTCCCGCCTGCGCATCCTGCTCCCTTGATCGGTTTTGCATGGGAGTTTACCGCTCATATTTGGATCTCCATGGCGATTCTGAAATTCACCCCATTGTTTTCTCTGGCGCGCGGGAGGCCGCATGAAAACTGCGGCTACGAACGCGGCCAATGAAAGGTCGCCCGTCAAGCGTCTTGAATTTCATATGTCCTATGTCTGTAATCAAGATTGTGTTTTTTGCTCAGAGAGCGTCCGGATGAGGCAATACCAAAAGCGCCCTCTCTCGTATAAAGAAATGGTTGAGACCATTACCCGCAAGCGCCGCGAGGGTTGCGAGCACATCACCTTTGTCGGGGGAGAGCCGACCGTTCATCCGGATTTTTTAAAACTACTGGCGGCGTCTAAAAAATTGGGATATGCCACGCTTTTGATTACCAACGGCGCTAAACTCTCCGAACCGCGTTTTGCCGCCGAATCTCTTCCGCTTTTAGATGAGATTGTTTTATCGGTTCACGGTTCCAATTCCAAAGTCCATGATGATTTGGCTCAATCTCCCGGCAGTTTTGAAAAATTATGGAAGGCCCTTGGCCTCATAGAGAAGGCGAAGAAGCGTCCCTTTGTCTTGACCAATACCGTCGTGACTCAAAAAAACATAAACGACCTGGTTAAAACTATTAACGTTCTAGCGGAACATCCGGTTGTCCGCCATTGTTTGGTTTCCAATTTGGCCCCGGACGGTGACGCCCTTCTCCATTACGATGAACAGGTCGTCCGTATCAGCGAATTGGGCCGTCTCGCGCCCCAATTAGTTGAAATAGCCCGGAGTCGGGGTAAAATCATTCGATTTTTTGGGATGCCCCTATGCTCCTTAGGCGAGGCTTGGGAAGCTTCCAATGATCTTTACTGGGACAGCCGGACTAATGTTGAAAGGGCGACGTCCCACGGACAGGTAACGCTTGAAGACACCTGGAATTATACGCCTAAGCGCATGCGGTTTTTCCCCGATCTCTGCGCTCCGTGTCCCGCGCGCGAAAAAAAGTGTTGGGGCGTTTTTCGGATTTATCATAAGCATTTCGGGGAATCCGAATTAATGACCTTTGAAACCCTAGGTTCACAGGAAAGTCCCCCATGTCCTTCTCGCTGATTTATCCGGCAGTTCCTTTCTCGATATTTTTATTGATTGGCGTTTTTTCTTCTTGGAGCGATTTTAAAACTCGCCGCGTCCCCAATCGGCTTATTATCGCCGCTTTTATTGTCGTCTCCATTGGGTATATTGTTCTCTTCTGGTTATGGCCTTTTAAATATCTCTTGCGCCTTCAATATTTCAATTCCATCCTAATCCATCTTTTATTATCTGCTATCCTCGCCTTGGGCTTGTGGTATTGGCGAATCTGGCCCGCTGGAGACGCTAAGCTGTTTGTTTTCATGTCCCTAGTTATTATTTTAGTTCGACCCCATTTGTGGGGTTTCCCTTATTGGACTTTTTTGCAGCTGGCGATTAATACTTTTATCATTGCCGCTTGTTTTATTATTCCGCTGGCCCTCTACCATGAGTGGCACAACTTTCAACGCTCTCCCGTTGAATTCTTTAGGCAAATCACCGTCAGGATGAGAAGATTGATTGGAGAAATAGGGCTTCCGCGCGGAATATACCTGATTAGATTGATTTTTAATTTTGCGATCATCTTTATATTCTCCCGAATTTTAATGGAGAAAATTTCTAGTCTATTCAGCGGGTTGCCCAAGCTGCTCGTTTTTTTAGTTATTTATTTTTTTTGGGGGAAGATTTATCCACGATTCTATCGTGTCTCTCGTATACCCATTTTCTCCCTTTTTCCTGCGGCGTTTCTGGCTTTGCTTATCCATTTCCTGCACATGAGTTTTTCTAAGGATGTTTTGAACGGGCTTTTCCTTGGCCTTGAATTTTTTCTACTATTCGCTGTCCTTAAGTTTTTGGAACGGCTGATAAGAACCTCTCAAATTCATGCAAGAAGAGTCGGGGAGCTTAATCCCGGGGATATTTTAAACGATGAGTCTTGGAATGGCCTGGTTGAGTCTTGCTCCGCTGTCGCCCCCGAACATGAATTTCTTCGCTATGCCGATGGGCTGTCGCAAGAAGACGTAACGGTGATTCGCAATTCCTGCCCGGCTGAAAAAGAAGTCATCATCTGCGAAACTCGTCCCTTCGCTTTCTGGATTTTTATCGGCGCCTTGTGGACGCTTTTCATGGAGCAGACGTTCCCTCAATGGTTGATTTCTTTTTGGCGGGCGCATTTTTAATCTCCATCCGCTATATTTCTCTTTGTTATAATAAGATTGTGGGCGGCGAGATACTCAATATCAAAATTGAGGCCCGGAGCAGTCAAAAAGGCGCGGACGGCTTTGTTCGCGTTCAAGCCTTGGCGCCGCGCGATCGGGTCAAAAACGCTTTGCGTCAGATGGGCCTCTATTGGGGCATCGGTCTTTTTTGCGTTCTCTTTCCCCTTCTTCACTTTATCCTCGTTCCCTTTTTTCTTTTACTTGGAATTTTTCTCTCCGCGCGCGCGGGTCTGGCCAGGGAAAAGATAATTGAGGGCTCGCTCAAGTGTCCTGAGTGCAAGAAGCCTTTTGATTTAAAGCCGACGCTTCTGCGTTGGCCGCTAAGTGAAGTCTGCCAAGATTGCCGCTGGTCTTTTATGATTATTCCTAGCGGGAAGCGTTGAACGATTTATTTAAGCGCGCTTAAAATTTCAGAGGTATTCCGCACGTGGCCCATGCGTGGAAACACGCGCGTTAAGGCGTGCTCGTGGCCTTCCGCAGTCATGCAAGACATGGCGTCTTGGGCGAATATCTGCCGAAAGTTCCGTTCGTAAGCGTTCCGGGCCGTGCTTTCAACCCCGAAAGAAGTCGCGATGCCGCCAAGGATGATCGTTTCAATATTTCGTCGCCGAAGTTGGAGTTCAAGGTCAGTTCCGTAAAAAGCCCCCCACTGTTTTTTGGTCACGATATAATCTGCAGGTTGGATGTTAAGATCGGGGGATAATTCGGACCAGTCGGGGGGAAGAGATTTTATCGCCATCGGGGAATCGCATGGGATAGCGAGGCGATCTTTCCCGTCTTCCGACACTTTGACGCGCACCCAGACGACAAAGCCTCCCTTGGAGCGCAAATCGTCGGCCAAGGCCTTGGCGTTTTCGACGACTTTCTTGGATGGATGGGGAAGGGTGGGAAACCCCAAGATTCCTTTTTGAAGGTCAATTGAAACAAAAGCGGTTTTTGACGGATTAATTTTTATGGATTCCATAAGAGCCTCCAAACCTCATTTTAGCAATATAGTTTAGGAGTTCTGAATAGTTTGGCTCGCCGCAGCGAGGCATTTACTAAAATCTCATTAAATGAAACCCAATTACCGCCGGATGCTGAAAGCCTTAAAGTCCAAGCCCCGAGGCCGGAAAGATATTTGTCTTCAAGAGTGGTCGGTCTATATCTTGCGCTGTAATGACGACACGTTTTACACCGGGATGGCCAAGGACGTAAAGGCGCGTCTTAAACAGCACAATTCAGGCCGCGGAGCCGCTTATACTCGCAGCCGCCGTCCGGCGCTTTTGCTTTATGCTCAAAACGGCCTGACCCGTTCCGAGGCGCTCGTTTATGAAGCAAAAATCAAGAGCCTTTCCCGGCAGCAAAAAGAGGCCCTGATCGGCTCGGCATGAAAAGGTCTGACAACGCCTAAAGTGGCTACCCTCTACCTACGCTGGGCAAACACAAGCGAGAACTGAAAAACTCCTTTGTTTTGTGGCATACTAATCAGTTCTTGGTATAGGATACACTGGGCGTTCCGAAGAATGATCGTACCAGCGCGGGCCGACGCTTGATGCCGGCGAGATCGCTTTCGACACTCCGCCGAAGCGACTCGTTGCGCTTCAACGGCTTCTTGCTGACGCCTTCGTTCTTGACGTAGTTCCACACGAATTCGTCAGGGTTGAGTTCCGGCGCGTACCCCGGCAGGAAGTGAAGTTCCAGTCGTCCCTTCAGTTCTTTAACGTAGGCGGCGATCATTTTTGCCCTATACGATGGATGCCCATCCACATACCAAAAGGCTCCACGCGCTGAACCGCCATGCGGCGAATTTCCTCGGACGTCTCGTGGCTGAGGGTGCGGCCGTCGAGTTTCACGCCTAAACATTAGCATGTTTCCCAACCATATGTATCCCAAGCTATGGACTGGTCAGTAACTCATAACCCTCTTGCCGCGCAAATTTTAGAATTATCCAACGCAAATGAGTCTGAAATGGGTATATTGAAATCCTATTAACAGGCCCTCCGCGACGGAGGTAAATTTTTGGCTCTCGATGAGGTATGGCCGCTCAATAGGACATGTCTTCAATCCTTGGTGTTGCACTAGCATCTTGAACTTGTGAAGCATTTTCCAATCGTAAGATGAGCATGAAATATCTTGTCGTAGCAGACCTTCGACGACTCCGCTGCCGATCCCTCCCGATGCGCCTGTTACCACTATTGCGGATGTTTTCATTTCAACCATAATTATTCCTGGGATGGCTTGCTTGATTTCGCAAGGGCTTCGATCTGATGATCTTTCTCTTGATGAATTTTGAACGTCAAGTCGAGGATAGCCAATTCTTGTGTCAGTGAAACGCACATCTGGGAGAGGCGAGAAATAACGATGGAGTAATGCAAAGCCAGTGCGTATAACCCCATAACCAGTATCAGTAAGA
>JAJZCM010000032.1 GCA_021846045.1 bacterium | reverse complement strand
TTTGTTCCCTGCCGAGGGCGGAGGGGTGGGTAAAATCAAAACGCAGTTTATCGGGGCCGACATAGGAACCGGCCTGTCGGACATGACTTCCCAAGACCGTTCTCAGCGCGGCGTTTAAAAGATGCGTTGCGGTGTGATGGGGAGAGGTCAAGGCTCTACGTTTCTTGTCAACCCGAGCGATGACGGTTCGATCCTTTTGAAAGGGGCTGATTTCCTCCGACTCTAAAACATGAATGATGGTCGCGCCTTGCTTCTGCGTGTCGATCACGCGTCCCAAAATTTCTCCCTGCTCGCTTAAAATTTCTCCCTGGTCTCCCACCTGCCCGCCGCCTTCGGGATAAAAGGGAGTTTGTTCAAGCACGACAAAGCCGCGTTTCCCTCTAAAATCGGCATTTGCGATGCGCGTCGTGCATTCAATCTCTTCATAGCCTAAAAATTGCGTGGGATGATCAAAGTGCGGAATTTCAATGCGATTTTCCCCCGAACCTTTCCAGGAGGAGCGCGCGATTTCGACCGACTTTTCAAAAGCATTATTAAATTCAACTTCATCCACTTGAAAACCTTTTTCAGCGCAAATCTCCCTGGTCAATTCCAGCGGAAAACCGAAGGTTTCATAAAGCCTAAAAGCTTCTCTCCCATTGAGGGTCTTGCCGCTTTGCCGTGAAAGAAGTCCCGCCAGTTCGGCTTCTCCAACGGCCAAGGTCTCCAAGAATTTTTCTTCCTCCGACTTGAGCGTCATTTGAATCAAATCCCGGGATTTTTCTATTTCAGGGTAGACGCCGCTATAGATGCTTAAGCACGATCCAACGAGTTCATGGAGAAATGGGTCTTGGGCTCCCAGCATCTTTCCGTATCGCGCTGCGCGCCGTATGAGGCGCCTTAAAACGTAACCGCGCTCGATGTTGGAGGGAATGATTCCTTCGCTGAGCAAAAACACCGAACCCCGCAGGTGATCGGCGATGACGCGAAAGGAGGTTTCCGTCAGGCTTGACTGGCGGAAATCTCGGTTAAAGAGAGCAGACGCTTTCTCGATGATGGGGAGAAACAAATCCGTGTCGAAAGGAGAAAGTTTGTCTTGGGAAGAAAAAACCAAGCGCTCAAGCCCCATGCCGGTATCGATGTTTTTTCGCGGAAGGGGGATCAGACTTTGGTCTTCTTGGCGGTCAAACTGGGTAAAGACCAAGTTCCAAACCTCAAGATAGCGGTCGCAGTCGCATCCAACAGAGCAACTGGGTTTCCCGCAGGAAAATTGCGGGCCGCGATCAAAATAAATTTCGGAGCAGGGTCCGCAGGGCCCGGTCGGCCCCATGGTCCAAAAGTTGGTGTCTTCGCCCAGTCGGACCGGGGAATTTGGAACGGCCAGGGATTTCCATATCTTTTCGGCTTCGAGGTCGTCTTTGAAAATAGTCGGGTAAAGGCGATGGGAATCAAAACCCGCTTTTTGGGTTAGAAATTCCCAGGCCCATTTGATCGCGTCTTCTTTGAAATAATCCCCAAACGAAAAGTTTCCCAGCATTTCAAAGAACGTCAAATGCCTGACGGTCAGACCGACGTTTGTGATGTCGGTCGTGCGAAAACATTTTTGACAGCTGGCCGCTCTTGAAAGGCCCGAGGCGAGCCCTAGAAAATAAGGTTTAAAGGGCACCATTCCGGCGGAGGTAAACATCAGGCTTTTGTCGCCTTGAGGTATCAGCGGGGAAGAGGGCGTGATGCGGTGATTAAGCTTTTTAAAAAAGGACAAAAATTCTTGACGGAGAACAGCGCTTTGGTTCATTGAATTCGAATTTGGCTAGGAATTTGCCGGCGGAGGGAGTCGAACCCACACGGCGCGAAGCGCCGAGCGATTTTGAGTCGCTTGCGTCTGCCAGTTCCGCCACGCCGGCTTATGAGTTATTCTATCATTTATGAGAGGCTTGTCTAATGCTTGCTTTCGGGAGCGCTACATTCCGCCGTCAAAACTCATGCTCCCGCTGGCGATTCCGCGCAACTGGCTATCCGCGAGCCCGGCATGATATTGAACATGCGAGCCTCCATTATTTTCTCCGCCGCCAGAACCGCCAGAACCGCCGGAATTGTCGGGCGATATGACGGTCACGGAATTGCCGACCGCGATAAACGGAGCGGAAATGCCGCGCACAATTGCGGCCGCTGCGATAGGAATTCCCCGGATCAACGCATGAACGAGAGTATCCAACATATCTCGATCCTTATCGATCTCTTCTCTTTTTTTCTCATCGAGCTCCTTAAGCATCCATTGGGCATCGATAGGGCCGTCGGCCTGCAAGAAAAGATCAAGCATATCCTCCTGGCATGACGTTAAGGATTGGTTCTCTTCCTTCAATCGCTCCATATTAGACTGTTCCATGACGACAAGATGGTCTAAAAGATACCGACGATCCTCCTGATCTTGCGCGGCTTTCGCCGCGGCGATGCGATCATTGTCTTTTGCCACCTCGGCCATATTATTATAAAAACTTTGATCAGGCATACGTATGGGAGTCCCAGGCTCAAGATCAGAATTTGAGTCGGACGGAATATCTTCATATGTCGGGGGAGTGATGTAATGACATGCGGTGTCGGTCCATTTCCCAATGGCCTCCTGGAGCGGGTCGGGAACGATCGGTATCCCCCGGGAATTTTGAGGATTGCCGCTTCGCGGAGCGTCCAACACCGGCTGAACCTGCTTTTTCCATGTCTCCAAGAAAGAAGTCTCCGCTCCGGTTTTGGTTTTCTCAATGTCATCCTCAGCCGGGCTGGAACCCCCTGAGAGAGATTCCGGAATATCAAAGGGAGAAGCGTTGGGATGGGCCTTGACCCATTTCAGCTCCGTGATCATCGCGTGGTTAATCAGATTTTCCTCATCATTACTTAATCCGATCACGCTTCCGGCGTTCATTTGGGTCGAATAAGATTCCTCTTCCATGCTGAAAAGGCTCATTGAGGCGTCTTTAGGGTTGGTGTATTGCTCATAATGGACGGTCTCGTGAATGATGATGGAAGCAAGGAGCGCCGGCGTGGCGAAAAAAGTAATTTCGCCTGGGTTCTTCGCGGTATAGAAAAAAGATTTTTGAGACACGGTGATTTGACCATTCGACCAAGTGAGAGCGGAACTTGGAGGGTGATGGAGATGGACCGTTTCCCCCGCCGCGTTTTTAGCGTCGCGATTTTGCCGCTCGCTCAAAATAGGGTCCCACCGAACGGCCTTTGTGCCCGAGAGTGCCCCAAGATAAAGCGCTCCTGTTTCATGCTTTGGCTTAATCCCATAAGCCGCGATAACCGCCTTGATCGCGTCTTCCTCAAACACCTGGCGTTGGATTTTTTCTTTCTCAATTTCTGCCTCGCTTAAAATTTTCTTCTTGCTTTTGTTATCCGCGAATTCGTCATTTATTTTCTTAATCGCAGCGAGATCTTTTCGGGCACGCTCGAAACCTCTTTTTTCATATTGCGATTTGGGCGCATGAAATGAGAGGGCGAACGCGGGAGAAACCCACAGGAGGGAAACATAAAAAATCAAAAAATATCTCATGGGAGCACCTCGAAATTAATAGGCGGGGTTTGAATAACGGCGTCCTCTGCGCGAGGAATGGATTTCCTTCCATACCAATCAGGTTTCCAGCCCATCCTACGATAAGCATCCAACGCATCCTGATCTTCCTTTTTTTTCTCTTCCAACTCTTTTTTTGTCGGAACATGGTTTAGTCCGGCAAAAATGCGGTAATGACCGGGGCGGCTTAGGTCTAAACCGTAGAATTCCGCGAAATGCCCCGGCGGAATCGGGAGATTTTTGCGTTCGCCCTTGCAGTAGCCGTGATAAGACCAGGCGATCGTTTCGATGGAACTCCCGGGATTCACAAGATGCTTCAAGGTAGCTTCGAAATGTTTCTCCGCTATATCCCGTTCCTTAAATTGGATTCTTGTCTTGAGGCGCTGAGCCTTGGACAATAATTCGCTCTCAAACGAATTGTCAGGAAATCCCATGCAGGGGTCCATTTCCATCGCCCAAACGGTCTGGTATTTTTGAGCGACTTCCTTCCCCTTATCATCGAGGACGACCAGATGAAACGAATTCTTTTTCTTAAGCGGGTCGCTTAAATAATCGATGAAATTTTCCCCGTCATCGAGAAATTTCGGGGCAAACAAAGGATCGTCGATCGTAAACGGTTCTTTGCCTATATTGGTCACGCTCAGGCGAAACCAAAGCGGGCCGTTTCTCGGAACCGTATCGGAGTAAAGGGTCAAGGTCAGTTTCAGCGGTCCCTTTTGCGCAGAAACGCTCGGATGTTTGAACGCAACGCTTGGGGTCGGCTTTGCCTGGTGGCGCATCGTCCAAATAAAAATCCCAAGGCCAAGAACCAAGCAAAGAATAAAAAAGAGCGGAGCGATTCGCTTCATAAAGAACCCTCAAAGGCGCCAGGACCAAGCGTAATCTGGCCGTCAGACCAGGTATAGGTGACCGAGGGAGATTCTTTAGCGAGGACCTCTTTCCCATCCTTATCGGTCATGATCCGATGCGCCTGATTGTCAAAAACGGGGTCCCACTCCTTGGACTGCGCACCCGTGACCTTCCCCGTGACAAGGATACCCCCGGCTTCATGCTCCGGGCTAATCCCATAGGCCGCGATCACGGCGTGGATGGTTTTATTGTAAAGCAAGAGAAGGGCTTTTCTATCATCCGCAGGTTGCGCGGCGCTCAAATTCTTATCTTGCAGTTTGGCGCGTATCTTTCTAATATCATTCAAATTGTTTTGCGCTTTTTGGAACTCAGCTTTTTCCTTACCTGATTGAGGCGCATGAAATGAAAGGGCTCCACAAGGATACGCCAGCCATAGAAATGCGCAGGCAATACAAAATCTTCTCATGGCAGAACCTCGAAAGTAATGGCGGGAGTCTTTACAACCAAATCCTCAGGGGTTTGAATGGGCTTTGCGCGATTCGCGTGATATTTCCATCCCTGCTCTCGGAATATCCTCCTAACCACTCGTTCTGCCCCCTTGCGTTCCTCCATCTCCTTTTTTGTCGGGACATGGTTGAGGCCGGCATATATCTTATACGTACCGGGCTGGTTTATATCCAATTTGTAATATTCCGCAAAACGGCCGGGAGGCGTTGGTGGATGTGCCCGTTGGCTGTCGCAGTAGCCATGGTATGACCAAGCGATGGTCTCAATGGACTCGCCGGGACTAACGACATGAGGCCAAAACGACTTAAACTTTTGTTCGGCGAGGTCTCTTTTCATGGCCAAGTCATCGCGAATATCCGCGAACTTAGAAAAGGGCCAGTTTCCATACTTCCACATAGTGCATGGATCAAAGTCTATGAGAGGAGGAGTTCCGCTATAATTCGCGCCCACCCTTTTCCCTTTATCATCAAGAACAACGAGATAAAATCCCTTTTTCATTCCGGAATTCAAGGCCAGGTAATCGATAAAATTCTTGCCATCGTCTAAAAAATAAGGGGCGAAGATGGGATCGTTGATGTTAAATGGTTTCTTGCCTATATTGGTCACGCTCAGGCGAAACCAAAGCGGGCCGTTTCTCGGAACCGTGTCGGAGTAAAGGGTCAAGGTCAATTTCAGCGGCCCCTTTTGCGCAGAAACGCTCGGATGTTTGAACGCGACGTTTGGAATCGGTTTTGGCCTGTGGCGCATCATCCGGACAAAAATCCCAAGGCCAAGGACTAGGCAAAGGATAAAAAAGAGCGGCGCGATTCGCTTCATGGAGCGGTCTCAACAGCCCGCCTAGCGCTCGCTATCGCATCGTCCATTCGCGCCTTGGCTTGCTTAAGACGGATCAAAAAATCCTTCGGTAATTGGCCCGGATCGATATAATCATCCTCTACGGTTTTGTGGAAATCACGCCCGTAACCATCATCCTCTGAATCGTAACTGCCGCCTATCCAATCAGGCGATTGTGGAGCATTGGCTAGGCGTTTATAAGAGTTGATGGAAGATTCAGCGGCAACTATGGCATCCAGTTGTTTTTTGATAGACGTATTGAGGAATGCATAAGGCTTAGGGCATTTTATATAGGTATACACTAAGTCATTGCAGTCAGACAAAACCATAGATTCTCCAGGACCGGTTAGGCACTCGGAATAATCATTGATGCGTTGCCGATACTCCTGAACCGTAGAAACAGCAGAATCGCATCTTTTAAGAAAATCCTCATTTCCCGCCTCGCTACCTAAAATACTTGGTTGTGAAGGTGTTTTAGCCCACACAAGGGACAGCTGATACTCGCTCATAAACGCGGGAATCAAAAGCGTCCTACGCGTAAGGTGGCCTGAATCCCGAACTGTGGAATATCCGTGTTCCTGGGCCCATTGATTATATGCCTCTTGTTGTTCGCGGATGGATGAAAAAGATACGGTAAAAACTTTTTCCTTGACTTCGATATATTTACTGAAAAATCCGACTATTTCTGTATACGTTAGATCGTATTCGGTAGTCCAACGATCCACATGCCCAACCTGATCATAAGTGCAAACGATTCCTTCGTCGCAGGGTACGCTTTTTCCTGCAACATCTGGATTGTCGTCGAAGCTCTGAGATAGGACGCCATATGGCGAAGCGCCTAATAACAATATTGCAAAAAAGAAACGCGCAACAACTAGGCGGAGGCAACGGAGATCCATAGGTTTATTGTAAAGCATCAAGATGCAAACCACATGGGCCAAAAGGCCTAGACGAGTTCCGGGAAAAGGCCGAGGCCAAAATGGGCTTTAGGGATCGACGGGAGAGGGGAATCTTACGCCGAGACTTCTTCCTTGCCGCTTCTTCGGCGTTCGGCTTCGCTCAACGATTTTTTGCGCAGGCGGAGATTTTGCGGGGTGACCTCGAGGAGTTCGCTTGAGTCGATAAACTCCAGCGCCTGCTCAAGAGTCAGAATCTTCGGCGGCTCAAGCTGGGATTTTTCATCCGTGGCTTTTGTCCGCATATTGCTCAAGGCCTTGGCCTTACAGGGATTGACGACGAGGTCGTTGGAGCGGGAGTTGGTTCCGATGATCATGCCTTCGTAAACCTCAACGTTGGGAGCGACGAAAAAGACTCCGCGGTCTTGTAAATGGTTGAGAGCGTAGGCGCTGACCGGACGATATCAGAACCCCCCGTCAAAGTTCATACTGCCGCTCGCGATTCCGCGCAACTGGCTGTCAGCGCGACCGCCATGGTATTGAAAATGTGAGCTTCCGTGTGCCTGACCTCCGCCGCCTTCTTCACTGCCGCCCCCAGAGCCGCCCTGACCCAAGGATGGCGATGGAGCAGGACTATTTAGAAACTCTCCCAAAGCCGCGAAGAAATCCGATAGCGTCGTGGTAAATCTCTCGATGAGGCCGGGATGACTCTCCCTGTATTGTTTTGCCCAAGTCAAAATCCACGAAGCGGGAACGGGCGAGTTCGCGGACAGCATCTGGTTAACGATGGAATCTTGGCAAGGATTGACTCCCTTACTCAAGGATTCCCATCCGACCTCACTCTCAGCGCCGCTAAGGTAGAACCACAGGTCATCATTACCGATATCGGCATTGACAATTTTTCCAGCTTGAATCTGGTTGGAGAAAGCATCGGGATCCGAACAGGCAAGGCCCACTGCCGCCTTGATATAATTCCAAGCGGCGGCTTGAGCGGCTTCCCATTCACGAAAACGCCGCTCATCTTCTTGTTTGCGTTCTAAATCGGCCCGATCCTTATTATCGCTGATCTTTTTAGCGGTTGCCTCGGCATTTTTAGAAACGCTCACGGCATGATCGATGGCGTCTAAAAGACCGCTTGGCCTTGAAAATGAATCCTCCGCTCCGGTTTTCGCATGTTCAATGTCAGAATCAGGCAAGTCGGGAGACCCTAAAACCGCGCCGGGAGCGGCGAAGGGGCTGGCATCAGGGTGGGCCTTAACCCATTTCATCCCTTTAATCATCCCCTGTCCGATCAATCGCACTTCGCTCGGGGCCAAGCCGATTTGCCTGGCGCTGTTAAGCTGAATCTTATAAGCCTCTAACTCCATCTCGAAGAGACCCTTTTTATCGCCGCGGCCAGGCGTCGTATATTGCTCGAAATGAACAGTCTCATGGATGATGATCGACGCCAAGAGGGCGGGAGACGCTAAATAATGCACGACTTCTTTCGTGGATTTATCATCGAAAGAACCCTCAAAGGCGCCAGGACCAAGCGTAATCTGACCATCGGACCAGGTATAGGCGACCGAGGGAGATTCTTTAGCGAGGACCTCTTTCCCATCCTTATCGGTCATGATCCGATGCGCCTGATTGTCAAAAACGGGGTCCCACTCCTTGGACTGCGCACCCGTGACCTTCCCCGTGACAAGGATACCCCCGGCTTCATGCTCCGGGCTAATCCCATAGGCCGCGATCACGGCGTGGATGGTTTTATTGTAAAGCAAGAGAAGGGCTTTTCTATCATCCGCAGGTTGCGCGGCGCTCAAATTCTTATCTTGCAGTTTGGCGCGTATCTTTCTAATATCATTCAAATTGTTTTGCGCTTTTTGGAACTCAGCTTTTTCCTTACCTGATTGAGGCGCATGAAATGAAAGGGCTCCACAAGGATACGCCAGCCATAGAAATGCGCAGGCAATACAAAATCTTCTCATGGCAGAACCTCGAAAGTAATGGCGGGAGTCTTTACAACCAAATCCTCAGGGGTTTGAATGGGCTTTGCGCGATTCGCGTGATATTTCCATCCCTGCTCTCGGAATATCCTCCTAACCACTCGTTCTGCCCCCTTGCGTTCCTCCATCTCCTTTTTTGTCGGGACATGGTTGAGGCCGGCATATATCTTATACGTACCGGGCTGGTTTATATCCAATTTGTAATATTCCGCAAAACGGCCGGGAGGCGTTGGTGGATGTGCCCGTTGGCTGTCGCAGTAGCCATGGTATGACCAAGCGATGGTCTCAATGGACTCGCCGGGACTAACGACATGAGGCCAAAACGACTTAAACTTTTGTTCGGCGAGGTCTCTTTTCATGGCCAAGTCATCGCGAATATCCGCGAACTTAGAAAAGGGCCAGTTTCCATACTTCCACATAGTGCATGGATCAAAGTCTATGAGAGGAGGAGTTCCGCTATAATTCGCGCCCACCCTTTTCCCTTTATCATCAAGAACAACGAGATAAAATCCCTTTTTCATTCCGGAATTCAAGGCCAGGTAATCGATAAAATTCTTGCCATCGTCTAAAAAATAAGGGGCGAAGATGGGATCGTTGATGTTAAATGGTTTCTTGCCTATATTGGTCACGCTCAGGCGAAACCAAAGCGGGCCGTTTCTCGGAACCGTGTCGGAGTAAAGGGTCAAGGTCAATTTCAGCGGCCCCTTTTGCGCAGAAACGCTCGGATGTTTGAACGCGACGTTTGGAATCGGTTTTGGCCTGTGGCGCATCATCCGGACAAAAATCCCAAGGCCAAGGACTAGGCAAAGGATAAAAAAGAGCGGCGCGATTCGCTTCATGGAGCGGTCTCAACAGCCCGCCTAGCGCTCGCTATCGCATCGTCCATTCGCGCCTTGGCTTGCTTAAGACGGATCAAAAAATCCTTCGGTAATTGGCCCGGATCGATATAATCATCCTCTACGGTTTTGTGGAAATCACGCCCGTAACCATCATCCTCTGAATCGTAACTGCCGCCTATCCAATCAGGCGATTGTGGAGCATTGGCTAGGCGTTTATAAGAGTTGATGGAAGATTCAGCGGCAACTATGGCATCCAGTTGTTTTTTGATAGACGTATTGAGGAATGCATAAGGCTTAGGGCATTTTATATAGGTATACACTAAGTCATTGCAGTCAGACAAAACCATAGATTCTCCAGGACCGGTTAGGCACTCGGAATAATCATTGATGCGTTGCCGATACTCCTGAACCGTAGAAACAGCAGAATCGCATCTTTTAAGAAAATCCTCATTTCCCGCCTCGCTACCTAAAATACTTGGTTGTGAAGGTGTTTTAGCCCACACAAGGGACAGCTGATACTCGCTCATAAACGCGGGAATCAAAAGCGTCCTACGCGTAAGGTGGCCTGAATCCCGAACTGTGGAATATCCGTGTTCCTGGGCCCATTGATTATATGCCTCTTGTTGTTCGCGGATGGATGAAAAAGATACGGTAAAAACTTTTTCCTTGACTTCGATATATTTACTGAAAAATCCGACTATTTCTGTATACGTTAGATCGTATTCGGTAGTCCAACGATCCACATGCCCAACCTGATCATAAGTGCAAACGATTCCTTCGTCGCAGGGTACGCTTTTTCCTGCAACATCTGGATTGTCGTCGAAGCTCTGAGATAGGACGCCATATGGCGAAGCGCCTAATAACAATATTGCAAAAAAGAAACGCGCAACAACTAGGCGGAGGCAACGGAGATCCATAGGTTTATTGTAAAGCATCAAGATGCAAACCACATGGGCCAAAAGGCCTAGACGAGTTCCGGAAAAAGGCCGAGGCCAAAATGGGCTTTAGGGATCGACGGGAGAGGGGGTTTTACGCCGAGACTTCTTCCTTGCCGCTTCTTCGGCGTTCGGCTTCGCTCAATGATTTTTTGCGCAAGCGGAGATTTTGCGGGGTGACCTCAAGAAGCTCGGTTGAATCTATAAATTCCAAGGCCTGTTCAAGAGTCAGAATCTTCGGCGGCTCAAGCTGGGATTTTTCATCCGTGGCTTTTGTCCGCATATTGCTCAAGGCCTTGGCCTTGCAGGGATTGACGACGAGGTCGTTGGAACGGGAGTTGGTCCCGATGATCATGCCTTCGTAAACCTCAACGTTGGGAGCGACGAAAAAGACTCCGCGGTCTTGGAGGTGATCCAGGGCATAGGCTGTGACCAAGCCCCCTTCCTTCGCGATCAAGACCCCATTAGGCCTCGGCGCCGGATCGGGGCCTTTGGGCGCGTAGCCGTCAAAGGAATGGTGCATGAGCCCCAAGCCTTTGGTCGTGGTGAGAAGCTCGCTTTTAAGGCCCATTAAAGCTCTGGCGGAGATGATGTATTCAAGCCTTAAACGAGAATTTCCTTCCGGCTGCATGTGAGTCATTTGAGCCGCGCGTTTTCCTAAAATTTCGATGACGGAACCTTGGAATTGATTAGGAACGTCTAAAATCAAGCGCTCATAGGGCTCGAGAATTTCCCCGCCCTCGCGTTTTTCAATGACGACGGGCCTTGAGACGGCGAGCTCATAACCTTCTCGTCTCATGGTCTCAATCAGAACAGCCAGATGTAGTTCACCCCGTCCGGAAACGAGAAAACGTCCTTCTCCGACCAAGGCCTCAATTTTAAGCCCGACGTTGGTTTCAGCTTCCTTCAAGAGGCGCTCTTTAATGTGGCGGCTGGTGACGAATTTTCCTTCTCGACCGGCCAAGGGGCTGGTGTTGACCATGAATTCCATCGCCATCGTCGGCTCGTCAATTTGAATGGTCGGGAGGGCGACCGGAACTTCGGCGGATGAAAGAGTGTCTCCCACATCAATATTCTCAAAACCGGCGACGGCGACGATGTCTCCGGCCGAGGCTTTTTCAACTTCCCGGCGTTCAAGCCCAAAATATTTTTCTAGGCGCGTGAGTTTTCCGTTGGTAATTTTTCCATCGCTTTTAATGAGGGCGACCTGCTGGTTTTTCGCCATTTTCCCGTTACGAATGCGCCCGATTCCGATGCGCCCGATATAAGAACTGTAGTCGAGCATGGTAATCTGCATCTGAAGTGGCTTGGACTCGTCGGCTTCGGGAGGAGGAATATGCTTCAGGACGGCTTCAAAAAGAGGTGAGAGGTTTGTTCCCATTTTATCCGCCTCGGTCGAGGCCCAGCCTTCTCTTCCGCAGGCGTAGATGATGGGAAAATCAAGCTGTTCTTCTGAGGCTTCCATCTCGACGAAAAGGTCGAAGACCTTGTTGACGGTGTCGTGCGCGCGGGCGTCGGGGCGGTCCATTTTGTTTATGACGACGACGCATTTAAGCCCGGAGGCAAGGGCTTTTCTCAAGACAAAGCGGGTTTGCGGCATCGGGCCCTCGGCTGCGTCGGCAAGGAGAATGCAGCCATCGACCATATTAAGCACGCGCTCAACCTCGCTTCCGAAATCGGCGTGGCCGGGAGTGTCGACGATGTTAATGGTGACTCCTTCATAGACGACCGAGGTGTTCTTGGCGAGAATCGTGATTCCTTTTTCGCGCTCCAAGGGATTTGAATCGAGCACTTGCTCTTGAGGCTGATCCATCTTGCTTGAAAAAAGCCCCGTTTCCTTGAGCATTGAATCGACCAAGGTCGTTTTTCCATGGTCGACGTGCGCGATGATGGCGACGTTGCGTGTATCGGTTCTGCGTTCCGTAGTCATGATATCCCTTTGCTTGTATTTAGCGCGGACTCGGTCGGTTAGTCGGAGGCTCGCGGACTTCTGTGAATAATAAGCTCGTTGTATTCTAGCAAATAATAGGGGATAAGGGTGTGCTGGTTTTCCCCGGTTTTAAGCACGATATAGAAAAGTCCGATATTGGCGACTTCCCCCATTTTCCCGGCGACTTCAATGACGTCTCCGACTTCAAATGGATTTTGCCAGCGCAAGGAGACGGCTTGAGCGATATTGGCGAGTGTGTTGTTTGAGGCCAAGGTGAACGCCGCAGCGCCGACGCCGAGTCCCAAGGCCAAGCTCGTCAAATGAATCCCCAAGGCTCCAATGGCCAAGCTGATTCCAATGATATTGGCGGCTAATTGGAGGGCCAGCCGAAAAAGAGCGGTGGTTTCGTCGTCCCATTGGGCGTATTTGCCGACCAGCGGAATGAATTTTTGCAGGGAGCGTGAGATCGCGTTTGAAACCAAGAGCGCAAACAGGCTCTGAAGGTAGGGAAGAGCGGCGCCGATGAAATGATATCCCTTGTGGGCTTTCAAGAGGGGCAAGGCTTCTCCAAAAAGGAAAAGCCCCAAGCCCCAGAGGGCCGCTTTTATGTCAGATGTGTAGGGAAGTTCTTTCAGCGCCTTCCAAAATGGAACTACTCCGAGGTTGAGGAGCGGCTTAAATGAAATTTTGTCATCCGGATCGTAGGCGCGATAGAGTTCCACGGCTTTGTTGCCCAGCAGGGAATAAGTAAAGTAAACAATCTCCGGGCCGGGATCTATTTGTGCCAGCGCGTCGGGAGCTATTTGGATGAATTTCAGCTTGACGTATTGAGGATTAAGATTGATGACTTGATAAATTTTGTCATCGATGCGGATTTTTTCGCCGAGATTGAAGGGGCGGTTGATGACAAATAGCGTTGCGCGCAGGAGGTTGGAAAGAGTTTTGTTGATGGCCAGCCCTAGGGCGATGCCGCCAGTGGCAAAGATGACCTGGGTCGAGACTCCCGCGAAATGGAGGACAAGCCCTAATCCCAAAAGCCAGTTCGCGGCCGAACCGACAAAGCGCACGGTATCGGTGGTGTTGGGCGTCCAATGAAATGATGAGGACAGCTTGCCAATGCCCCATGAAATCGCGCGGTGGGTTCCGTAAATTAAGAACAGAAGCCCGGCGCCGATGAGATATGGCTTTGTAATGGCCCAGGCGAGCGCGGGATGAATGGCTTTATTGGCGGCTAGGGCCGGCGTGGGAACCAAAAGGGTTGCGGCCGCGGCTTGGGCGGCGGTCTTGGATTTCTTTAGAAAGGATGAAAATTTTTTTTGAGCGGGGATTTTCTGAAAGGAGAAATGGTCGACGGGCGAGGCCGCCACGCGCGCATTTTCGCGCTTGTCTCCGGACCAGAATCTCGTCCACCGAAAGGCGGAGCGCTCAAAACTTTCTTTTTGCGGAGATTGGTCTTCTTTGATGGATAGTTTCTTTGCCGCCTCAAGCGAGTTTTCGGAAGCGGGAGTTTGCGGGTTTTGTTTTTGCAGATCTTTCGCGGACGGAATGAGCGACTTTTGTGTTTTCTCTTGCCGGATGAGCGGGGTATTTAAAATCTCCATTTTTGGCGCGGGAAGCGCTGGGTTGTTTCCCACGGGGAAATTAGGGATTTCTTCCCATTGCCCGGGGGACGGAAAATTAAGTTGGACGGAAACCGCCGAAAGGGAAGGCGCCTCCGTGTTTTTAAGGGCTTCCATGGCGGCATTGGTTAACGCGGCCTGAAAAAATAAAACCGCAGCCAGATTTCCAGCGATAAAAGACTTGATCTTCTTGTTCAAGATTGTTTTATTTTATCTTAAAGCGTTTGCGGGGCGATTGGGTCTAAAGTCCTAGAAAATGTTCGGCAAAAGGCCTAGTCCCTTTCCTCACAATCTTAAGGTCGGGACAATGCCGTCTAAGAATTATGAGGAAAAGGCATAGCGCCCTAATTGACAGTTCCGCTTCAAACTGCTTAAATTTTGGAGAGAAGGTAGTTGCTCAGGTTCGTCATTCCGGCGAAAGCCGGAATCCAGAAGGTCGCTACTCTGGACCCCGGCTCGCGCCGGGGTGACGTGAGTAGTTACGAGAGAAGTTCCCCTAAAGGAGATTTATGGAAATTCATTTTACCGCCAAACAAATTAAAGTGACTCCGCCGATTCGGCAATACGTTGAGGAAAAGTTGGAGAAAACCCAGAAATATTTTAATTCCATTGTTTGGGCCCAGGTCTTTCTCTCGGTTGAAAAAAGGTCTCACAATGCGGAGTTCGTTTTGCACGCTCCGGGACAGACTTTTCGGGCTCTCGCGACGGCTTCCGACCTCTATTCCGCCGTGGACTTGGCGGGCGATAAAATCAACGCCCAGATTAAAAAGTTCAAGGAAAAGCTTAAAAACAAGCATAAAACTTCGACCGGAGAGGCCGTGGCGTCTCTTCTCGCCGAGGGGCCGAGGTTTGATTTTATCGATCAGGTCATGCCGCTTTTAACCCCTGAAGAAGCCGTCCGCAACCTGGATTCATTGGAACGGCCCTTCTTTTTGTATCAGGATAAAAACTCCCATCAAATTCATGTCGCGTACCGGACTGATGGCGAGGACTATCGCATCGTCCGCCCCATCAAGAAATCCGGCGCAGCCGGGAAGTGATTACGCAAGGCCTGACCATCGAGCGCTTGTTTAAGGAACAAGCGAAATCCTTGCGGTTGGATTTGGCGGCCGGACATCGCGGGTTGGCGCGCTCGATTACGGTTCCAGAAATCAATCGTCCGGGACTCGCCCTAGCCGGTTTTTTGGAGCATTTCAGCGCCGAGAGAGTTCAGGTCTTTGGCCGTGGAGAGCAGTCCTACTGCATGAAGGCGGGGACTGAGAACTTGAAAAAATCCCTGTCTTTGATGCTGGCCTCAAAAAATATTCCGTGTATTTTGTTTACCCACGGCCTTGATATTCCCTTGGTGTTGAAGACTGAGTGCGACAAAAGAGGCATTCCCCTTTTTAAATCTCATTTGAAAACCGCAGATTTAGTGTCTGAGTTGGGAGAAAAATTAGAGTACGAACTCGCTCCCAGTTGCCTGGTCCACGGGGTTTTCGTGGATATTTACGGGATGGGAGTTCTGATTCAAGGCGGCGCGGGAATGGGAAAATCGGAATGCGCGCTCGAACTTCTCAAGCGCGGACATATTTTGATTGCCGATGACGTGGTTCGCCTTCAGCATCGAAGAGGCGGGGTTTTGCGCGGGATATGCCCGGAACCGCTTAAAAATCATCTTGAGGTCCGGGGTCTTGGCATTTTGGATGTGAGTCTTTTATTTGGTATTGGGTTGATTTTAGAACATAAGCGGGTGCGGCTTGCCGTTCAACTTTTACCGTGG
Organism: bacterium; assembly: GCA_021846045.1. Classification (GTDB taxonomy): domain Bacteria; phylum Elusimicrobiota; class Elusimicrobia; order UBA1565; family UBA9628; genus JAKAQV01. The sequence goes on along the minus strand of JAJZCM010000032.1, from coordinate 8,096 downwards.
GAAAAAGTCAAGCATCCGGACCGTACCGGTCTTTCCGACATCACGACTTCTTTTTTAGGAATTGATATTCCCCAGGTTCGCATTCCCGTCATGCCGGGCCGGAACTTGGCGGTTTTAATCGAGGTCGCCGCTCTCAATCAAAGACTTAAAATCAACGGCTATCATGCGGCGGAAAATTTTAATCAGAAATTGATCGATCGCATGCGGGAGGCCGGCAAGAGATGAAGCCCGCAAAAAAAGCGCATTCAAAGCAAAAGGTATTCATCATCACCGGCGTTTCCGGCGCCGGCAAAAGCCAAGCGCTTAAAGCCTTCGAAGACCTGGGATTTTTTTGCGTCGATAATTTGCCGCTGACGCTTTTAGGAAATTTTGCCGATTTTTTGGTGAAACGTCGGGACCGCGACAAGGTCGCCTTGGGGGTCGATATTCGGGAAGGAAAATATCTGGAAGGGTTGCCCCGTCTTCTTAAAAGTCTGCCTCAAAGAGGGGTCGATTACCGTATTATTTTTCTGGACGCTTCCGATGATATTGTCATCCAGCGCTTTTCGGAAACCAGACACCGCCATCCCTTAGGGCTTAAAATTTCGGAAGCGATACGCGAGGAAAGGCGTCGTCTTGAGCCGATCAAGGAAATCGCAGACAAGGTGATTGATACAAGCGCTTTGACCTTGGGCGAGCTCAAGGAAGTTCTTTCCCAGACCTTGGAACTTTCCGGCGCGGAAGAGATGACCTTGTCGGTCGTCTCTTTCGGCTATAAATACGGAATTCCCCGCGACGCCGATATCGTTCTCGATGTTCGTTTTCTTCCCAATCCCAATTACGTCGAAAGCCTCAAGAAAAAGACCGGGCTTGATTCCAAGGTGCGAAAGTATGTGATGGGGCAGCCGGCGGCGACCAAATTTCTGGAAAGCTTTTGGCGTTTGGCGCGGGAGCTTTTGCCCCAATACATCCGCGAGGGAAAATCTTACTTGACAATCGCGATTGGATGCACCGGCGGCAAGCACCGGAGCGTGGTCATTACGCATCTTCTCGCCCAACGCCTTAAATCAAGCGGCTATCCTGTTCAAGAATTTCATCGCGATATAAGCGCTTAAACTAGATCATATGACCGAACGAGAATTTACGATTCCCAATACGCTGGGGTTGCATGCTCGACCGGCGGCCATGCTCGCCCAAGAAGCGGGAAGATTCAAGGCCGCCATCACCATCCTAAAAGACGGCCTTGAAGTGAATGGAAAAAGCGTCATGGGGCTGATGCTCTTGGCCGCTGAATGCGGCTCGAAGCTTAAAATTCGCGCCGATGGGCCCGATGAGGGGCCGGCCTTGGACGCTTTGCGCGCTCTGTTTGAAAGGAAATTCGGGGAGCGATAATATGATCATCGTCAAGGGAATCGGCGCTAGTCGGGGAATTTCAATTGGAAGCGCATTTGTTCTTGAGGATGAGGAAGTCGTCGTCAGCCGCGTCGAACTCCCCAGACAACTTTTAAGAGCCGAGGTCAAGAGATTTAAAGAGGCGCATAAGGCGACTTTGCGCGATTTGGACGCGGCCGAGGCCAAGGTTCTTAAATTTTTAGGCCGCGAGCACGCAAAACTAATTCATGCCCATCGCATGATTTCAACTGACACCTTAATCACCAAAGACGTTCCGATGCGGATCATCAAGGAAGGAGTCAACGCCGAATTCGCGCTTTCTGAATCGGTGGAATCGGTGGCTCAGCAGTTCGAGAAGATGGATGACGATTTCTTCAGGGAAAGAAAGCATGATTTGATGGACGTGGCCAAGCGCCTTTTGGCCCATCTCCTCAAAAAGAATAAAAAATCCATGCCCGCTCCGGCCGAGGGCTCCATTTTAGTCGCAAGAAATCTTTTACCATCTGAAACCTTGAGCCTTCATGAGACCAAAGTCCTTGGTTTCGCGACCGATTTGGGCGGAAAATCCAGCCATACCGCCATTCTCGCTCAAAGTCTCCGCATTCCGGCCGTTGTCGCCTTGTCCGACGCCAGCCGCCGGGTCAAAACCGGAGATCTTTTGATTATTGATGGCGAAAATGGGCTTTTGTTTATCGCTCCGACGCCGGATGTCGTCGCCAAATATAAAAATCTTCAGGACAAAGAAAAACTGGCTGAAAAATCATTGGAAGCCTTGCGCAGTTTGCCTTCGGTGACCACCGATGGTCGCAAGGTCCTCCTTGAAATCAATCTGGATTCATTGGAAGAAGTGAAAGGGATTTCCGCCTTAAACTCCGATGGAGTGGGGCTGTTTCGGACCGAGTATTTGTTTCTCAACCGTCCGGCGCCGCCATTGGAAAAAGAGCAGTCCGTGATTTATGCCGCCGCGCTTAAGGCTTTGGAGCCCAAATCGGTCGTTTTTCGCACCGCAGATTTGGGCGGCGACCGCGTGGCTGTTTTGGGGGTCGAGGCGGTTCGAGATGAGGCCAATCCTTTTATGGGGCTTCGCGGGGTGCGTCTTTTCTTACGCCATCAGGAAGTTTTTAAGACCCAAATTCGCGCCATTTTGCGCGCCGCGTCAAAGGGCGGTCACGCCCGGATTCTCATCCCGATGGTCTCATCCTTGTGGGAAATTCAAAGCGTCAAGGACCTTATCGCCCAAGCCAAGGCGGAGCTTGAGAGAGAATCGGTCGTCATCCCGGGAAAAATTGATTTAGGAATCATGGTTGAAATTCCTTCGGCCGCTATTTTACTCGACGTCTTTTTGCCGCATCTTGATTTCGTTTCGATTGGGACCAACGACTTGATTCAATACATCCTCGCGGTTGACCGCATTAACGATCACGTGGCGCATCTTTATGACGCCTTTCACCCCGCCGTCTTGAGGTTCATCAAGATGATCGTCGATGTTGCCCAAAGCCAAAAAAAGCGCGTTGGGGTTTGCGGCGAAATGGCGGCGGACTTAAAAGCAGTCCCGGTTTTAGTGGGGCTAGGGGTGGAAGAAATTTCCGTCCCTATGCGCATGCACTTGAGAGTCAAAGAAGTCATTCGCTCGCTCAATTATAAGGCGCTTTCGGCTAGCACCGTGAAGGCCTTGGCGGCCTCCGATGCCGAAGAAGTGCGCCGCCTGTTTGGATACTAATGGATCCCCGGCACATTCGCAATTTCTCGATTATCGCGCATATCGACCACGGCAAGTCCACATTGGCGGACCGGATTCTGGAACAGACGGGAAGTTTGGACCGGAAAATGCGGCATATCGACCAGGTGATGGATTCAATGGAACTTGAGCGCGAGCGCGGCATTACCATCAAGGCCAAGGCCGTTCGGATGAAATACGAGCTTGAGGGGGAAGAATATATTCTTAACCTCATCGACACTCCGGGGCATGTGGATTTCAGCTATGAGGTTTCCCGTGCGCTGGCGGCTTGCGAGGGGGCGCTTCTTTTGGTCGACGCGACCCAAGGGGTCGAGGCGCAGACCATAGCCCACGCAAGTCTTGCCGCATCCTTGGGGCTTAAAATCATTCCCGTCATCAATAAAATTGATCTTCCCTCCGCCGATCTTGACGCGACCTTGGAACAAATCTGGGAAACCCTTAAAATCGAGGAAGAGGAAATGCCGGTCAGCGCCAAGGAAGGCCGGGGCGTTTCCGAGCTTTTAAAAGAAATCGTCCGCCGAATTCCGCCGCCCGAAGGCAAGCCTGAGAGTCCCCTCTGCGCGTTGATTTTCGACTCGACGTTCAATACTTATCGCGGAGTCGTTTTGCTGGTTCGCCTTAAAGACGGAATCGCCAAGGCCGGAATGAAAATTCGATTTTTTTCTACGGAGCACGAAGCCATCATCGAGGAAGTGGGGTTTCTGATGCCGCAGCCCCAAAAAGCGGAGAGTTTGTCGGCCGGGGAAGTCGGATATGTTATTTGCGGAATCAAAGATATTCATCAGGTTCGAGTCGGCGATACGATTATGGAGGCGGCTAAGCCTTTAAGCAAGGCCTTGAGCGGATATCAAGAGGCAAAACCCGTCGTTTTCGCCGGCATTTTTCCCGTCAACGCCGCAGATTACCAAGTCTTGTCCGGCGCGCTTCAAAAACTTAACTTGGAGGACAGTTCCTTCCAGTATCAAGGCGAACAGTCCCAGGCCTTGGGATTTGGCTTTCGCCTGGGCTTTCTCGGGCTCTTGCACATGGAAATTCTCAAGGAGCGCTTGGAGCGGGAGTTCGGACTCTCACTCATCATCACCGCTCCCAACGTTCGCTACCGCGTTCAAATCAAAGATGGGGCCTGGAAGGTCGTTGAAAATCCCTCCCAGTGGCCGGACAGGTCTATCATCCAATCCGTCGAGGAGCCCTACGTTTTGGCGACGATGATCGTTCCGGTTGAACACCAAGAAGGCGTTCTCAATTTGCTGAAAGAAAAACGCGGCGAATACAAAAACATCGAATATTTGTCGAACAAGCGGCTTTTGATAGAATACCATCTGCCGCTTTCGGAGATGGTGATCAGCTTTTATGACCGCTTGAAATCCATTTCCAAGGGTTATGCGTCCCTGGATTATCAACCGGAAGGATACCGAACTTCCGACTTGGTTTTCCTTGAGATTTTAATTCATGGGCAAGCGGTTGACGCCTTAAGCCAAATTGTCCACCGCGATAAGGCTTACGGCGTGGCGAAAGCCCTTTGCGAGAAACTCAAAGAGTTAATCCCAAGGCAAAATTTTGAGGTCGCGATTCAGGCCCAAATCGACGGGCGCATTATCGCACGGGAAACTCAATCGGCTTCGAGAAAAGACGTCCTCGCTAAATGCTATGGCGGCGACATCACTCGAAAGCGGAAACTGCTTGAGAAGCAAAAAGAAGGAAAAAGAAAGGCCAAGCTTCTGGGAAAAGTAGAAGTGCCGCAAGAGGCGTTTTTGGCCGCTTTAAGAATAGACGAGCCGGTGGAAAGGGGATAAACATGGAAGGAAGACTTTTTTTAATCGGCGTGGCGATGGGGTTTTATACTTGGAAAAGCCGGAGTTTGAAAAAAAGCGGCGGTTTAAATACGCCTCTTAGGCGCGGGCTATGGCACGGGCTTTTCTGCTCTCTTGCGGCTTCCGCCGCGGCCTTGGTTTTATCGGTGTCGATGGAAAAACACACCCGATTTGTCTTTGTTGGTCCGAATGCCTTTGCGACCTCCGAGCTTTATCCTACCATCATCGCCGCCGTGGTCGGTTTTATCTATGGTTTTTTCCGAGGCAAAGCCGAATCGGAAAATAAGAGAGGCTATTTTCTCTTGGAAGATTCGGAATGGGCGGAAACGGTTTTTTCGGCGGTTCTCTTGGCGGCGACGATTATGTATTTTGTTATTCAAGCCTTTAAGATCCCTTCCGGCTCTATGGAAAATACCCTCCTCATCGGCGACCATCTTTTCGTCAATAAATTCGTTTACGGCCTCCGAATTCCATTTACGGGCGAGCGCGTTTTCAATTTCCGCGGGGTTAAAAGGGGCGACATCATGGTCTTTGCCTTTCCCGACCAGGATCCACGGGACGTCCACTGCGGCTCCGTTCAATATCACCGCGATTTCATCAAGCGCGTCATCGGCCTTCCGGGGGATAAAATCGAGGTTCGCGCGGGACAGTTGATTCTCAATGGCGTTCCCGTCAAAAACGAGCCGTATATCCATTTTGCCGATGGGGAAATGCGCCAGCCGGAATCTGTGCGCGCTTTTGACTTAAGCCCCAAAAAATATCAGGAGCTTTGGCAAAATCACGAGCTCGATGGGATTTTACAAGACGTCCAGAGAGATTTCTTCGGTCCCGTCGTCGTTCCTAAAAATTCCTACTTCATGATGGGGGATAACCGCGACCGCTCTTGCGATTCCCGCTATTGGGGCCCGGTGTCGATTAAAGACGTGCGCGGAAAGGCATGGTTTATTTACTGGCCTCCGTCCCGCATGGGTGTGGTTCACTAATCGCGTTGAGCCGATCGCAGCATGGCGAGGGCGGTGTAGAGAACAACCGCAATCACCAGCCAGCGCAGGGTGTTGAGCGGAAGGGATTTAACGAGATAGGCGGCGATTAAGACCGCAGGCGTTCCGCCCAAGGTCAGCCCCAAGGCCGGGCTCGGGGCGTATTTCCCTTCCTTTATAAAGCGCGCGGCGGCAACCGGCATTAAAAAGGCGCAAGAACCCATCATGATGGGAAAAGCCGCCTTCGGGTTCATTCCAAGAAGGCTCACTAGGATCATGCACGGCGCGTAAAGCCCAATTCCCAAGGTCATCAAGGCTCCCAATATAAAATTTCCAAAAACGGCGAGAAATAAGCGCGTCCCGCCTAGCCCTTCAGATGTTCCACCGGCTGGAAATAGTCCGAGGTTTGACGCCAAAAAAATGCCGGCTGCGAAAAAAAGGGCGATTCCCATGCCGATTTGAATCTTTCGGCGCGGGAGAGAGGCGACGATCCCTGACCCCAGCCAGGCCCCGATAACGGACGCGGCAATCATCAAGACCAAGGTCATGCCTTGAACCGAAACAATGGCGATAAAAATCAGGGCCTCAAGAAAAGTTGGAATGGTGTGCCCGACATTGAGGGTTCCGGGGATATTCTCATCGGGAACGATTCTCGCGATCTTAAAAAGGGCGGTCGTGGTGGCGTAAGAGCCGATTCCCAAGGTGTCGAAAAAATCGGTGACAAAGCCTATTGCCGCTTCCGTGAGTGTCGGCATTTTTAAGCGGGAAAACTCCCTGCCTTTAAAGTGATCCTTGACCCAAATGAAAACAAACCCGGTTCCGAAGAGTCCTAAGGCGACAAAAAGCGCGAATTTAAGAGACATTGAATAGAGGATAACACTTTCATTAATGGAATTTTAATGCCTGGCCCTGTTAAGATAAAGAGGTATGGCGGAGTTAATCGAACTTTTATCCGTGGTCGCTTTCTTCGGAGCATGCTTTTTTCTTGTTTCCTGTTTTTCCGCCTTGATGGATAAAAAATTATGAATTACATTGTTGCCGGTTTGATCGTTCTCCTTCTGTTAATTTATATGTTGTTTGCCTTGTTTAAACCGGAGTTGTTTTAATGACTACAAGCGACCTGATTCAAATCGGGGTTTATCTCGCGGTTCTCCTTATTTTGGTTAAACCCTTGGGGCTTTATATGGCCAAGATTTTTGAGGGAGAGTGGCCCGGACCCCGCGTTTCTTCACTTATTGAACGCCCTATTTATCGCCTCTGCGGAGTTGACGATTCTTCCGAGATGAATTGGAAGTCTTATGCGGCGGCCGTCCTTCTCTTTAATTTTTTTGGTTTTGTCGTCGTTTACGCCCTGCAAAGATTTCAGTTTTATCTGCCGCTCAATCCTCAAAAGTTCGCGGGGGTTTCTCCTGATTTGGCTTTAAACACCGCGATCAGCTTCATGAGCAATACCAATTGGCAGGCCTATGGCGGCGAGACGACGATGAGCTATCTGACCCAGATGGCGGCCTTGACCACGCAAAATTTCGTTTCAGCGGCCTCCGGTATGGCGGTCTTGGTGGCCTTGATTCGCGGCATTACCCGCAAACAGACGGAGCTCTTGGGAAATTTTTGGGTTGATTTGACGCGCGGCGTTCTTTATATTCTGTTGCCCCTTTCTTTTCTTTTGGCTTTGGCCCTGGTGTCTCAAGGCGTAATCCAAAATTTTCGCCCCTATCATTTAGTTTCCACGCTTGAGTCTTCTAAAGACCAGCTCATTCCCATGGGCCCGGCCGCTTCTCAAATTGCGATCAAGCAGCTGGGAACCAATGGAGGCGGTTTTTTTAACGCCAATTCCGCCCATCCCTTCGAGAATCCGACGCCTTTGTCCAATTTCTTGGAGATGCTGGCCATTCCCCTCATTTCAGCGGCTTTGTGTTATACCTTCGGGTTCATGGTCAAAGACACAAAACAGGGATGGGCGCTACTTGCGGCAATGGTTTTGATTTTTGTTCCGCTTCTTTTAACGGCCGTTCATTCCGAACGGGTGGGAAACCCGGCCTTTGCGCCCTTGGGCATCAACCAGTCGTCGGGGAATATGGAAGGAAAAGAAGTCCGTTTCGGCGCGGTCAATTCCGCCTTGTGGGCGACGGTCACAACCGCGACCTCCAATGGTTCCGTCAATTCCATGCATGACAGCTTCATGCCTTTAGGCGG
>JAJZCM010000031.1 GCA_021846045.1 bacterium | reverse complement strand
ATAACATGCTGGGCGGACTTCTTTGGATATCGGCCATGGCCGGCGGCGGCTACGCCTTGGCTGGGCTCATCCCCCGAATAGGGGAGCGCATCCATCTCGTCATCCTAGCCGTGATTTTTATTTCCCTCCTTCCCGGGCTTTTTGAATTTTGGCGGGCCAAACGACCCGCCAGTTGAAAAATTTTTATTGACAAGGTGTGCTACTTCTGCTACACTTCTAATATGCCCACGATCAACCCTAGAGTCAATGTAGTCCTCGAAAAACCGTTGTTCCTAACGTTAAAAAAACTTGCAAGCAAGGACGGCGTCTCCCTGTCGACCAAGGTGCGTGATTTGATCCGCGAAGCGATCGAAGAATACGAAGAAGCCTATCTAGTCAAGGTCGCAGAAAAACGGGCCAAGACGTTCAGGCGCGACCAAGCGCTAACCCATAAGCAGATTTGGAAGTAAGGCCCCGTGTTCGCCCTTGTCTATCATCCCTTGGTGAAGCAGGATTTGGCGGCGCTAAATCGCGACATCAAGGATCGTCTCGCCAAGGCCATCGATTCGCGGCTCTCGACTCAGCCCCAATCCTACGGCAAGCCCTTGCGCGGCAGCCTTTCGGGCTACTGGACGTTGCGGGTTGGCGATTGCCGCGTAGTCTATAGAATCGTCAAGCAGGAAGTCTGGATTTTCGCCATCATCCACCGGCGAGATGTTTATTCTGAAGTCATGAGCCGCCTGTCATGGCCGACCGCCTAAGCCTGATTGTCGCGTCCCCTGAATTAAGGCCGGGCTTGGGATTGAACGGAAATCGTCAACGCCCCGTCAGCTTGGGCATTTTGACGGCTCCAACTCTTTTGAATCGCTGCGGGAGGGATCATAAGCCTTTTGGCGATTTTATCCAAGCACAAGGAAACTGCTTCTTTTAATTCTTGCGGATTGAGGCGTTCGGTTGCCAAGGAGACCTTGACGGCAAAACCGGGGTAATACCTTTGCAGAAGCTGGGAAGCCTCTTCCAGCAGTTCTTGGCCGAAAGAGGACAACCTCAAAGTCGCCGAGGAAGTGGAGAAAAGAACCCCGGCATCCAAATCAATGACAAAACTGGATGAACTCTTCAGACTTAATCCCGCGATTTTAAAAGGGCGACCGTAAGCCGTGTGGACACGCCCCTTAGAATCGGTGTTTCTAAGAACCCCCATATAGGTTTCTCCAACCTCGACCCATTTTCCATCTTTGCCTTTTCCATCAAAGAGAAGCCTCTTTGGAACAACCCCGGAACCTGAGAAATGCCGGATTGATTTCCCTTCCCCATCGACAACATCCATTCCCCAAACCGCCTTTTTGCGTTCGTTCCGGTCATCTTTAAACGCGCCAATTCCGGACAAAATTTTTTGCGGATGAAAAACATGGACAAATTCTCCCAGCCAAGGGCGAACAATCCACAAATGGGACGGCGTGATAACTTTGGAGCTCACCGCAATTTCAGGCTTAAAAACGTTCGATTTTAATATCTGAGAGGGAAGGCGATTCATCAATGAGCGGTCCGTTTTTTTAAGAATCGTCTCAATTGGCTGATCTTCCTTGACCTTAAAATGGAGAGGCGGTTTCGTCAAGGGCAAAGGCTTATTGTGTTCGGCTTGGATGAGGACTTCCGGCAAAACCCCCTGGCCGCTTCCTTCTTGGCCTCCATTTTGGGCATCGGCCGATGCGAAGAGAACGCCCAAGGAAAACAAAAAGGTCAAAACAGCTATTGTCTTTCTCATTATTTCTTAACCCAGCGCTCCAGTTTTTCCTTAAAAATTGTCATTTCAAAAGGCTTGGATAAAAAGTCGTTAGCGCCGACTTTAAAAGCGTCTTGAATGGTTTCTTCTTCTTTTAAAGCGCTGGTCACGATAATTGAAACATTTTTAAGCTCCTCTTGCGAGCGCATCCATTGGCAAAACTCAATGCCGTTGCCGTCCGGCATCATGATATCGAGAAGAATCAAGCGCGGAATGCGTTCTTCAAGATAGCGCCGGGCGGCAATGGTATCCGAAGAAGAAAAGGTCTTAAGCCCCATCTGTTTACACATCATCTCGGCTAGTTCCCGCATGCCGTCGTCATCATCCACAATCAAAACAATCTCGTCTATTGTTTTCATGTTTTAGGGCTCCTTCCCCCTTCGATGACGCACGAAATGGGCGTTGACGATGCTGAGCCGGCTTTTTGCCTGGGACAAGAGTTTTTGAAGTTCGCTTTTGGCCTGATCGGGCAAGACGCTTTCTCCGATTTTATCGCGGCACTGAGTTAGAATTTCGACGCTTTCTTGAACATATTGATGGTCACGGTAAATAAGACGCTTTAAAGTCTTCACGGCCGCGTTGACGTCCTCCAAATAATGACGGAGAAAATCGCCTTCCCTAGGAACAATCTCGCACTCCAGGTTCCCATCCACGACGGCAGACAGCGCTTTTCTAGCGCGGGACAGGGGTCCAATCATCCGGTGGGTAAACCAGGCGCTCAGCCAAAAATTAATTACGACCATCGGAAGGAAAGTCGCGAGAAGAAAAACGAAAAACTCCATGATTTGGCGGGCGTTTTGCCAATCCGACGCAAGGTGCATGATGCGACTGAGACCCCACCCGACGAAAATGCCCTCAACCGTCGCAATCAGAATAAGCCCCAGGGTTAGCGGCAGTTGAATCTCCGTATCAATAAAATAATGCCTACGGCGGTTTGAAGCAAAATCCCGCTTTTCTTCACCCATGTTTTTATCTCATTTAAGCTTGAAATGAAACGTAATGAAGCCCCACTCCACTTGATCGCCGGAATCGAGCGGGGCAAAAAGCATTTTTTTAAGCGTCTTCATGCACAACTCATCAAGCCTGCGGTAGCCGGAAGTTCTCTCGATAATCATGCGGTCCAGCACATGCCCGTCGGCTGAAACATAAAAACGAACGACGACATCCGCCTCCACCCCCTGATTTTTGGCCCAAGCGGGATATCTCGGCGCCGCCGCCTTTAAAATCTTTCGGTCCGCCAAGGGACCGCTAATCTCCATGCCCTTATGTTTGACGCTTTTAAGTTTTCCGGATTTAACCTGAACAGACGCGGCAGAAACCCGCGGCAAATTCGACTCTGCGGGATGAACGGCTCCCTCCTTTAAGGAAATTCCTTTCTCATATCCGATGGGGATATCCCCGCCCGTCGGCAAGGATGCGTTTTTTGAACCGCGATAGCGGGCATTTAACTGAATCGATGGAGACTGGGATTCCTGCAAAGACGTCGGTCCCGCCTCCGCTAAATTTCCCTGGGGCAAATCCCTCATTTGGCCTGAAGCCTTAAAATGAGCCGTCGAATTGAAATGAATCTGCCCCGCGGCCTTGACGCGCCCCACGGCCTCAAGCGCAATCGGCTTTACGTTCGGCATATCCTTGGGCAAATCTTCCGGCGCCGCCTGCGAGGTAGAAACATCAGACAGCCTTGTGGAGTCCGCCGTTTTTAGGCGCGCGGGTCTAAAGCGAAGATTTTTATTGAGCGAAGCGGCGCTGGTTTTAAGCGTAATTTGAGGAGACGATGAAACCATCCGCGGCGAATTGGGGGTCTGCTCATTTTGCATTTCCTCTAATTTTGGCTGAGACGGACTGGGCGCGTGAAATGAGGGGAGCGCCATGTGAAGAAAATCCTTGAAGCTCTTTGGCGCGCGCTCAAGCCTTCCTGAGGCGGGAATGGCGGAAGCCGCGGCTTTAGGAATTTCATCAATGAAATCAACGCGGGTGAGTTTTATCGTTTCTTGGGCTGGTTCAGCCGCTTTAAGCAGAAGATAAAGGCCGAAAAGAGATGCGTGAATTGCCGCAGCTACGCCAACGGAAGTCTCAAGTCTGCTCGCGTCACTAGTCACGGAGAGCCTCTTTTCTTCTCGACCGTCGCCACGGCATAATCCTTGGCTCCAGCCGATTTCGCGATTTTAAGGGCTTCCAAGGTATAGGAATAAGGAGAATCGGCGTCCGCCCGGATGATCACATACTTATCCCGACTCTTGGACAGAAGCGCGGGCAAAAGCGAGGGAAGGGTTTCCGGAGTCGTCGGATCCGCGTTGAGCGCCCACTGGCCATCCTTGGAAATCGTAATCGTGACGTTTTCCCTTTCTTTTCCTTCATCGGTAACGGCTTTAGGAAGACTCACTGGTAAAATTGGCTGAGTCAAAAGCGGGGCGGCCACCATGAAGATAATGACCAGAACGAGACTGACATCAACCAGCGGCGTGATGTTGATTGCGGTAATCGGCTCACCCGACTTGCCTTGTCCTATCGCCATCAACTTCTCCCTCTGCCTTCCTTCGGATTAATCAAGGCCACTTTTTTGGCGCCGTTTTGTTTTGCATCATCCAAAATTTCCACCACCCGGCCCAAAAGAGCTTTCGGCGAAGCCTTAAGGCCCACCATGCGGTCCTGGCTACGCGAAATCGCTTTTTTAAGGGCTTGGGGCAAGTTTATCCATGAAACAACGGCTCCGTTGACCGTCACTCCTCCGCGCGCATCCAAAACGACGTCGACGTTTTTTGTGAGCGCGGCCTGGGCATTGGGAGCGCCGACCCTAGTCGAGGCCACTTCAATGGAAGCCTGCATCGCAAGAGGGGAAACCACCATGAAAATAATGACCAAAACTAGGCAGACATCAACCAAGGGAGTAACGTTGATGTCGGTGATAATCGAGTTATTCGAGGAACCCGTCTGCATCAGCTGAGCCCCAAATAAACCAATATCCGGATGGAAGAGGCTTCCATATCGGACGCCAAATCCTTAACCTTCTTGATGAAATAGTTGTAAAGCATCGCGGACGGAATGGCCACCGCAAGCCCGCTGGCGGTCGCGACTAGGGCTTCTGCGATTCCCGCCGCAACTACCGAGGGCCCGCCCGAACCGGATAGAGCCAAGTCATGGAACGCCTTGATGATGCCGACGACCGTCCCAAAAAGCCCAATAAAAGGCGCCGTGTTTCCCATCGTTCCCAGAATTCCCAGATAGCGTTCGAGTTTCCCCCGCTCGTCAATCTGCGCGGCCGAGAGTAGAGCGGCGGCTTCGCTCTTGGGACGGCTGCGGTTGAGCAGAGCGGCGCGGACTATAGCCGCAACCGGCCCCGGAGAATTGGAAGCGAGATTAAGAGCTTCGGCGTGCTTATGGGCTTCCAAGAATTCCCTGATCGCCGTCATGAATTTATCGACGTCGATTCTGACCGAGCGGTAATACCACCATCTCTCGATGGCGAAAGTCATGGTCACTAAAGAGCAAAAAAGAAGTATGACCAGCGTAAAACTCGTTTTCAAAATTTCCAGAAAATTAATGTGAATCATTGATTCTCCCCCTTCGCAGCGTCAGAATGATTGCTGGTTAAAACAATTTCCACCCGGCGATTTTTTTGCCGGCCTTCCGGTTCCTCATTGGAGGCGATGGGGTTTTTGGCGCCAAACCCCTGGGCCTTCATGCGAGCGGCGGGAATATTTGCCTTGAACGTCAAAAACTTCATCACGGCTTTGGCTCGCGCCTTTGAAAGATCGCGATTATTTTTAAACGAGGCGTCATGAATCGGCACGTTGTCGGTGTATCCGTTGATTGAAACGGCGCGGTGGGGATATCTCTTGATTAAGTACGCCGCTCTGAGGAGAGTATTGGCAGCCTCCCCTTTCAAGGTCGATTTTCCGCTGTCAAACAAAACTTCGCTGGCCAAGGAAATGACGATGTCTTTTTCCGCGTCCTTTGTGACCGTCAAGGGAACGCTCAAATCCTCCAGTTGTTCGGTTTGGGCAACGACGGTTGCGACCGGCTTAGAGGTGTCGATGGTGATTAAAGCCTCGGGACTTACCCCCACATTTCCCACTTCATCGATCACTCTTAAAAACGCGTCATAAGTCCCATCGGGAAGAATGCGCCCATAGGCGTTCTTTCCATCCCACGGAAGATTTTGGGGCGGCCTCCCCAGTCCCGAAAAAACGCGCGCGACCGCGCCTTTTTTCAGCCCAATGGACAATTTCCATTTAGAGATATCCGCTTTGGCCTTGTATCCCAAGAGTAGCGTCGTCTCATTTCTCTCGGAGCCCGTTCCGGGAGAAAAGAGCTTAGGACTCGCGCTCAAACTCACCTGCGGAGAAGAAGCGTCCAAACGCAAAATCTGTTCCGAGGTCGTCGATTTATTGCCTACGTCGTCTTCCGCGAAAAGGGTGTAGGTGTAGGGCCCGTCGGGCAATATCTTTCCGGATTTTGAGCGTCCGTACCAGGAAATTGACATCGGCAAAAGAGATTTCCCCGAAAAAACTCGGACGCTATTTTTCATCGGGTCTTGAATGATGACCTTCCAGGTCATGACCGGACTGACATCTTGATATCCCAAGACAAACATCGTGGAAGAACTAAAATGCGGCGCCGCGGGCGCGGGTGAAAAAAGCGCCGGGTCGGCGGTAATTTTAATCTCCGGAGGAGTGGTGTTGATTAAAATAGGCTCAAGATGGGTTTTGCTCGTGTTTCCGGCGGCGTCAATGACTTCCAGCTGATAAGAATATCGCCCGTCCGGAAGCGTTTTTTGATCGTCTCCCTCGCCGCCCCATTGAATGGTCCCCGGAACGTCTCCTCGTCCCTCAAAGGTGCGGCGAGCGACCTTGTTTTCATCAAAAATCCGAAGGAACCATTTTTCAATCGGGTTGAATGATTTGACGCTCAGATGGAAATCCGTCGTATCCTTGAACCCGTCGGCATTGGGTGAAATAGCGTTGAGCGTAGAGGCGACTTTAGGAACAGGCTTGGTCGCTCCAATGACAATGTTCCGAGGGCTGGATTCGGCGGAGTTGCCCGCGATGTCTTTCGCCTTTAAAATATAAGAATAAGTTCCGTCCGGTAGAGGTTGGCGGTTTTTATCTTTCCCGTTCCAGGTGACGCTGGCCGGGATATTGAGCGGAGAACCGGTAAACTCCCGCACGATCTTCTCGTTGGAATCGTGAATCAAAAGAGCCCAACTCGCAAAAGGACTGGCGTCCTGCGCCTCTAGGCTGAAAACGACATGACCGAGAGAGGGATCGCCATTGGGGGAAAAGAGAGAATGGTCGGCCGAAACGGATAAAGCCGGCGGGGTCGTATTCACCACGAATTTTTGCCGGGGGGTTTCCCCTTCATTTCCGGCGATATCGGAAGCCCAAAGAGAGTAAGAATAGGTTCCATCCGTGACGATCTGGCCCGAGTCATTATTGCCTTGCCACAAAATCTGCGGCGGCGCCTTTACCCCCATCTTGCCGCTCCAGGTCCGGACAGGCTCGCCCACATCAGTGTAAATTTTAAGAGCCCACTTAAACGGATAGCGACTTTCGGCGCGTAATTTAAAAAGCCCTTGGGAATTCTTTCGATGTTTCCCCGGGCTCAGCAAATCCGGCTCCAAGCGCGCTTCCAAAAGGGGCGGTTTGGTATCGACGTAGAGAGGCTCCGGCGCGGAAGCGGCGGTGTTGCCGGCGTTGTCAGTCTCATATAAGATGACCTGATAGGCTCCGTCGGGGGCGGTCTTGTCCTTGGCAATATCCCCGTTCCAGTCAAGACGCGCCGGCGGAGCCCCGTTTCCATCAGAAGAAAAAATCGGCCTTCCGCCCTGGTTGATAATTTTCAAATCCCAACGTTCAATAGAGGAAGGATCTCCTCCCGTGATGTCGAAACTTGCGATGGGCTTTTCCTTATGCGGAGAGAAAACGTCCGGCGTCACCCCAACAGTCGAAACCACGCCTTGTCTTTTAATCGTCACCATCTGCGGAGGCGTGACCGCCCGGTTGGAGGCCAGATTTTCAACGGTTAGTTGAAAGGAATAAGCCCCATTCGGAACGTCTTCGTTGAAATCTCCTCTTCCGTCCCAACGCACGGCCGAGGGAGGCTTTCCCTTGCCCATCCAAGACTTGACCGGAACCCCATCGGAACCCTTAATCTCCAACAGCCATTCGTAAATCCCATATTGATCGGAAGCCTTCAAGGTAAAAACCGTCTCCGGCTTAAGCCCGTTTGGAGAAAAAATCCTCGGATGGACTTTGACGGAAATAATCGGCGGAACTCGGTCAACGACAACCGGTGAGAGGCGTATCGCGGCTTGGTTTCCCGCAGGAGTTTGAAGACTCAGAGAGTAGTAGTAAGTTCCGTCCTTGACCACGCGGTTTTGAGTGTCTTTCCCGTCCCAAACGATTTTCCGTGGCGGACGCCCATCTCCAAAAAACGCCTTGACGAGAGCCCCCGGAGCGTCCTCATGCCCTTTTTCGCGAACCTCAAAACGCCAACTCGACACCTCGGCTGTTTCCGGAAGATTAACGACGAAGGAAAGAGTCTTGCGGGATCCGTTTCCCGCCGGAGAGAAAATCAGGCTCGGGGACTGGGCTTGAGGAGCCGCCGCGCAAAGCAAATTTGCGTTAAAAAAGACAAGCGAGGCGATGATAAGGCTCATAAGATTGAAAATGCTCATTGCGTCCCTCCTCCCGCCGGAGCGGAAGAGTTCTGAACTTGATTTTGTGGTGAATTTGCCGAAGCGGTCTTGGAAATCTTTTCGCGATCCGCTTGCGCCCGTGCGCGGGCGGGATCCCGCCAACTCGGATCGGAAGCGCTCAAGGCCAACTCGTCATAGGTCTTTGCCGCGAGGGCCCAATTCTTTTGATCCTCGTAATAGCGGCCTAAATCAGCCAAGGCGTTTAGACGATAGGAATTGTCTTTAAGCGGGCTTGCGACAATCGCCTGATATTCCTTCAGAGAATTCGCTTGGTCTCCCATCGCCGCGTAATCTTTGGCGATCTCAAGACTGGCCGCCAGAAACGCAGGATCGTCGTTTTTTAGGGAAATTCTCATTGCCTCCAAATCCTTAATCGCCTTCGCGTAATCTCTTTCTTGTTCGTAAACGGAAGCAAGTTCAGAGGCCGCGCTTGATTTTTGGGCCTGGGCCGGATAAAGGTTAATGTAATTTTTCAGCGCCAAGGCCGCCGATTCCCAATCGCCCAGTTTTCGATATGCCAGGGAAGAATTATAAAGAGCCAAGGCGGCGTAATGGGACTTGGGATATTGCGCCGCCAATTGGTGGAAAGCCGAAGCCGCTTTTTCAAAGTCCTTGAGATTAAAAGCCGAAGTTCCCATCCGAAACAAAGCCGCTCTAAAACGCGAATCATCGGGATAGTTTTCCGTGAAGCGCTCGTAAGCCCTCTGGGCATCCTCATAGCGCTTGAGCGCATAATAGGATTGAGCGAGATCATATTGGGCGTCGCGAATGTCCTTATCCCGCGAAAGGTTCGGAATGGCTTCCTCTAAATTTTGAACCGCGCTCGTATAATCTCCGGTCTCGAAAAAATAAAGCCCCAAGCCCAGCTCCGCCTTCGCTCCTATTGGGTTGGAGGATTGGGAAGCCGCCAAGGATTCAAGAGCCTTCAAGGCCGCGTCCTTGGACTGCGGCTGATAGAGCATCTGGGTCAAATAGCTCAAAACCTCTTGGCCTTCTTTGTCGCCTGGAGAATTATTCAAAACATCCTCAAATGCGGAAATCGCCTGTGGAATATTTTTCGCGTTGTAATAGCTTTGGGCGATGCGAAGACGCGCATAGGAAGACGCTAAATCATCCGGATAGGCTTGAAGTATATGCTGATAAGCCGCGACCGCCGCGTCATACTGAGCGGCTCTAAAATAAGTGTCGGCGGTGGCCCAAGCGGCAGACTTTGCGGCCTCAGTGGAAGAGTAGCTTGCCTGCACTCTTTCCCAGGTCTTGACGGCATCGCCATAATAATTAAGGCGGTAATAGCACCAGCCCTCTTCCAAAGCGGCATCCGCCGCGCGCGGATCTTCGGCGTAATCTTTTTCAAATAGCTGAAAAGCGTCCAAGGCTTCGGCGTATTTTTTTTGATTGAAAAGCGTCACTGCTTGCGCGTATTGATTGTTTAAAAACAAATCCGCCCCCGGGTTTTCATCCACGAAAACGGTCTTGGACGGTGCGATCGCAGGAGCGTTTTTCAAAGCTTCCAGTTTCACGCGCTCTTGGTAAGACTTTGAGAAATGCCCCTGTTTAAACAGACACCAACTGATTCCATCCTTGGCGACGATGGATTCCGGAGTTGCGGGATAAGAATGGATGATTTCGCGGTAAATTGGCAAAGCCTGATCATAAAGACCCTGGCGGTAGTAGCCCTCCGCGATATAAAGGAGAGCGGCCGCGCGCCACGGGTCCTGAGTCGGCGCGTTTTCCTTCAGAATATATTGGTAACCGGATATCAAATGCCCGTATTCACCAGCCTCTAAATAAGAGCGGCTCAGCATCGCCAAAGCCGGATTCCAAATCAAATTTCGATAGGGGGTAGCGTTTGGGGCCGCCAAGTCCAAGGTTTGTTGATAGGCATGAGCCGCTTTCCGGTATTTCCCCAAGCTTTCGAGGGTGTTTCCGTTTAAATAGGCCGCCGCCGGCACCAGTGGATGGGAAGAATATTGGACTATAAACGAGTTCAAGGTGACGCCCGCTTCCGGGTATTCCTGGCGTTTATATTGGGTCCAGGCCAATTTAAATTTGGCGGTCCCGGCCAAGGCGTCGGAATAAGCGGAAGACAAATCGGAATAGTCAAAACCGGCTTTAGTATAGTTTCCTTCTTTTAGGAAAGATTCCCCCATCATATAAAGGCTGGGCTCCGCGAATTCCCCGGGCGGGCTCATCTGCTCAACCGACTCAAAATCTCCTCGCGCCGCCATGTAGTCCTTAAGTTCGTAGTTGCACAGCCCCATTTTATAGGTCGCCGCCCCGCGCAGGGAACTGCGAGGGAAATCCATCAAGAACTGATTGAAGATTTGTAAAGCCGAGGTGTAATCCTCCGCTTCAAAAAAAGCTTCCCCCACCAAATAACGGCTGGTTTCAACCGCCGGATCATCGGGATAATTCGCGATGAGTGATTTGAGATTTTCTACCGCGATCAAGGGCTTTCCCAAATCCATATTAGCGCGAGCGGAGTATAGAAGCGCCAAGGGAGATTTTAGTCCGCTTAAAGACGCAAGAGCGGCGGCAGGACTTCCGGTTTCAAAAAGAGCGATGCCGCGCGCTAATTTCAATCTGGGATTATGGGCATAGGCCGGCTGTTCTTTCAAAGCCTCCTCAAGCAAGGTCTCCGCTTTCGGAAAGCGCTTTTGAGACATCAAGGCCTCGGCCTCAATCAACCGAGCCTCCCCCCGCAGCGTTCCCGAAGGATAATTGGAAACCAAACTCTCCATATCCGAAACAGCCTCGTCATATTGTCCGAGATTAAACGCCATTTCGCCGAGTCTAAAGCGGGCGCTTTCCGCCAGATCATCTCCGCTTGGGGCATCGCGCGCGACTTTCTTATAAGCCTTTTTCGCCTGTTTGAGAATTTTCGCCGCCCGTTTCGGAGACAACGATAATTGGGAAATGCCTTCACGGTCAAGGCTTTCGGCCAGCATCATCCGCGCCTCAAGATCGCCCGGCTGGTCGCTATCTTGCTTTAAAAATTCCTGGTATTGCGCAGCTGCATGGGCGTAGTCCTGAGTTTGAAAAAAATGTCCAGCCGAAAGATAAAGCTCTTGGGTTCCGGTCTGGGGTAATATTTCAGATGGAATCGCCGCAGATTGAGCGGGACAAACCAGATGCCCCCAAAGAACGGCTGACAAAAGCAGATTCAACACTCCCCCTCAACCGCGTAGAAATAGGCCATGTAATTTCTCTCATAGTCTAGCCCCAGCCCCCCACATTGTCAAGGGTTGATAAAAAAAAACAACCTCACTGTTGACAGATTCCCCTAAAATTTTTCTTTAATATATGTGAAGACTATGATTGAGGCGACCCATTTAAAAAAGAAATTCGGCGAAAGAATCGCCGTTGACAATTTGAGTTTTAAAGTCGATCAGGGCCGCATTGTCGGCTTTCTCGGCCCCAATGGCGCGGGGAAAACGACGACCATGCGCCTTCTAACCTCATTTTTCCCTGCTGACGGCGGCAGCGCAAAGATTCTCGACCTGGATGTCGCGGAAAACCCGATGGAAGCTCGGCGTCATTTAGGATATCTACCCGAAAATAATCCCCTCTATGAAGATTTGGAAGTCGCAGAAACCCTGGAACTCGCCGCTCATCTCAGAGGCATCTCCGGAGAAAAAAAGCGCGAGCGCATAACCTATGCCGTTAAGTCTTGCGGGCTTAAAACCGCCTTGGGGCGAAAAATCGGCGAGCTTTCCAAGGGCTTCCGTCAGCGCGTGGGACTTGCCCAAGCGATTCTCCACGATCCGGAAGTCTTGATTCTCGATGAGCCCACCTCGGGCTTGGACCCCAATCAGGTCCACGAAGTGCGGGATCTTATCCGCGAACTGGGACAGGAAAAGACCGTTCTTTTCTCAACCCATATTCTCTCCGAGGCGAAAATTCTCTGCGACAAGCTCGTCATCATCAATAACGGACGCCTGGTCGCAGAAGGAAGCTCGGAAGAAATCAGTTCCGGCGGACACGGGTCTCAAGTCAGATTTTTTGTTTCCCTCAAGGGTCCATCCGGCGAAATTTTGTCTTCCTTAAGGAAAATCCCGGGAGTTTTATCGGCTGAGGAAGCCGCTCGAAACCCTAAAGAGCCGGGGTTTTATTTCGACGCCTCGGCAAAAACCGACGTACGGGAAGATGTTTTCAATCTAGCCGCCGAGAAGCACTGGCCGATTTTGGAATTAAGAAAAGACCGTCAAGATTTGGAAGAAATCTTTAGAAACTTGACCCAAAACTAACTGAAATGAAAATAAAGGAAGAACCGCTGTTTCAAGCCCATGCCGTCAAGGCCCTCGCTCACAAGGGCCTTCGCGTAGCCCTGGAATCTCCGTCTACCTACGTCGCCCTATTTGTTTTTTATCTCTTGACCGGATATCTGTTCATGGCGCCCCTTTTTCTTGTCGGACAAGCGACCATTAAGACCCTCATCGATTTTGAGCCCATCATTCTCTCTTTTTTCGTCCCGGCCTTGACGATGGGTCTCATGTCGGAAGAATTAAAATCCGGAACCTTTGAAACTTTGGCGACCTTTCCGCTTGAAGACTGGGATATCGTTTTGGGTAAATATCTCGGTTTTGCCGCGCTTTACGCTCTTGTCATCGCGGCGCTTTTGTTTTTCGCTATCTGCCTCGCATTTCTGGTCGCCCCTCCGGCTCATTTGGATTGGGGCGAATCTATCGGAACGCTGCTTGCGCTGACATTCGAGGGTCTCTTGATCGGGGCGGCGGGGCTCTACACCTCCTCTTTCAGCAAAAACCAAATCGTGTCTTTCATCACCGCGTTCTTGATCGGATTTAGCTTTGTCGTTATCGGCAAGTTCTCGATTTTCCTTCCTACGGGACTTTCAGGAATTCTCGACTTCATCGGTCTCGATTCCCATATGCAGACGCTGGGAAAAGGCGTCCTAGACACGCGGGACATGCTTTATTTCGCGTCGTTTATCTTCATCTTTCTCTATCTGACGGCGCAAAAACTCAGCCACAGGAGAATCAGCTGATGGCGCAAGAACTCAAGGCAAAAGTCCGACAGCTTCTGTTTTCCGGACTGGGAACTCTTCTTCTCATTGGCTCCTTGGCCGCCGTCAACGGAATTTCTTATTACGTTTATTCCCGGATGGATTTTTCAGCCGGACACATTTTCTCGATTTCAAAGGGAACCCGGCACATTCTTTCCAAATTGACCGACAACCTCATCGTCAAAGTTTATTTTACCCCCAATCTGCCTCCCCCCTACGGGCTCAATGAGAATTACCTCCGCGATTTATTAGGCGAATATAAATCCGCCGCCCACGGGCACGTCACCATCGAATTTTTGGACCCTAACATGTCCCAGAAAAGAAAAGACGACGCCCAAGCTCTTGGCATTTCGCCGGTTCAGGTCAACGTCATGGCCAAGGATAAATTCGAGGTTACGACCGCCTACATGGGCATCGCCCTCCTTTATAAGGGCCGCAGCCAGGTTATCCCTTTTCTTCAAAACACCTCGGACTTGGAGTATCAAATCACCAGCCGCATTAAAAAGCTCGCCGACCCCGTTCTTCCGACCGTCGGTTTTGTTATTGGACATGGAGAAAGAAATCCGGGAAACCCCTCCGATGCGAATATTTTCGCTCCGTTGCGGGAAGATCTCAACTTAAAAACCGTCAACTTAAGCTCCGCCATTCCTGCGGACGTCTCGGCCCTATGGATTTTGGGCCCCACGCAAAAATTCAAGGACCCGGAGATCCAGGCGCTGAGGACTTGGCTGTTTTCAGGGCATTCTCTGGGCATTCTCTTTAACCGGCGCTCGGTTAATTTCCAGGCTTTCTACAGCGCGCCGATGAGTTTGGGGCTAACCCCCCTTCTCAAGGACTGGGGGCTCGACATTCCCAACGGCTTCGTGGTGGACGCGCAATCAGAAAACGTCGAATTCCAACAGAATATCGGTCAATATGTCGCGACGAGAATTCAGCAATATCCCTACATTCCGGTCGCCACCCATTTTAGCCAATCCAACCCCGCAGTCGAACATCTTCAGGGCGTTACGCTCCCCTTCGTTCACCCCATTTTCGCCTCAACATCCACAGCCTCCGGCCTAAAATATAAGTCCTTGGCCGATTCCAGCCCCAACAGCTGGCTAAAAAATTCCTACAGCATCCAAATCGCACAAAGCTCAGACAATCTTGCAAAGGACAAACGCGGCCCCTTTTCGCTGGCGGGACTAGTCTCCGGGAAATTCCCCGCTCCAGAAGGCGCTCCGTCACTTACGCCGCACAAAGAAGCGCGGGCAATTGTCGTAGCAACCGCCTATGTTCTGGATTCTCACTTCGCCAATAGACAAACCAGCGCGGTATTTTTGGAAAATTTGTTCGAGTGGTCATGCGAGGACAGCGATTTATTATCCATTCGCGGCAAGGGTATGACTTATCGCCCTCTTCGCCCCTTGTCGGATAAAATGCGCCTTTTCGTCAAATACGGCATGATTCTTTTCCTGCCCTTTATCCTCCTAGCTTATGGCGGACTCAGATACCGAAGACAAATAAAGCGAAGACGCCGCATGATGGCTCTTTATGGTTCGGAACCGGCGCGGGAAAACCGGGATGCGCAAAACCCAGAGCCGACGCCGATATCATCTTAAAAACATGAAAAAAATTCTGATTCTTTCCGCTCTTTTTGTCGCGACTTTCGGAGCCTTGATTTGGATTGCCATCGACAATGCTCGCATCACCCGCGCGCCGATTTTGGAAGGAATTAAGCCCAATCAAATCGAGCGGCTTGAGATTTCCTATCAGGGGAAATCCGTCGAACTCGAAAAGAACCAAAAAATTTGGGAAGTCAAAAAACCGGAGGCCGATCTCGCCGATCAAGACGCCGCGTCCCAGATCGCCCAAGCCCTGCCAAGCATCATCCTTGAAGACATCGCGACTAAAAACCCCGCTTCCTATTCCGATTATGGAATCTCAACCTCGGCCGCCCACCTCGTCGCTTATGCGGCCATCAGCCCCAAACCCATTTTAGACGGCTTTTTCGGACGCCAGGCCTTTGGCTGGAGCTCCGCCTATTTCCGCTATTCCAACCGCCCGGAAATTTACATCACCTCCGGACTCAACGCGTCGAGACTGACCCAAGACCCGGATAATTTTAGAGAGCGCGCTTTTTTCCCCAGAACCTACGGCATCCCCAAATCCATCGAGGTTGCGCCCAGCCGCGGGAAAAAATATACCCTGTTTCCCTCAAGCCCAACCTGGCCCGCGGTCTTCGGGCTCCGGATCACAGAATTTGTCAATCAGGACCTTCCGAGGAAAGACCCATTTAAAAAGCCCCTTTTTGTTTTCAAGGCTCAGGCTGGAAAGCAAAACATTGAGTGGATAATCGGAAGCCCCAAGCCCGTCAAATCCGGAAAACCGCTTTATTACTACGCCCGCTCAAGAGACCGCAACATCGTCGCTTTGGTTTCGGCCTATGAAATCAACAACCTCCTTCCGCAAAAGCCGCAACGACAGCCTCGCGGAAGGCCCAACATCAGGGCGCTGAGGGCAAACCCCTCGATGATGTCGAGCCCCCTTCGGCGAATTATCCCCAAAGCCCGGGTTTCAACCAAGAAGCCCTGAAAGAACCGGCCAAACCTCGCCCACTTCGGCCCAGCGACCCTGAGTTTCAATCACCCGATGGTGCGGCCAATGAGCATAGCCGTATCTCCAGGGCTCGGAACGGCTGAACATCTCGACCGTTGGGATGTTGAGAGCCGCGCATAAATGCATCGGCCCCGTATCTGCCGTCAAAACGGCTCGCGCGTTCAAAAGGGTTGCGGCGAATTTTCTCAAGGGCATTTCCGGCAATAAGACGACTCCCGGAGGCAAGGACAAATCTTGGATGATGCGCCTTTCTGCCGGCCCGGCTAGGAGCGCCGTTTTTCTCCCCTGCGCGCGCAAAAGAGACGCGATCTCTAAAAACCAAGACACCGGCAAACGCTTTTGATCCCGCGCGCCGATAAAAAGAGCCGCAGATTCTTGATCAAGCCCTTGGCCCCGCCAATTTTTTTCTCCTTCTTCTTTTTCGCCGGGGCCGAAATGCCACTCAAGCCTTAAATTTTCATCCGAAGGCAAGGCCGCCTCCGGAGCCGCGTGGCGCACCAAGCGCGCTAAATTGACGGTCTCGTGAAATTTTTCCCGCGGGATATCCACGAGATCGTTGATAAATTTTCCCGCATCCCCCCGCCGGTAGCCGGTTTTTCGTTTGGCGCCGGACCAAGCGGTCCAGAACGCTCCCGAAAGGGAAAACGCATGATACGGGGAAAAATCAAAGGCTAGGTCGTAGCTGTAAAACCGCGTCAACGGCCATTGTTTGGAGATCAAAACGCGGGAAACGCAAGGGTTAAATTCAAGAGCCTCGGCATAAGATTCGGGCATCAAGACATCCGTTTTCGCTGAGGGAAAAGCTTCCTTGATTAAGCGCAAAGCCGGAGTTAAGAGGAGAATATTTCCCAACCTAGCGTCCGAACGAACGGCCAGAATTCGGGAAACAGATTTTAGATCTAACGCCCCCTGGGCCGGACGCAGGTTCGGCAAAAGGCCGATTAAATAAGAACGCAGATAGGCCTTGCTTCCCTCCTCAATCTGTTTTAGATGTCCCACTGTGGGATTTTATCACTTTCCAGCCGGGGAGGAATTGGAGACTGCCTTCGCTCGTGAAGCGAGAGCGTGCCGGATGTCCCCAACTCCCCCCGGCAAGCTTTAAGAGGTTTTTTGCGGTTTCACTTGCGCGCGTATTTTTTGAAATCTCTGCGAACGCGCGACGATGAGCCTTGCCCGTTGGAGAGGCGTCAAGACCGCATTTTCGCCCTCAATAAAGTCCTCGTTGGCCTTTCTCATGCGCGCCTTAACTTCATCGAAGGACTGAAGAGTCGCCTGAATTTTGCTCTCGGGCGCTTTGGCCTTTAGTTCCTGGGATAGTTGCGCGAGGATCTGCCTGCGCCGGGAAAAAAGCGGAGACAGTTTTTCCCGCCGGGTCCCTAAGACCTCCAAAAGTTTCGGGACCTGGGCCGGGCTCAATCCCAAACTCTCCATCCAACGCCCTTTGCCGCTCGTTTTCTTCGCGTTCGCCCCCCACGCGCTAAAGGGCAAAAGCGCGGCCAGTAAGGCCGCTCCGATTTTAGCCGTCACGATCCTGCGATGTCCGTTCATAATTTACGCCTCCTTTTGATTTCAATATCCGGAATTTTCTCCGGTCCCTATTCTTACGGTTACCCCCCAAAAAAAGTTCCCGATAGCGCGAATCACCGGTCCAATTTGATAGACTAATGACTGGGGAAAATAACGATTGGAAATTGCGGAATTCCCAACTTTAACGGCCGCCACGTTTCACAGGCGAATGGATTCCGGGAAGTCGCGGCCGGCTCTGCTTCAATGCATTGACGCTACCGGCGCTGATACCGGCAGCTATGTCGTAAAACTTCTGGGCGCCATGGAGTTCAAGGAGACGGCGTTTATATGCGAATTTATGGCCTACCATTTGGCCAATCTTCTGGGGATACCCGTGCCAGAGGCGGCGATTATCGCAATTGAGAAAGATTTCGTGGCGGCCCTTCCCGATCTCGAAATGAAACGACTGTTTGAAATGAGTCTTGGTTTAAATTTCGCCACGAAATTTAAGTCTCCGGGATTTTCCACTTGGCCGATAGGCAAACCGATTCCCAGGAATATTTTCCAGGCTTGCGCGGAGATATTTGCCTTTGACGCCCTGATTCAAAATCCAGACAGAAGAGGAGATAACCCCAATTTATTATGGTCCGAAGAGGAAGTTTTTGCCTACGATCATGAGGCCGCCTTCTCTTTCATTTTTTCGATTGATAGATCCATCAGGGAAAACCCCTCCTCGAACTTGAGCGCAAAAAATCTTGAATTTCTCAAGAACCACATCTTTTTCAATGGCCTGCGGAAACAAAGCATCAATTATAATCGAATGGAGGAAGCGATGACGGCTGTCGGCCCTGCTACGATTAAAGACATTCAGGGCCAAATCCCCGAGGGCTGGAAAAACCAATGTTTAGACTCTATACTCCGTTATACGGAAGCCATGTGCAAGACGCCAACGATTTTGACGAAACCCATAAAGGAGATACTCGCATGAAAAAGGGATACACCTTCTGCGTCTTAAGATACGTTCACGACCCGCTGGTTCAAGAATTCGTCAATGTCGGAGTCGTCCTCTACGCGCCGGAAAGCGGCTTTATCAGCGCTCTTTGCGCGCAAAAATTCAGCCGGATCAAAAAAATGTTTCTTGATGTCCAAGGGCCCCATTTTCGCAAGACCATAGGTTATATCGAATCACGCATTCAAGAGGAAGGCGAAAAAATGATGGAAAGTCTCCCGCTTGAAAAAAGACCGGAGACGGTCGCCGAGATCATGCCACGCATACTTCCAAAAGACGACAGCGCTTTTCAGTTCTCATCCCCGGGTTCCGGTCTCACCAATGATCCGGAGAAGACGCTGGAGAATCTCTATAATCTCTACGTGGAAAAATATGAGGCCAAGCAAGATCGGACAAGCCGAACCGAAAGTGATGTCTGGCGGACTTTCAAGACGCCCCTTGAGGCAAAGCGCGTCATCGGCCATCTCACGCCGCATCTCGTAAAAGCCCGGGATTTTGAATTTGAGTTTGATTACGCCTGGAAAAACAGCGTCTGGCATGCCTACGAGCCGGTTTCATTGGACTTAGCGGAGAGTTCCTCAATCATAGACAAGGCGAATACCTGGCTTGGGCGCGCCCAAAGCCTTAAGGATGCCCCCGAAAAGTTTAAGATGTTTCTGCTCATTGGCAAACCCAGCGATCAAAAGCTCTACAAGAGTTATCAGCAGGCGGAAAACATCATGAATAAAATGGAATTGCCGCACGAATTTATCCGCGAGGAAGATGCGGAATCCTTCGCCGAAAACCTCAAAAAAGAAATCGCGGAACACCAAGGGAAATAGCGGGAACACGGCCTGACTTAAAAGCCAACGATCTCAATCAGGCGGGTGCATGACCACCATCGAATTTAAAAAGCTAATCGATCAAATGATTAAGCAAGGAGAAATTGAGCAAGTCAAAAGCCGCCATTTCAACTACCCGCAAACTAAATATCTCCCCAGAAAAGCGCCGAACTTGTCTCATTTTTCAGCGCGGGAAAAAGACGAAATTGACCGCGCGATTTCCCAACTTCCCGACATGAACGCAAAACAGCTCAGCGCATATTCCCATAACGACGTTCCGTGGAAAACGGCCGAGGAAGGCCGCCCCATTGACTACGAATCGGTTTTCTACCGCACGCCGGATTATTCCGTGAGAGAATACGCAAGGCAATAGAATGGCACTCAAGAAATTAATCTTTATAGACACTAATATATGGTTGGATTTTTATCGGGCAAAAAGTGAAGCGGGGCTTACGCTTTTAGGGCATGTAGAAACAATTAGAGATCAAATAATTGTCACCTATCAATTAGAATCCGAATTTAAGCGCAATCGCCAACAGGTGATTATCGACGCGCTCAAGGAGCTAAATCCTCCTCAACAAATACAACCGCCCAGGTTTTTGGCTAACAGCAAGTACACAAAAGCATTAAAAAAAGATTTTGAAAACACCACCAGACGAATAGAAAGCTTGAAAAAATTGGCGAAGAAAGCGTTGGTTGATCCGACGCACCATGATAGCGTGTATAAGATATGCCAGCGAATCTTTCATGGGGAGACGTCGTTAGTATTAAAGCGAGATGACGAGATACGAAAACAAATTCGGAGTCGAGCATGGCGCAGATTCTTGCATGGAAATCCGCCACGGAAAAAAGGCGACACGTCTTTCGGGGACGCCTTTAATTGGGAATGGATGATTGTATGCGCCCAAAAAGAGGGTGCAGAATTAGTCATTGTGTCCAGAGATGGAGATTATGGAATAAATTTTGAGAATAAGAGTTATATTAACAATCACTTGCGGCAAGAATTTAGCGACAGGGTAGACAAAAGAAGAAACCTGCAACTTTATAACAAGCTTTCCGAAGCGCTAAGAGAGTTTGATGTCACCGTCACGGAACCAGAGGAGAAAGAAGAAGAACAGATCCAAGAATCAGAATTTAAAGCGCCCACAAGTCCTCAAGACTTTCTTGCGATACAGAATTCATTATTTACAGGATTCTCAGATCTTAAAAATTTAACTCAAGCAAACTGGAACAACACGGATTTCAGTGAAATAAGAAAGATACTCAACCCTTATCTCTCTCAGAAATCAGAGCCACCCCCACCGAATAAGAACTCCTCGGACAAAAAAGAAGAAAACTGACCTGCCCCTGGAACTTATAACTTATCGGTTAGAGTTTTTGGGATGATCTCGTAATAACGGCGCAAGGATCTCACGCCAACTGCGAGGCCCCCCGCTCTATTTGCATCTCGCCGGCAAGGCCGTGTCCAATAGTATTGCTAATCACGGCAAGGACCTTTCGCCAGGGATAGTCCAATAAAAATACCGCGCCAATAATGGGCAACGTCGCCATCATGGTCAGCAATAAGACAGGAGAGCGTAGCATCAAGGAAATCACTGAAATTTGCGCCGCTTCATGCCACTTGGCCTCCAGCTTAGTTCTCAGCTTTTCATCCTTGATTTGGCCCAGGGTTTCAGCAATTGGATTGCGCTTATGCCTCAGCAGGAAAAACGCTGCTATGATTTTTGAAAGCGTAAAAGTATGGCAATAGCGGATAAATCCATTAAAGGCTTCTCGGATATCCTGATATTGCTGAGAATTAAAATCGAGTTCTCCATCAGCCGCCATTAGAAAAATCGCGTCGCGAATCTTGAGCAGCTCATGGCGGGAGATGTCTACGATCAATCTCCGCCACGGTCTATAGAAAAACCATGCGAGGAGGACTATCCCAACCAAGAATTCCATGCGATCCCAAAAAACACTCGGCGTCATAGATCGATATCCTCCGGATTCGTTTCCCCTTTATGCGTCAACATGCTGCTTGTTCTATTTGGATCCAGCCTCTTTTCTAATTCTAGAATATGTTTTTGCATGCTTGCCACTTTCTTGAGCCGCAGACTGCGTTCCAATATAGCCCATACAAAGAAAAGGGCCACTAAAACCCAGGGCAACCAATGATAACGACTTTCTCGCGTAAAATACTGGAAAAGGAAATCCGCAATCGTCGTTTTTCCAGCAAGCTCTTTAACGGAAAAATAGGTGTAACGGCACAAAATCCACAACCCTATTATTTTGAGAATTTTAAATAAGAAATCAAAGATCTTTATGACGAGCAGAAAACGAAAGCCTTCGGAACTTGAAGGTGGTTCTGGCATCAGCCTATGCTACAACACAATTATGGTGGGAAGCAAAAAAATATCGATCTCTCGCGCTACAGCTCCCCTCTAAACGCCCGGTCCAAAAGGGACTGAAACAGAGCGTCTAGTTTTTCGCGATTTAAGGCTTGGGGGTTTTCCATTGCGCGAATTTCAGAAACGCGCACGGCGAATTGTTTTTGTAAGGGGATTGTGAATCGCTAAGTTGTAGCTCCGTTGGGCGAGGGCGTCAGGGCGCGGATGGCTTGCCCCAAAAGTTTTCTTTCTCGTTTTAAGATTTTCAGATCGGATGACAACATCAAGTGCCGTGCGTATTCTTGAATGCTTGCCGCGTCGAAACTATTTTGAATAAGGCGAACGAGATGAATATCAACAAACTCCTTGATCAGATAGGCGGCTTGATCAGGTTCGCCTTTTCCTTCTGCGGCATGGACGTACAAATTCCTCCGGGAACGCATGCAATTTAAGATTTCTTTCTCGAGTTGACGGCCCTTGGTAAAAGGCCAAACCGCTCTCTTGACCGTCTCATCATAACGACCAATTGTGTCGGTGATTTTTTCCAGAACGCTCCACATCTGAAGAAAGGTAACATCGTGATCTGTTTGGTCCAAGGCAATGGCATATCGCACGATGAGCCGTTCCATT
The DNA here is from genome assembly GCA_021846045.1 of bacterium. GTDB lineage: Bacteria > Elusimicrobiota > Elusimicrobia > UBA1565 > UBA9628 > JAKAQV01. The sequence continues at coordinate 1,671 of JAJZCM010000031.1, read as the reverse complement.
TCTCGCTGAAATACGCTCTTGGACTTACGGAGCTGGCGCATGGCATAGCGACGGTTTTTATCAACAATTTCCCATTTGTCTTTTTCAGGGTCAAAAAGATCCCGATCTTCTGTCCATCCCGATTCACCCCAGAACATATCAACAGCGGGTTTCCCATCCTGATTATGAAGCGTATGAACGGGACCACTATGAATCACTCCTATCAGTTTTTTTCTCGACCCGCCCGAACTCATAGACCATGACCTGTAGGTGGCAAAAAGAGACCAAAGACCGCGCAAAAGATGAAGCGAGCGGAGTCCATGATCCATGGCTTCATAAACACTGCGGCCAGACGTGGAAATTTTTACAAATTTATATTTGGATGATTCGCGGTAAGTCGCCAAAGGTCGGTAGGATTGGAGACAATTGGGGGGCGGATATCTTTTAAGCGAGGACAACAAGGAAATGCGACATCCTCCAATCTGGACAGACTGGGCCGGGAACGATTTCAGCGACAGACTGCTGACCGCTGTATACAGAACCAACTCTTTGCGAAAAAATTCAGCGGCCAATTTATCAGCGGTCGTAATTACTTCTTTTTCTTCTAACGGCTGGCCGCCACCGCATTTCTTAACAGACGCCACAAGTGATGAGCGGAGAATATTCCAGGCGTCCGTCTCATTGAGCTCATCGTCTTCTGGCGTTAGAATAACAACGGATAATTTTAGAGCGGCTTCCAATTTGAATATTAAAACCCCCGAATGCTTTATGCCACCGTTTGCATTTATCGAAGCCTCCTTGCCATATTCCGCAAATATCATCTTTGGCGCATATTTCCCATTCTGATCACAATCAAGCCCACCGTCAGGCTTTCGCCAGAATACGTAGCGTTTACTCATTGGCTTTAGCGAGCGCGGATGTTTTAGGATAGCGTTCGAGAAGGACGTCCGTAAACAAGACATAACCAGGCTTTTTGCCCTCTTGGATCTCTGGACAGAATACTTCGAGCCAAGCCCCGTTAATCGATTTCTCGATTGATGCCGTCAGTGTTTTCCCTTTGACCAGCCTAAATACAATCTGATAATTCCCATTTCCGCTTGGAGCTTTTCCCGTCTCCGTCGTCACGAATGAGCCATTGGGCTGGGCAAAGAACACGGCTTCATTTTCCTTGGCGGTGATGTGATATTCAAAATACTCGCTCGCTGGGATTAAACTGGATCCTCGAGGCGGCATTTCTATCTTGATGGCCATGTCGGTCACGAATTCAATGGCCCAGCGCAAAAACTCCGGCGTCCAATTGCCTTCATGGCAATAGCCTTCTATTTTGCTATCACCCCATTCAAAACTCACTTCATTATTATTTCTATTGCTGCGAACGATGGGAAGAACCATGTCCAATTTGCGAAATTCGTGGACATTGAGGCCCCATTGCAACATTTTTATTTCCTGGGAATGCGGTGAGGGATAGATGATCCCCGACACAATTGTCTGATTGAGTGCCTCAGAATAGTTTACGGAAGGAAAACTGAGAGACTGATCAAATTCATAATCAAACAGCAGATATTTCGCCGCTGCAAGAAACTGGACGCACTCTCGATAAGAGCCTTTTGTCCCTATCTCTAATTCTCGTTCGGCATCTTTAACTAAATTCCGAATTTCTTCGCTGGGAATCATGTCGGCCAAGCTCAATTT
>JAJZCM010000030.1:4949-24717 GCA_021846045.1 bacterium | reverse complement strand
CCGCGATGTTGGCCTCGATATTCGGAAAGATCAGTTCTCTTTCCAAAACCGTTTTCGCAGACCGTCAGCAGGGTTTTTTTGCTGTCCGACGGAAAAGCTTCCATGCCGATCACTTGATCGCCCTTATCAAGCCTGATCCCGCGGACCCCCATCGCAGTTCTCCCCATTGCGCGAACATCCGACTCGGAGAAACGAATGGCCATCCCGGACTTTGTCGCGATCAAAAGACCGTCCGATCCGCTGGTGTGTTGGACCTCAACTAAAACGTCTCCCTCATCCAAGGACAAGGCAATGAGGCCGCTTCGGCGGATATGCTCGAATTCCGACAACGGAGTTTTCTTAATCGTCCCATTCCTGGTGCACATGACCAAGAAGCTTTCCTTTCCTTTTCTCTCCTCAAAGGAACGAATCGCAATCGATGAGGTGATTTTCTCCTCACCCGTCAAGGCTAATAAATTGACGACGGCCTTGCCCCGAGAGGCTCGTCCGCCCTCTGGGACCTCGAAGGCCCTTAAGGCAAACGCCCGCCCGCGGTTGGTGAAAAATAGAAGCGTCGCATGAGTGTCGGTGATGAAGAAATGTTCGATAAAGTCTTCTTCCTTGACATCCGCGCCGGTGACCCCTTTTCCGCCGCGTCCCTGCGCCTGATAAGTCGTGACGGGAATGCGCTTAATGTATCCGGAATTGGAAAGACTGATAACAACGTCTTCTTTCGCGATCAAATCTTCCAAAGACATTTCCGCCGCTTCGCTGGTGATCTGGGTTCGGCGGTCTTGAGCGAAAGACTTTTTAACCTCTTCTAATTCTTTAACGACAATTCCCATCACCTTTTGAATATCAGCGAGAATCCCTTTAAGTTCCGCGATTCTCTTCTTAAGGGCGTCGTATTCCACTTCCAAATCTCCAACGGAGAGTTTTGTGAGTTGAGACAGGCGCATATCTAAGATCGCCTGCGCTTGTATTTTACTGAGCTCAAACTCTACGATTAATTTCCCGCGCGCTTCCTCTGAATCCTTGGCTCCACGGATGATTTTAATAACGCGATCGATATTTTTAACCGCGATGAGAAAGCCTTCCAAGATATGGGCTCGATCTAGGGCTTTTTTAAGCTGGAATTTAGTGCGCCGAGTCACGACCGTCTTGCGGTGCTGAATAAAGTGGCCAATGATTTCACGAACCGGCAAAATTCTCGGGCGACCATCAACCAAAGACAATAAAATAACCCCGAACGACGTCTCGAGGGCCGTGTGTTTAAAGAGCTGATTTAAAACGACGTTGGCGTTGCCGTCTCTTTTCACCTCAATGACAATCCGCATTCCGCTTCTGTCCGATTCATCACGAATGTCCGAGATGTCGGGAATCTTTTTATCGCGGACCAGCCCCGCGATCGTCTCAAGCAAGGTCGCTTTATTGACTTGGTAAGGAAGCTCGGTGACGATAATCGCCTGCCGGCCACCCTTAATATCCTCGATATCGGTTTTCGCTTGAATTCGGACCGAACCTCTGCCGGTTTCAAAATAATCGCGAATTCCGGAACGCCCACGGATAATTCCGCCGGTCGGGAAATCCGGGCCTTTTAAAATTTTGAAAAATTCCTTGGGATCAATTTTGGGATCTTTAATCAAGGCGATGGCCGCATCGCAGACTTCCGTCAAATTGTGGGGCGGAATATTAGTCGCCATTCCAACCGCGATACCGGAGGAGCCGTTGACAAGCAGATTTGGGGATTGGCTCGGCAAAACCGTCGGCTCAAATGTGTTTCCATCGAAATTGGGAACAAAGTCGACCGTTTCTTCCTCAATATCGGCTAAGAGATTTTCGCCGAATTTGGAAAGGCGGCACTCGGTATAGCGATAAGCCGCCGCAGGGTCTCCATCGACTGAGCCGAAATTTCCCTGACCATCAACTAAGGGATGAAGAAGAGAAAAGTTCTGCACCATGCGGACCAAGGCGTCATAAACCGCCATATCTCCATGGGGGTGGTATTTTTTTAAAACCTCTCCGACAACTCCGGCGCATTTGGAATATTTTTTATTCGATGCCAAGCCCTCCGAGTGCATCGCGTACAAAATACGGCGATGAACGGGTTTAAGGCCGTCTCGGACATCGGGAAGGGCGCGTCCAACGATGACCGACATCGAATAATCAATATAGGACGCTTTCATTTCTGCGCCGATATCGCGCGGTAAAATATTTCCCGATGATTCCTGTGATTGGCTTTCCACTTTGCTCATAAAACCCCCTCTTAAATTTTCAAAATTCCAGATTCACTCGAAACTAGACGTCTAAGTTTTTGACTTCCTTGGCATGACGCTCGATAAAAGCGCGCCGAGGCTCGACTTTATCGCCCATGAGAGTCGTAAACGCCAATTCCGCGTCCGCAGGATCTTCCAAAACAACCTTCAAAAGCTTTCGGCGCTTCGGGTCCATCGTGGTCTCCCATAATTGCTCGGGGTTCATTTCTCCAAGACCTTTATAGCGTTGAATGCTCGCGCCCGATCGCCCCGCTTCTCGGACCGTCTCGATTAAATCCTTAAGGCTGTATCCTTCTCTTTCGCTCTTATCGGTGACGGCCTTAAATAAGGGCTTGGTTTTTTCATCCCGCATCACGTCGTACCAGCGGATATCCAAACCCAACGATTTAAGTTGATCGGAAATTTTGGAAAGCCTGCCCATTTCCCACAACTCCTGCATATCCGGCTCAAGGGCTTCCTCGTCGATTTCCATGGCGGGTGAAGCGTCTCCGCTATTTTCGGCCGCCGGTTTTTCAGACTTTTTTAGCTCGATTAATTTCTCTTTTTCCTTGGCGACGAATTGATCGCGGTAATCATGCCACTCCTTGTCATTGTAGAAAAATAAATAATTTCCAGCCGAAACTTCCACGCGGTAAAGCGGCAGTTGGTTTTTATCGTAGAAGGAAATAAAGTCTTCCAAGTACAAGCTCTTCCGCTCCAAATGACGCAGCGCGCTTTCAAGATCGGCGATTGTTTTTACCAAATCTTTCAATTCCGGTTTTTCAAGTTTTTTTGACTTTCCATTAGCGGGATTGAACGCGGTGATTTCAACAGACCCCAAGCCTTCATTCAAAAGCCAAGCCTCCATTTTTTCTTCCGTCTCCACATACATCTCGTTTTTCCCTTTTTTGACCTTATACAAGGGCGGTTGGGCAATATAGATATGCCCCTTTTCAATCAAGGAGCGCATCTGGCGGTAGAAGAAAGTCAGAATCAAGGTGCGGATATGTTGTCCGTCCACATCAGCGTCCGCCATGATGATAAGTTTGTGATAGCGCAATTTTTCGATTTTAAATCCCTCATCACCCTCGGATCCAATTCCAGTTCCAATAGCGGCAATCAACGTGCGCACTTCCTCATTGGAAAGAATTTTAACCAAACGCGCTTTCTCAACATTCAAAATTTTACCCTTGATAGGCAAAATCGCCTGAAAAACGCGATCCCGGCCCTGTTTTGCAGAACCGCCAGCGGAATCACCCTCAACAATAAAGAGTTCTGACCTTTCTGGTTCTCGCTCCTGGCAATCGGCTAATTTTCCCGGCAGGGAAGAGCCGTCCAACACCCCTTTTCGACGCGTCAAATCACGGGCTTTTTTGGCCGCTTCCCTGGCTTCGGCCGCAGTAATCGCTTTTTGGGAAATGGCTTTGGCTGTCGCCGGGTTTTCCTCAAAGAAAATTCCTAAACTCTCTCCAACAATCGACTTAACAATGCCTTCCACTTCCTGATTTCCCAACTTGGTTTTAGTTTGTCCCTCAAACTGCGGATTGGGAATTTTAATAGCGACGACCGCGCAGAGGCCTTCCCGAACATCATCTCCGGTTACGGAGAAATTTTTTCCCTTAAGCAAGTCATATTTTTTAATGTAATCGTTGATAACGCGAGTTAGAGCCGAACGAAAACCCGCCAAATGCGTTCCACCGTCCGGAGTTTTGATATCGTTGACGAAAGTGAAAACATTTTCAGAATAATCTTCGTTATATTGGATTGAAAAATCGACGACCATATCCTCTTTCGTCTTTGAAGCGGAAATAGGTTCTAAATGAATGGATTTTTTATTCGCGTTTAAAAAACGGACAAACTGCGAAATACCGCCCTCATAATGAAAAGTATGCTTCTTATCATCATGCTCATCAATAATCGTAATTTTCGCCCCGGCGTTTAAAAAGGCGATTTCCCGAAGGCGGTTGGAAAGAATATCGTATGAAAACTTGGTCTCATTGAAAATATCGGCATCAGGCTTAAAAGTGACACGGGTTCCGTGATCCTGGGTCTTTCCGGTCGCCTCAACCGGGCCTTCCGGTTTTCCCCGCTTATATGATTGCGCCCAAATTTTTCCTTCCCGATAAACCTCGACTTTGAGATTTTCCGACAACGCGTTGACGACAGAAACGCCGACTCCATGAAGACCGCCGGAAACTTTATACGCCCCTTTATCAAATTTACCTCCCGCATGGAGAACGGTCAAAACTACTTCCAGAGCGGACTTTCCGCGTATATTGGCCGGAAGTTTTGGGTCCTTCATTGGATCAACCGGAATACCAGATCCGTCGTCTAAAACAGTCACGGAATCATCCTGGTGTAAAATCACATCAACCGAAGTGCAGCGCCCAGCTAGAATTTCATCTACCGAGTTGTCTACCACTTCATAGACTAAGTGATGCAGACCGGCAGGACCGGTGGAGCCGATATACATGGCCGGCCTTTTTCGAACAGCCTCCAAACCCTCAAGAACTTGAATTTTTGAAGCGTCGTAATTATCGTTTTTCATATCCGCTTCTTTTTCTTTAATTATGGAAGAATCCGCCATGTTTTTTCTCCTTTTAACATTCACCACAAGATCAAAAAATAAAACCTATCAGCTTATTCCTTCGCCTGGTTGTTTAAAATTGGATATAACCCCTTTAATCCAAGGTTTTTGAAAATATTTATTCAAACTCGCAACGATTTGACGGCTCCGCGCCTGAAGCTCTTGGGCGGCGGCGGAAGATGAAACCAAAATCAATATTTTTCCTTTTTTAACCCCAGACAACTTCCAACAACTCACATATCCCCATTCCTTCTCCCAAATGGAATTAAGGACTGCCATTCGGTCAAGGCTAAGGCCGGTTTTAAACTGAAAAGAGCGGACTAAATCTTCAGCGCTTGAGATCACACGGGGGCCTCAACTCTCATTGGCATGACGATAAAGAAATAATCTTTTCCTTTTTCCGGTTCGATACGGACCGGGTTTGAGGGGGTTGTAAAACTCATCCGAACTGATTCAGAGTCAATTCTCTTCAATGCTTCAACCATAAACGCTGGATTAAAAGCCATATTAAACTTTCCACCGGAATATTTAACAGGAAGTTCGTCGTCATATTCAGAATACGAGCTTGTCGCGGAAATTTTAAGCGTTTCTTCGTTTAGTAAATAAGAAACAGTCCCACCCCGATCTCCAACGCATAAGGCGGCGCGCTTGGTGGAGGTTAATAGGTCGGCGGTGTTGGCTGTGATTGAAAAATCTGTTTTTTCCGGTATCACCCTTTTATAATTGGGAAAAGTCCCACTCACTAACCGGGATAAAAGAGTGGTTTGATTGAATTCAAATACGATTTGATTTTCCGTAATGGTAATTTTAATCTTTTTTGATGGATCGGAATCTATTTTATGAAGAGAGGCCAATCTTAAGAATTCGGAAAGGGTTTTATGTGGAATAATGGATTGAAAACTAACTTCTTTGGGAAGAGCCTCTTGAGAACTAATGGCCAAACGGCGGCCATCGGTCGCTATCATATCCAATTTTCCCTTTTCAGCTGACCAAAAAACTCCGCTTAAAACATGATTAACTTCCGGCAGAGAAGTGGAAAATATGGTTTTTGAGATCATTTCGATGATAGGTTGAGCTAAAACGCTAAAAGTTTTTTCTTTATTGATTGCAGGGAAAATAGGGTATTCATTTTTCGGGCTGCCTGAAACCAGAAAATAAGACCGTCCACATCTTAAAGAAAGTTTTCCGTTTGAATCGATGCCCAAGGAAACATTTTGGCCTTCCGGAAAACTATGGAGCATTTCGGAAAACTTTTTTGCTGGAATTGCAATGCTTCCCGTGTTTTCTATTTGCGCGCTCACATAGTGCTTAACCCCAATTTCTAAATCTGTAGATGTTAGTTTTAAAAGAGAACCCTCGGTCTCTAAAAGAAAGTTCATTAATATCGGAAGAGTCGTTCGGCTGGACAATCCCGCTTGAATGGTTTGAATTCCATCCACCAAATCATTTTTATTACAGGTAACTTTCATATTCATATCCTTATTAAAGGCCTAGTTCTTGTGGATAAATTTCTCTAAATACAAAAATCTCTTTAAAAATTAAATAAAAAACCGAATTATTTTTAACCTTTAAAAATGAAATTTTATCCACAGTATCCACAAAAATTTTTTTATAGACCAAATTCTTGGCGGTTAAACGGCTTATCCCCATCTTTTTCACTCAAATTTTTTATCCTCAACCATCTTTATATCGGATTGGAGTTTATTGATCATTTCAAGAAAAAAAGGGTCTTCCTCAACTTTTTTCCGAATTTTATCCCGCGCGTGCAAAACGGTCGTATGATCTTTTCCTCCAAAGGCCCGTCCGATGTCTTTTAAAGACATATCGGTCATCGCGCAACATAAATACATGGAGACTTGTCGGGGAATGGAAATTGAGGCGTAGCGCTGACTCCCTTTTAAATCCTTTACATCCACTGAATATTTATAAGCAACCACCCTTTGAATCGTTTCAACGGATATAGATAGGGAGGTTTCTGTAGAGATTGTATCTTTTAAAATTTCCTTGGCGTAGTCGATAGAGAGAGGGTTTCCAGTCGCCAATGAAAAAGCTTTAAGGCGGATTAAGGCCCCTTCTAAAGCGCGAACATTGGTTTTAATAGAGCTGGAAAGAAATAAAATTACGTCATCAGGGACAAAAAAACCCTCAAGTTCAGCTTTTTTTCTTAATATAGCGATCCGTGTTTCTATATCCGGAATCTTAATATCAGCGATAACCCCCCACTCAAGTCTTGAAATCAAACGTTTTTCATAAGGGGTCATTTCTTTAGGCGACCTATCGGAGGAAATCACTAACTGCTTATGCGCATTAAAGAGGGCGTTGAAGGTGTGAAAAAACTCCTCTTCGCTTCTTTCTTTAGCGATTAAAAATTGAAGATCGTCCATTAAAAGACAATCCAAACTCCGGTATTTGTTGCGGAAGTTCTCAGTGGTGTTGTGGCGGATGCACTCCACATACTCATTGACGAATTGTTCAGAGGTCGTGTAGAGAACCCGGGCAGATGGATTTTCTTTTCTCAAGGCGTGGCCGATGGCGTGCATGAGATGCGTTTTTCCAAGGCCTACGCCGCCATAGATGACGAAAGGGTTGTATTGGGTTCCAAGCTTTTTGACTATAGATTCCGCCGTCGCATGGGCAAAACGGTTGGATGCCCCTACGACGAAAGTCGAAAAAGTGTATTTCGGGTTTAACTCACTAACTCTAAAATCATACTGAGGGCTTGGCTCAGAAATAGGATCGGTTTCAAGGATGCCGTTTTTTATATTCTTAGCCATATCGTAATCATAATCGATAGACGACAAGGGTTCAGAGTTTTTTTTGAAATGATCTAAAATTTTTGTTTGATAATTTTTTTTAATCCAATCTGAAAAATATTTATTGGGAACTTTTAAGCGTAAAACCCCGCGATCCAAATTAATTAGTTCGATGGGTTGAAGCCATAAATCCGCCTGTTCATCCCCAATTTCACCGCGGAGTTGATCAATGGTTTGGGACCATAAGGTGGTTAATTGGAAGTTATCCACAGGTTTTCCACCTATGTGAATTAAAAATGTAGATTCCTAAATTATGCTTTAAATATAAATATATTTTATTCAAAAAATCGGTCAAAAGTGGCTCCAAAAGTCAATCAAATCGTCTTATTTAAAAAAGGGATGTGAACATCAAACGCATTCCTTATTCTAACTCATTTCTCGACGAGAGTCAAACTTAATTTAAATCAACCGATTCAAGCTTTGCCGAATGTGATAGGATTTGAGGGTGAGCATGGTAGAAGAATTTTTGAAGCTGATGCGCGATGGCGCCGTAATTGAGATTATGGTTAACGAAGACGGCGCTGTTTATATTGAACGCTCAGGACAATCTTCGGTTGAAAAAACGTCTCTTATACTCAACAACACGGAGCGTTTGGAAGCGCTTAAAGCCATCTCAGGCGCGGTCAATTTGACTTCCCAAAGGCCTTACGCCGATTTAGTGGGAACGGACGGCTCTCGAATTCATGCGATTGCCTACCCCATCGTAAAATCCCTAGCGCTAACGGTTCGTAAACGCCCTCAAAAACGTCCTTCAATTGAGGAAATGGTGGGAATGCAAACTTTAAGCGCGGCTTGCGCTAATTTTCTTGTGTACGCCGTTAAACTCAGAAAAAACGTCATGATCTGCGGTGGCGCCAGCTCCGGAAAAACGACTTTGCTGAACGCCCTGACGGCTTATTTACCTCCCCAAGAGAGAATTTTGGTTCTTGAAGATACGCCTGAGTTGACCCTTCCACAGCCGCATGTCATGTATTTAAGAACGCGGATTGCCGATCAAAACGGACTTCCAGATGTTACGCTTAGAGAATTAGTCATTAACACGCTTCGAATGAGGCCGGATCGCTTAATTATCGGCGAATGCCGAGGACCGGAAGCGGCCGATATGTTGGGGGCGATGAACGTCGGCCAAGACGGTTTGTTGACCACTTTGCATGCGAGTTCTTCGCGGGAGGTTTTATTAAGGCTTGAGACCTTGGTTTTAATGTCGGGGCTTGAGATGCCTCTTAAAGCCATCCGGTCGCAAATATCAACCGCGATTGACTTGATTGTTTTTATGTCGCGGCTAGCGGATGGAAAAAGACGGGTTATTTCTGTTGCTGAAGTTACTGGAATGGAATTGGATAATATCACGATGTCGGAACTTTTTTCGGCTGATGTCCGTAAATCTCCAGAAGGGCTTTCGGTTTCCCTTAAAGGCACAGGCTTAAGACCAAAATTTTATGATCAGTTGAGGACCCAAGGCTTTGAGCCGCCGATGAATTTTTTTGAGAATTCATGAGTTTAAGCGTTCGCTTAGTTCTTATTTTCTCCCTTTACGGCCTTATCCTGACCGCCGGCTTTCAATATCTCTACGTCCTGTCGGTTAAGCGCGAATCATTTCTTTTATCCGAAAATATGGCCCGTTCCGAACAAGAAGCCGTCAAGGTCCTCATTCAAAAAGACGTGGCAAGCGGCCACTGGAGCCAGGTTCAAAAATATTTGGGAGATATGATTCGGCAAACAGGGATCGCCTCAATATCCATTTTGGATAATCAAGAGAAATATCTATTGAGAAGATCCGATGAAATGGGTTGGCTCAACCGAGTTCCCCATCCGGGGCTTCCCATGTCAAAATGTTCGGATGGTTTTTATGATTTAGAATCCTCTTTCAAGCTTCCAAAAAGGCATTGGGGAAAATTGCTTGTCTCTTTTCATACCGATTCCGTGGAAAACAGTTTGCGCCGCATACAAGCCCAGGCGATTGGCTCCGGGGTGATGGCATTTTTGGCCATTATTCTGATTGCATGGCTGATGGGAACATGGTTCGGGTTTCGCCTTGAGCGCTTGGTTCCAAGAATCGAGTCCCTGGCCAACGACCCGGAAAATTTTAAACCCATAAAGATGGATGGGAAAATCAAGGATGAGGCGTGGCGCTTGACCGAGGCTTTTAATTCCCTAGGGAGTTTTCTTAAAAAAGAAATTCGGCGTCGCGGCGAACTGGAAACCGAAAAAGCGGAGCTTGCGGCGATGTTGGTCCATGATTTTAAAAGCCCGATCACTGTTATTAGGGCTGGGATCACTTTTATTAATGAAGAGGTATCCGAAAAACTGCCGCTCAAGGACTGGCTTACTTTAGAGAAGACTTTTAAATTAGTTCATTCCTCGATGGAGCGCCTACACCGGATGGTTGAGGATGTTTTGCAGCTGGCCAAGATGGAGGAAAAGTCCTATGCCCAAGACGCTTCTTTTGTTGATTTGGCGGCGATGATCATATCCGCCCAAAAAGATTTTGATTTGGTGGCCAAATCCCGCGGCCAAACTATTGGAGTTGAACCGGTCTTAAAAACCTATCCACCGGTTCTTGGAGACCCTGTTTTATTAAGAAGGGTTTTGGATAATTTGATTTATAACGCCATCGAACATACCCCTCAAGGGGGAACGATTCAACTCTCAATTGAAAAAAATCATAAAGGGATTCGCATCAATGTCGCCGATTCGGGCCCCGGAATTCCCAAAGAGGCCCGCAAGGATATTTTCAAAAAGTTCTTCCAAAAAGACATTAAGCGTCATATTGGGAATGTTGGTTTGGGCTTGGCCTTATGCGAAAAGGTTATTTCGCGGCACAGGGGAATCATTGATATTGAAGATGCCAAGCCTCATGGGGCTTGCTTTTATTTCATTCTTCCGGAAGCGCGGGAAGAATAGGCTTTTTTGCTTTTTTTGAGGAGAGTTTTAACCGCGTCCAAGTGAAGTCCGATGACATTGTCCAAGGGTCCATCAATTGATTCTATGAAAGGATCTTCCCGGTCTTGCACGGCATAAGAACCGGCTTTATCCATGTGTTTTCCCGCTAGGGACGCAAGCTCGTTTTCCCCTAATTTTTTGGTTTTAAGATGAGTGACCGACACGGCTTGGAATATCGTTTCCCCTCCGTTTAAAACCATGGCAGCCCCGGTATAGACCTTGTGTTTTTGTCCGTTTAAGAATTCAAGAATGCGCCGGGAATCTCTTGAATTTCGCGGCTTGCCGATGATGACGCCTTTGCATACAACCGTGGTGTCGGCTCCCAAAACCCAATGTTCTTTTTTTCTTTTCGCCACAAATAGCGCTTTTTTGACCGCGAGTTGGAGGACCATCTTCCGAGGATTTTTTTCACGGGTATTTTCTGAGACATTGCTGGGAATGATTTCAAACGGAATTTTAAGTTTGGAAAGCAGTTTTTTACGCTGAGGGGAAGAAGAGGCTAAGATTAAAGGCCTCGGCAATATAGGCATTATCTTGTGTTCTCGCGTATCCAACGAAGATAAGGGGTGTGTCCGTCATTAATTGAGAGGACTAAAAATTCCGGCAATTCATAGCTATGATGATCAATGACCCATTGCTTAAGACGGGGGATAAGGGCCGCGCGGGTTTTAATAAGAAGGAGAATTTCCTTATCCGATATCGCATTGTTTTTCCAAAAGTAAAAAGAAGCCGATATTGGAATCAAGGAAACGCAGGCGGCCAGTTTTTCTTTGACCAAGGACTTAGCGAGAGCCCGGGCTTTTGAATTCTTTGAAACCGTCGTCAGGGCCAGGCAAAAATCCGGCTTTGAATTTGAATTTTTCTTCACCGGTAAGTTTGGGATCCGATCACCATAATTTTAAGCATATTGGAAGCTTTATGCCGGGCGGTGCCTCCAGCGGTAATCAAGGCTGTTTGCCCTTTTTTAATTAAGCCTTGTTTAAGGAGGTTTTTCTCTCCCGTCGCGAGCATCTGGTCGGTCGAGTTCCCCAAGGGAGATATAACAGGGGTAATTCCCCAATAAAGGGCGAGTTGATTAAAGGTCGCTTGGAGGGGAGTCAAGGCATAGATGGGGGCGTTGGGGCGGTATTTAGACATCACTTTTGCCGACCAGCCGGTCATTGTATAAACAATAACCGCATTGGCCCCGGTAACGTCGCAGGCGTCATGGGCGGCCCGGGCCAAGGCGTTGGCAAAGCCGGTTTTATAATTATCATTCATTCCATGCGGAATGTTGGTGTAACGAAAAGGAGACGCCTCGGATTTTTGGATGATGTCGGTCATCATCGAGACCGCCTCCAGTGGATATTTACCCACGGCCGATTCAGCTGAAAGCATGACGACGTCGGCCCCATCGTAGATGGCATTGGCGACATCGGAGGCTTCAGCCCTGGTCGGGGTCGGTTTTGAAATCATGGACTCAAGCATTTGAGTCGCGACAATCCCAATTTTTCCAAGTTCATTGGCTTTTCTGATCATCTGCTTTTGAAGGCTGGGAACCTCCGCTGGGGAAAGCTCGACCGCCAAGTCGCCCCGGGCGACCATGAGTCCATCGGCGAATTGTAGAATTTGATCCAAGTTTTTGATTCCGAGCGGATGCTCGATTTTCGCGATGATGCTCATGTGAGAATTCGCGGCCTCGATGATTTTTCGGGCCATTAGCACATCCTCGGGCCTTCGGACAAACGAAAGGGCGACATGGCTGATGCCCAGCTTAATTCCCACTTTCAAGTCTTGGATATCTTTGTGGGTCAAAGCGGGAAGATCGATATCGGCTCCGGGAAGGTTCATCCCCTTATGCTCGGCGAGCATTCCGCCCACGATGACTTCGCAATCGATGAAATCATCGCCTTTTTTGACGACCTGTAAAATTTTTGATCCGTCATCCAATAAAATTTTTGACTTAAGCGAAACTGATTGAGGCAATTTCTTGAAATCAGTCGGTATTTCCGTATAGGTTCCAAGGATTTTCCGGGTCGTGATCCTGATGCGGTTGCCGGGGATGAGAGAAACAGGGCTACCTCCTTCCAGGTTTCCAATGCGAAGGCGCGGTCCTTGCAAATCCATAACAATAGAACAGGGAATTTTTATTTTTTCGGAGGCGATCCTGATGTTTCTAACCATCGGCGCGAGTTTTTCCATCGGCGCGTGGGAGCAGTTGAGGCGAAAGGCGTTGGCGCCCGCCTTGAGAAGTTTTTCCATCATTTCCACGCTTGAGGATGCGGGGCCCAAGGTGGCTAAAATTTTTGTTTTTTTAGAGACTAGGGGTAAGTTTGACATCGGAATATCCTTTTTAAAAGATTCACCCGCGGTTCCAGCTTGGTTAAGCGAAAACCGCGGGTGAACCCATGAGAACGGGAATTCAAGGAATGGATTCCATGACCCGTTTGAGTTGTTCTTCCGTTTTTCCGACGATTTCGACAGTTTTTTCTCGGCCGTTGGCTCCGCGTAGAATGTTGACTTTTTTGTTGGGAACCTCGAAGAATTCGGCCAAGTAATCCTTAAGAGCCGCGTTGGATTTTTTATCCATGGCGGGGGCGGCAACCTTAACTCTCAAAACGCTGCCGATACGGCTAACGACTTCGTTTTCCGGCGCGTTTGGGATGACACGAACCTTTACAATCATGAATGTCCTCCCTTTCTGGGATTTGAGTCTTTTTTATTGTAGCATTTTTTGTATTGTGTCTCAAGGCGGTTTTTTTAATTTTTAAAAATCAAGCGCCAAATCCTCATGAACAAAGAAGAAATCATCGATCGCTTTCATTCTTACGAGCCGAATATCGACACGATTTTGGTATCCAAGGCGTACGATTTTTCAGAAAAGGCTCACTCAAAACAAGCCCGCGCCAGCGGCGAACATTATTTTGTCCATTGCCATGCCGTTGCCTCGTCATTAGTCGACTGGAAAATGGATTTGCCCACTATCTGCGCGGGGCTTTTGCACGACGTTATAGAAGACACTCCGGTGAAAGAAGATGTCTTGCGCCAGGAGTTCGGCGATGAAATTACGAAACTTGTTTTGGGAGTGACGAAACTTGATCATCTTCAATTCCAATCTCGCGACGACGCCCAAGCCGCCAATTGGCGAAAAATGCTTTTGGCGACGGCTCAGGATATTCGCGTCATCATTATAAAACTCGCCGATCGTCTTCATAATATGAAGACAATCAATTTTTTGGATGGTGAAAGGCAGAGAAGAATAGCGGAAGAGACCATTTCCCTTTATGCGCCGTTGGCTCATCGGCTGGGCATGTTTGAAATTAAAAGCGAACTTGAGGATCTGGCTTTTGCAGTTCTGGAATCCGATGAATACCATTCGCTCAGCAAAAAATTGGAGGTTCGTGTCGCTGAAAAAGAAAAAACCCTGGCGGAGTTCACTCAAGCCCTTGAAGAGGCGGTGGTTTCCTCCCAAATACAGCACCGCATCACGGCTCGAACCAAAAGCCTCTACTCGATCTACCAAAAGATGCTCAGGCAAGGAAAACCTTTTGAAGAAATACAGGACGCCTTGGGCGTTCGAATTATTACCGATACGGTGTCCCATTGCTACGCTCTTTTGGGTATTGTTCACTCTCGTTTTAAACCGTTGGCCGGAACCTTTACCGATTATATTTCTCTTCCCAAGATTAATCTTTACCAAAGCCTTCACACGACTGTCATGGGGCCGCAAGGAGTTTTAATTGAGGTCCAAATCCGAACCGAGGAAATGAACCGCACCTGCGAATACGGCATCGCAGCGCATTGGAGATATAAGACGGGCGAAGGGAAAGAAGATTTGCATTTAGAAGAGAAGCTCAACTGGCTTCGTCAATGGATTGAGTGGCTGCAGGACTTAAAAAGCCCTAGGGAGTTCTTGGAGAGCTTGGCGACGGATTTAACCCTCCATCAAGTTTTTGTCTTTACGCCCAATGGAGAGGTCAAGGTCCTTCCCGCAGGGGCGACGCCGCTTGATTTCGCTTTTGCCGTTCACACAGAAATTGGATATACCTGTATCGGCGCGGTCGTTAATAATAAAATGGTGAAGCTCGATTATGAGCTTCAGTCCGGAGACATTTGCCAAGTTTTAACCCGTAAGAACTCAAATCCAAAAAAAGATTGGCTTCAGGTTGTCCGCACGGCCCGCGCGAGGTCTCGCATTCGCCGCTACCTTAGAGATCACGGTCTTGAAGCGTAGCCCGTAGAGCGTCTGACAAAAAGAAAAGCGGTTTTGTCCTGATGGAGAAGAGTCCATTTTTCTCTTGGCATAAAGCGAAGAACCCAGGAATTCGGTTGATTTAAATAAGGAATTAAAGCCGCGTCGATTTTTTGGGAATCTAGGAAATTTTGCCACCGGCCCGGGCTTTTGACCGCTCTCTCCTGCTGAAATAAAAGATCGTGAAAAATATACCGGCCGTCGCAATAAACCTTGAACTGGGGCCTCAGCTTCCAAGCTAAATACCCGCCCCATTCCCAGGGATTATAAAAGCGAAGGCGGGACAAGGCGGGACCTTCGTTGGAGATAAAAGCGGCGGCGGTTGAAGGCAGCAGCGTTTTGTCAAAGGGAATCTTTTGGAGGGATTGGGTCCAAAAACTCCAGATAAAAAAGATCGAGCATAGAGAAATAATGAACGACCCGTTGCGGGCGTATTTTTTCTTAAACCGCATTGCTTGAATCCAAGGCCCTCCGGTAATTAGGAAGGCGATGATAAAATAAGGGGCGATTCTGCGGTGTTCCAGAGTAAGTAGGGATAACAAAAGAGCGAGTAAAATCTCTGGGAAAAATATTTTTGATTTAATCTGAATCGGTTTATGGAAGATGATCGGTATTGCGGCGAGAAATAACAGAACAAGCGCAAGGCCGGTCGGCCAGTGGCTTGGCGGCGAGAAATCAAACGGTCTCCACTCGGCGATGGATTGAGATAGGAATTTTTGTTCTTTTAAATGCGTCAGCGCCACTTGGTAGGGGCCCAAGCCGTAAGGATTGGCCAAGGTTCCTAAAAGGGCTGAGATTCCCCAAAGGACAGTTTTTTTAAATTGAGAGATTTCCTTGCATAAAAGATGGAAAGCGGCATAGAAAAAGATCAGAGCTTCTCCAAAAATGAAGCCCGCGTGGAGATTCGCCCAGAGGGCAAAAAGGCCGAAAAAACCCAAGAGAGACCAAGGGACCTGGAGGCTTGGCTTTTTACGATTTCTTTCAAGGATTAAAAAAATCCAAGCGAAGAAAATCAGCGAGAAAAGCTCGGGTCGGAGATCGGAATGGGAGATGGAACTCGACGCCCATAACAAAAAAGCGCCCGTGACCAGGCTTTTCTCCACTTGCCTTTGGCTGAGAATTCTTCCGATCGGAATCCAAGCTAAAAGAAGAAGCAAGGCTTTGAGAAAAAGAAGGGTTGCCCACCCTCCCGTTTTGTAGAGAATAAAGAAGAGGGTTTGGGAAAGCCATTCAAAATCAATCCATGGAACATGTGGTTTGGTCCAAGATAGAAAATCCGCGCGTGGGAAGGCGTGGTGAACTATCATCCAGCGTGCGGCGGAAAAACCCCAAAAGAGGTCGGGGTTCCTAATTGGGATTATAAAAACGGGAAGAGCTGCGGCAAAGAGAAGGAAATAAAAAAGCAAACCCTTTATTTGCGGTCTTAGATTGGGTAATATGGGAGAGGCGTTTGGGAAAAACCCTTTAGGCATTCACGGGACGAGCGGCTTTTCCCGAACGAATGCAACGGGTGCAGACATAAGCCGTTTGAGTACGCCCTTCCAAAACCACCTTCTGCTTTTGGAGGTTGGGGCGAAAAACGCGTTTGGTCCCGCGATGAGAATGACTATAAGAGCGGCCCGACACCGGGCCTTTTGAGCAGATGCTGCATTTGAAAGCCATATGATTCATGATACTAAAAATAACTCTCAAACTACAAGAGAATTATCGGTCACGGATTTAAAGGGAGTTGGAAGCAGTCGGGCGAAGGTTCTTGGCAAGTTGGGAATAGCGGGCCTTTCGGACTTATTAAGGCATTTCCCCAGGGATTGGCAGGATCGCCGCTCGGCGGAGAATTTCCCGCCTCCCGATCAGCCCGCCCTCAAGGCTTTTTTTGGGAGAGTCGTCCACTCGCGTTCTCTTTCCGCCGGGATGCGGTTATCTATTTTCAGGGCGGAACTGATGACAACGGCAGGGCCGTTGTCCGCAATTTGGTTTCGGAGGCGGAACCCGCGCTTTGACGTGATGGAATCTCTTAAAAAAGAGATTTTTCCTGGATCAGATATTTGGGTTGTGGGACGCGCGGAGACCTCTATTTCCGGGAAATGTGAAATTCATGTGGAAGAGCATTACCTTCAAAACGAAGGCTCCCATCTTCATGTTGACCGCCTAACGCCGGTTTATCCGCTGACCGAAGGCCTCACGCAAAAATTCTTTAGGGAAATCGAATGGCAGGCGCTGATTAAGGCGGGAAAAGACGTTCCTGAATTTATTCCCCACTTGATTGCGGTTAAACGCGGGCTTCTTCTGCCGGAACAAGCGGTTAGGGGGATTCATTTCCCGGAATCGCGATCAGAGCTGGCAGAAGCCCGGAGACGATTTGTCTACGAAGAACTCTTTTTTCTGAGTCTGGCTTGGCGGATCAAACGCCGCCAAGCGCGGGAGTCCAATAAAAATTTCACCTACGCGATCCAGCGCTCACTTTTGACTCCATTTAAGAACAAATTGGGTTTTGAGTTCACCTCCGCCCAAAAACGGGCCGTCAACGAGATTTTTTCGGATATGCAGGAATCCTTTCCGATGTCGCGGCTTTTGCAGGGAGACGTGGGGTCCGGAAAAACCGCCGTCGCTATTTCGGCTATTTTACTAGCGGTTGAAAACGGGGCGCAGGCGGCTTTGATGGCGCCCTCTGAAATTCTCGCCGAACAACATTTCGCAACTTTATCGAGACTTTTGAGCGGGCTTCCCGTTAAAATTCAAATTCTCACTTCGCGTCTTGGATCCAAGGAACGAAGGGAAGCTCTCCAAAAAATTAAGGGGGGTGAAGTTTATATCACAGTGGGAACGCACGCCTTGCTTGAAGAAAATGTCGTGTTTAAAAATTTGCGTCTGGCGGTAATTGATGAACAGCACCGCTTCGGCGTTCGCCAAAGGGCGACTTTGAAAAGAAAGGGGAGCTTGATCGATCTTCTGGTCATGACGGCCACCCCCATTCCTCGCACCTTGTCCTTGGCCCTTTATGGCGATCTCGATGTTTCAACTCTTGATCAAATGCCGCCCGGTCGAATTCCTCCGAAAACTTTTTTTTCTTCCGAGATTAAAGCTTTGGAGGCCGTGCGCCGGGAAGTCAATCAAGGCCGACAAGCTTATATTGTGTATCCGGTCATCGCGGAATCGGCCAAGAAAGACCTCTTATCGGCCAAAGCCGAGTTTAAGCGCTTAAGCGAAGGTTTTTTTGCTGGAATTTCTTGTGGGTTGATTCATGGCGCGCTCAAAAGCGCGGATAAAATCAAGGCCATGGCGGATTTTAATGCAAGGAGAATCAAAATCCTGATTGCGACCCAAGTCATTGAAATAGGAATTGACGTTCCCAATGCTTCGATCATGGTCATTCAAAATGCCGAGCGTTTTGGGCTGGCCAGCCTTCATCAATTGCGCGGACGCATCGGGCGCGGCGTGGGAGAATCGGAATGTCATTTGGTGGGGCGCCCACAAACTCCCGAAAGCCAAAGAAGAATTGAGATTTTGCTCGAAAGCCATGACGGTTTTAAGCTGAGTGAAGAGGACATGGCGCTGCGAGGTTCGGGAGAGATTATCGGCACCGTTCAACACGGAGATTTTGGCTTTCACTTGGCAGACTTATCTAAGGATGAAGCGCTTTTAAAGGAAACTCGGGAAGATGCGGAAGAAATCTTGTCCAAGGATCCAAATTTGCGTCTTCCCGAAAATCAACTTTTACGAATGCGCCTTCGGGAGCTTTATCAAGAGCATTGGAACTTTATCGATTTGGCATAATTAAAGGTAGGAGGCTTGGATGAAAATTGAACGCGCGGCGGTAGTGGGAGCGGGGACGATGGGAGCTGGGATTGCCCATGTCTTGGCGCTCAAGGGAATTTCCGTATCCTTGATAGATGCTAATGAGGCTTTCGCAAAAAAGGCAGTGGAAGGAATTTCCGCCAATATGGATCGCCAGATTAAAAAAGGCGTTATTGACGTAGCATCCAAAGAAAAAGCGCTTTCCCAAATTAAAACCGCCGTTGATTTGAGCGCGGCCAAGGACGCGCAGATGGTCATTGAAGCGGTTCCAGAGAAAATCGAGATTAAAAAAGAGGTTTTTTCGCGCTTGGATTCCTTGTGCTCGCAAGAAGCGATTTTGGCGACCAATACGTCCTCAATTTCTATTACCAGGCTTGCCGCTCTAACCTCGCGCCCGCAGAACGTGATCGGAATGCATTTTATGAATCCGGTTCCGGTAATGAAACTCGTCGAAATCATCCGCGGTCTTGAAACTTCGGAAGAGACCTATCAGTCGGTCAAGGATTTGACGGTATTTCTTGGGAAAACCCCGGCCATGTCCTTGGATTTTCCGGGATTTATCTCCAATCGCGTTTTGATGCCGATGATCAACGAGGCCTGTTTTGCCTTGATGGAGGGACTTTCCACGAAGGAAGACATTGACACGGTGATGAAACTCGGGATGAATCATCCGATGGGGCCGCTGGAACTCGCTGATTTTATCGGGCTTGATGTTTGCTTAGACATTCTCAACGTCCTTTTTGACGGTTTCGGCGATCCCAAATATCGGCCGTGCCCGATTCTTAAACAGATGGTCGCCGCCGGACGTCTCGGGCGTAAAACAAAAAGGGGTTTCTATGACTACGCTAAATATTGAAACAGAATTTTCTGAATCTCAAATTATGGCTCGGGATTCCGCGCGCGATTTTGCCGAGAAAAGGCTTAAGCCCTTGGCGCAGGAAATGGATGAGACGGAGGATATTCCCCAGGAACTCTACCGGGAAGCCGCAGAGTTGGGTTTTTTCGGGATGATGATTCCGGAACAGTATGGAGGGCTAGGTCTCGATTACTTGGGGTATGTCTTGGCGATGGAGGAAATTGCCAAGGCCGCGGCGGCTTTTCAAGTGGGGTTGACCGTTCATAACAGCCTTGTTTCTTCCGCGATTTTCAAATTTGGAACGGAAGA
>JAJZCM010000030.1:0-4849 GCA_021846045.1 bacterium | reverse complement strand
TGTTTCGAGGCCCTTCAAATTCATGGCGGAAACGGATATATTCGCGAGTTTCCGGTTGAGCGCTATTTCAGGGATGCGCGCGTAACCGAAATTTATGAGGGGACTTCCGAAGTCCAGCGCCTCATCATCGCCCGCGAGGTCTTGGGTAAATAAATCAGTTTCAATTTTTAGGTTTCGTGAGACAGGAGTTTTAAAAACTCTTCTCTTGTCCGGGGGTCTTTGCGGAATGAGCCCAGCATGGCGCTGGTAATCGTCGGAGATAAGAGGCTTTTGGCCCCCCGCATTTCCATGCACAAATGACGGGCCTCTATCACGACGCCGACCCCCAAGGGGCTCAATTTATCCTTGAGAATTTCGGCAATTTGACTAGTCAGACGCTCTTGGACCTGAAGCCTGCGGGCAAAGGCTTCGACTAGTTTTGGAATTTTTGAAAGCCCGACCACTTTTTTGTCCGGAATGTAGGCGACGTGAACCTTGCCGAAAAAAGGCAATAAATGGTGTTCACAGAGAGAATAGAAATTAATATCCTTGACCAGGACCATTTCGCTGTAGGCGACGGTAAAGAGGGCATCGTTGATGATGGCGTCGGGGTCGGCATTATATCCCCAAGTCAGTTCTTTTAAGGATTTTTCGACTCGCTCCGGAGTTTTGAGGAGTCCTTCCCGGTTTGAATCTTCTCCCAAGAGTTGAAGGATGTTTTTAATGTGATCTGAAATGCGAGGGTTGGACATTTATTTGTCTCCGCTTCCGCCAACCAGGATTTTGGGAATATGGAGGGTTGGCTGTCCGTCTCCAACAGGAACGCCTTGCCCATCTTTTCCGCAGGTGCCGATTCCCCAACCGATATCCCACCCTACCTTGTCGATGGATTTAAGGATATCAGGACCAATCCCCATCAAATTGGCGTCCCTGACGCGATATTTAATTTCTCCATTTTCAACCCAGAAAGCGTCGTCAATTTCGAAAACAAATTCACTAGTCGCGGTATTGACCTGTCCGCCCCCCATCTTCGTGACGAAGATGCCGGCTTTTAAATTTTTGAGAATTTCCTTGGGGTCATGTGGGCCGGGCGCGATATAGAGGTTTGACATTCGGGGAATGGGGCGGCAATGGAAGGATTCCCGTCTTCCATGCCCGTTGGATCTTTTTCCTTCCTTCATTGCGGTTGTTCGGTCATAGAGATAATTGGTGAGAACCCCATTTTTAACCAAGACGGTTGGATGCGTTTTATGGCCTTCATCGTCAAAATAAAAACTTCCGCGATAAAAAGGGAGAGTGGGGTCGTCGATGACGGTGATTGTCTCGGGGGCGACGACTTTTCCTAATTTTCCTATGTAGGCAGGGGAAGAACCCTCCTGAACGTGGTCGACTTCAAGAGAATGTCCAATCGCCTCGTGAATAAAGGTCCCGCCGGCGGAATTGGATAAAATCACCTGCATTTCCCCGGCCTTGGCCTTAGGGGCTTTGAGCTTGGCCTCGGCTCTTGCGGCGGCGGCATGGGCTAGGCGTAAAGAAAACCCCCCGTCCAATAACTCATAGCCGTGAAGACCGCCGATCACCTCGTGCCCGGTTTGGAGAATTCCATTTTCTTCGACGATGACGTTGATCGACAAGAGAACCGCAATTCTCTTTTCCACTTGGAAGGCGCCTTCGCTGTTTAAAATCGCGATTTCACGCTCTCTTTCCCCGTAGGACAAGGAAACCTGCCGGATAAACTTGAAATTTTTTCTTAAGGAAAAATCGAGCGATTTTAAAAGATTGATTTTATCTTCAAGAGGAACTTCCTTGGGGTTGATGCGAAACGGATGGGAAAATTGTTCCAAGGGCAGGAAGGAAATCGGCGGCCCTTTTTTGTCTTTGCCAACAAGTGATTCTTTAAGCCGCAATGCCTCTGCGGCCTCGAATTTTTGAGAGACAGCCTGGAAAGTTTGAATGGAGGGGCCGGTTTTTTTAAGGTGCCGAAGCCCCATTCCCAGATCAATAACGCTTCCAATGTCCTCGACTTTGGAATCCTCGTAGCGGATGGAAAGCCCGCTGGACTCTTCCAAAAAAGCCTCGCCGTAATCCGAACCGGTTAAGGCTCCAGAAAAAAGCTCAGGGTTGATTTGAGAGAATTTCATTGCTTTAGAATTAGTTGTCCGCACGCCCCTTCGATATCGCGCCCCAGGTTTTGGCGAACGGTCGAATGAATCTTGGCGCTCATGATTTTCTTTTGGAAAACCCTCGCGTCGTTTTCAGCCGTCGCCTCAAAGGGAGAGTCGGTCTGATTAAAGATTATGAGATTGACATGCAATAACTCAAGCGGCCCGACGGAGCGGACGAAACGAATGAGATTTTCCGCGTCTTGGGGGCGGTCATTGGTTCCTTTAAGAAGAATGTATTCAAGAAAAATTTTACGCGAGGATTTTTGGAGATAGGCTTTTAAGGCTTCCCTGATTTTTTCCAACGGGTAAGCCTTGTTGACGGGAACCAGAAAATTTCTCAATTCGTCGGAAGCGGCGTGAAGAGAAAGCGCAAAATTGACTTGGGGAAAATCTTCCGCAAGTAGGGCGATTTTAGGCGCGATGCCTGAAGTCGAGACGGAAATATGCCGGGCGGCCAAGTTAAAAAGGCTTTGATCCATTAAAATTTTAAGGCTGCGAGAGACCTCTGCGTAATTGGAAAATGGTTCGCCCATTCCCATATAGACGACATGGCTCAGGCGCCCTGCTATTTTTTCTCGGCGCATGAATTGCCGCCAGAAAAGAACTTGGTCGGTGATTTCCTCGGCGGAGAGATTTCTCTTAAGGCCCATTTGCCCCGTCGCGCAAAAGGGGCATCCGACCGCGCAGCCGACTTGGGATGAAATGCACGTCGTCCAGCGCGCCTCGGAGGGACGCAACAAAACTGTTTCGACCTTTTTCCCGTCTCTGCATTCCAAGACCGCTTTCCAGCATCTCTGGTCATTGGACACGGTCATTTCTTTAAGGGTCAGGCTTAAAATCGGGTCTTGTCCGCCAAGAGCCTTTTTTAAAGATTCGGGCCATGTTGAAATTTCCGCGTAAGAAGAAATACCCTCTTCAAAAACCGGTTTGCGCAGCTGATCGGCCCGATAAGCGGGCTCTCCCAATTCCTTGATGAATGTCCGAACTTGTTCCCAATTCATTTATTTCGTTAGGCCTTAAATGAAGCGGGTGTCTTTGTTGAATCGGATGCGGACCTGGCGCACCCCGTCTTGGCTCTCTAGGAGATTGATAAAGCGATTGATTCCATATTCAATGGGGAAAGTCACATCGAAAGAAATTGTCACTTGGCTTCCATCGAATTCCTTGGAATAATCAAAATCATAAACGCGGGCGCCGATTTCTTTTAGGGCGGTCATAATTTGATTGGTGCGGTCGGCCCCGTTATTCATAATCAGAGATACGCTTCTTCTCAGCCACTTGACGTTTCGGTCTTCCAGAAACCGGAGAACCCAAAGAGAGATAAAGCCCATGATGGTGACGGCTATGCTTTCAATAAACATTCCGGCTCCCGCGCAGAGGCCGATGGCGGTCACCAGCCACAACCCGGCCGCCGTGGTTAGCCCTTGAATGGTAAGTCCGGTTCTTAAGATGGTTCCTCCGGCGATAAAGCCCACTCCCGAAACGACCGAGGCTGCGATGCGGGAAGTGTCGATATCCAGGTGCTTCGTCGAATCAAGATAACCTTGGTGAAACATAAAATGCGCGGACACGACCATGAAAGTGGCCGCCGCCATTGCGACGATAATATGGGTTCTCAGCCCCGCATGTCGGCTGTGGAGATCGCGTTCATAGCCAATGATTCCCCCAAGTCCGGTCGCGACGGCGATGCGAAGAATCAGTTGCGCGTGAGTGAGCATGAGCGTTAAGCCTCCGTTAGGGCATGGTAATTTCTAGTTCGGCGATTTTTCAAAAACAGAATCGAGGCTTCTGCGGCTTTTTGTCCCGAACGGATGCAGTCGGGAAGCCCAATTCCATAATAAGACGATCCTGCCAAGAAAATACCAGGCAGATCTTTCAAGCAAGATTCTATCCTTTTCATGCGCAGCCCGTGTCCGACGGAATAGACCGGGTGGGCCTTAATCCATTTATAAACGCGAAATTCTTCGGGGTTCGATTTAAGACCTAAAATCGGGGATAGTTCTTGATGGACCATTCGCGCGAGGGAGGCTTCATCTTTAGAGACCAGCTCTCCCTGTGAAGAGAAATTTTCTCCGAGAAAGACTCGGATCAGAGCTTTTTCCGGGCTTGAGCGATGCGGGAATTTGGATGAGCTAAAGGTCGCGGCCATGATTGAGGAAGAATCGTCTTTGACGGAGACAAATCCGTATCCTTTGAGAGAATGAGACACTGATTTACGGGGATAGACTAGGTTGAGGACTACGCTTGTGGTAAACGAAATTTCAGACAAAGCGGCGGATATCTCGGGAGAAAAGTCGTCGCATAAAAGAGAGGCGGAATTGGCCGGGACAGCCAAAACGACGCTGTCGGCGAAAAAAGTTTCCTTAGAGGTCTTAATTTCCCAGCCTTTATTCTCCCGTTGAATGGAAAGAACGGGGGAATCTCTCTTTAAAGCCTTGGGCGGCAGATTTTGAATGAGCGCGTTGGAAAGACTTGAAAGACCGTCTTTAAGCGTCATGAAAACGACAGGGCTTGTTTTTGATTTGGAAATGGATTTAAAAAGCCCGCCGCGGTTCTCCATATCCCGAAAGCTGGGAAAGGTGGAAAGAAGGCTGATTTGATGAGAGGGGGCGGCGTAGATTCCGGATAAAATCGGATCGGCAATTTTATGAAGAAATTCCGGCCCCATTCTTCGGGAGATGAAAGACGCCAAGGATTCGTCTTCC
>JAJZCM010000029.1:12847-24813 GCA_021846045.1 bacterium | reverse complement strand
AATCTCATCTTGCAATTTCGCCTCGGACTTCTCGGAGAGTCGCTCAAGCTCGCCACGCAACCCTTGGGTCTCGGAGTTAAGCAAAGTTTCCCTGTTTTTGGACTGAATCCCCAGTTCGGCAATTTGCCCCTGGAATTGCGATTTGAGCTCCTGAAGCGCCTTCTCTTTTTCCGTGGCGGCCCTTTCTTCGACTTGACTGATCTGCTGCTTGAGATGGGATATCTCATCGTGCAACCGCTTTTCCTTCTCCTCCTGGGACTTAAAAGACGCCTTTAATTCTTCTTGGAAACCGCCTTGAAGAGCCTGAATTTCCGATTTCTTCTCCAGACGCAATTTCTCAAGGCTGGCCGCGTATTTCTCTTCAGCCTCTTTCAGGGAACCCCTCATCATTGATACCTGCTTTTCATGAGAAGCCTGCAAACGCTCGATGACGCTGTCTTTATCGCGAATAATCTCTTTTATTTTGTCGTCTTTTTCGCGAACGGACGCTTCAATTTTAAATGAAAATTCCCTGTTTAGAATTTCCATCTCGCCCTCTAGGCGTCTCTCTTTCTCCTCTTGATCCTTAAGGAATCTTTTTAAGTTCTCTATTTCCCGCTTTGACACTTCCCGCTCAAGATTGAGTTCGGCTTTAACGTGGGCCAACTCCTTTTCACGCTCAGTCAAGCTGCCGGCGGCAATGTTTTGTTTGTTCTCCAATTCCAGATTTCTCTTTTCAATTTCCTTGATTTTTTCCTCGATCGCCTTTCTCTCAATTGAGACTTTCCCGAGCTCAATCTCGGAGGCCCTCAGTTTTTCAGCTACCGCCCGCCAATTGCGCGCCTCCTCTTCTTTCGCGGACAAGGCTTTTTGCCATTGCGTTTTCTCTTCCAGCCAGCGTCTCTCCATTTCTTGGATGCGTCCGACAAACTGAGTCTCGATATCCTTGTCCTGCGATTCCCGAGACTGCATTTGAGATTTAAGGGTCGCAACCCAGGTCTCCCTTTCCTGCGCCAAACGCCCCTCCATTTCGCGGAGCTTGTTTTCAAGCCGCAAACGAGAGTCTTCCGATTCCTGATCCCGTCTTTCTCGCCTGATTTTTTCCTGAAGCTCCTTGAGAGAAGACTCGACTTTGGCGGAAGTCACGGCCTCCTGCTGGTTTTTAAGCTGCGCCATTAGAACCTTCTCGCGTTCTTCTTGAAGCTTCTTTTCCAATTCCGATATTTTTTTCTCGATGTTGCCCTGCTCCGATCCCGAAGACGGAGTTTGAGCGTTCGGACTTGGCTTTACCCCCGGCAGAGGCGGCAGAGATGGAAGTCCCGGAAAGGACGTATTTTTAGCGGGCGGAAATCCCGGAAGAGGCGGGAGCGATTTCGCTGGCGGAAGCGCATCCGGCGGAAGAAACGGAGGAAGCCCGGAAAAAGAAGCGTCTTTCTGAGCCGCGGCGGGATTCACGGGCGCGCCCGGCAAAGGCGGCGGGAAATTTTTAAAATCTTTGTTTTCTTCAGCCATTGAGATTTCCTCCTACTTGTGATTTAAAGCCTTCGACCCAAGCCCTAAGCTGCGGGTCGGGGTTTATTTCCAGAACCTTTTCATAATGAGAAAGGGCCGCTTGAACGTCTCCTTTTTGATAAAGCAAGGTTCCCAAATATTGGTGGGCCTGCCAAAGAAGGGGATTGAGAGTCAACGCGGCTTCAAAATACGAAACCGCCGCATCCACCTGTCCGGATTGATACTGAGAAACGGCCGCATCAAAATAAGCCTGGGCCTTGGCCGGATCGGCGGAAGTCGGTGAAATATCCGACTGGGCTTTTCGAGCGCTTTGGAACCTCTTTTGGCGCCTTTCCTGCGCGCTCAATTCTTCCTGCATTCCTTCAACCATGTCATACCCCTGTTGTCCTTGTTTACGAACCGAGATTTTCCCGTCTTTCTCAAGGGCCTTGATCAAATCCATGACCTTGCTGCGCTCGTCTTCAATTTGATTTGGGTTTAATCCCTGGGAATACTCCATCGTTTCTTTAAGCAAGCTTGCCGCCCCGGACGACATGCTGGTTAAGAACTTGTTGAAAACCTCCGGAGGCGCTCCCATCAAAGCGCGCGCCATCATATCAGTCTTAAGTTCCCGAACAATCGTCTGCATATCGCGATCTGGGAAAGAAGCGATGTCCTCAAAAATGAGAATGTGCTTGCGCACCGCTTCATAGACCAACGGCTTCTCATTTTTGAGGTAATTCAAAATATTGGCGCGCGTCGCAGAGTCGGACTCATCAAGCAAAACAACCAAGCGCTCGATTCCGCCAACGACAAAATCCACGTTTTCCTTGACGTCTCCATCAATCGCTATGACCTGGTCTCGCGTGACTTGCCGAACCGTCAAAGCCTCAAGCGCGACCTTAGCCTGCAAATCAACCGGGAGAGAAGTCAAAAGCTGCCGGGCCAAATCAGGCTTAAGATAACTGGCGACGACCGCGACCACCCACGGCTCTTCTTTTCGCAGGATAAACATATACGCAAGACGCTTTACATTCTCATCGTTAATATAGGCAAACGGCTCGAATTTTTTCATTTCGTCCTCCTCATCCGGCAGCGGCAGCGGCGGTTCGTCCGGCTTTCTGGTGAAATTAATATCCAACTTCCCCTCTTGGGTTAGAGCCTCGTCCCCCTCGCCCTCGCCTTCCTCGCCCTCTTTTCCAGTCACGTCGTTCATGTCGATATCGGAGCTTCGTTTTTCCAGCATCGCGCGAATATAAGCGCTTAAAAACTTGCGCAGCGGCCCAAACAAAAATGACAAGAGCAACAGAAAAAGAAAAGCGTAGAGAAGCGGCAAATAGACGGAAGGCTTTTTTAAATCTTCCTTCCAGTCATTCTTAATATGGGCAAAAGGCGTCGCGCGAAAGAAAATGTTGTCCGGCGCCAAATGGTATTGCCCCATCGCGTCGACAATGCGGCTTCGGACCATGTCCACTTGAGTTTTGTCTTTCAGCACGTTTTGATCATGGATGACGGTGACCGTTAATTTCTTAAAAACCGGGTTGACCGCATAGGTTTCCTGTTGAACTCCCTTGGACTCTTTCGCCGCCTGAGCGGCGGCGGAGGTTGGTGGAGTTTTCGGCCCTCCCGCGGTGATAGCCGTGGGTTTTGGAATCCCCGGCATGACGAAATTGGTGTTCATGTCGGCGCCGTTTGAATTTTTATTTTTTTCGTGATATTTCTGCGCTTCTCCTACGCCTTTTCTTGTTGATCGTTCACTTTCAACTTTCACCGACATTTCTACATCGACAAACGCGACGGCTTCTCCGGGGCCGAGAATCGGATCGAGAATTTCATCCTGTATTTTCTTTTCCGATTCCAGCTTAATCTGATTTTGTTCTTTAAGAAGATCAATATCAGGGGCAACCAACGGGGCTGATTGAATCGTTCTCGCCGCCGTGAGCAAAAAAATTAAAATGAATGAGATTTTTTTCATCAAGCCCTCGCCTTAAGTGTAGGCCCTCCCGATGACATTTTCAAGTCTTTGAGATGTTTCATTTTTCACTGCGCCTGCATGAACTGGCGAACCTCTTTATTGTGGGGGTCAAGTTCCAAAACCCTCTTCCAAACGGCGATCGCCTTTTGCTTTTGCTCCATCAAATAGAAAGCGCTTCCAAGAATCTCAAGAGCTGTCACATTGTTGGGCTCTAAATCCAGCACGTCTTGCGCGCGCCTTATCGCCGCGTCATAGTGCCCCTCATAAACCGACTGCCGGGCGTCGTACACTTTTTGGTCTACCCAGGTGAACTGCTCCGGCCCTCCGACGCGGCGAGTCAATTCAGTCACATGAGCCGCCTTTTCAACGGCATTTAGAAGAAGCAATAATTTTTCATCTTTCGGGTTCTTATTGTAAGCGTATCTCAAGGCGTTGACCGCCCCCCTGAGATCATTGCCATCCACAAATAGAACCGCGCCCTTGCGCAGGAAGGTCTGGAATTCTTCCCCGCCGGTCGCTTGGGGAACATGGTCCGTCACCGTTTTAAGCCGGTCGACCATACGCTGAATTTTCCGGTTTCCCGGCTGAATATAAAGCGCCTCTTCAAAGCGCGCCTGCGCCAAGGTAAAATTGCCTTCCTGAAGAGCCTCAAAGGCCGATCTTAAAACCGCTTTGACCTTGGCGTTGGTATTGGCGGTTTTACTCTCGCCAAATTTAAATCCTAAGGAGATTTTCGTGCTAGTCCCAAGATTGCCAATTCCCTCGGCCAAATCCACTTGGAAAGTCTTAAAATCAAGGCCGAAGCCGAAGTCGGTCTCCTGAATCTGGGGGATTCCCATCAAACCGAAGCGAAACGCGAACCATTGGGAAAGATGATATTCGCCGCCAAAATTAACGTCCAGCCCCGGGGTCAAGGGTTTGTTGAGGTCTATGTCCAAGATCAAGCGATCATGGAAGAGTTCAATGGCGTTTCCCATTCTGACGATCACCGGATATTGATCGCTGGTCGCGCCGGCGGTTCTTGAAAACGCGTTTTGAACGCCTAGGCCTAAGTGATAAAAACCAAAAGTCTTGAGCATTCCGATGTTGAGGGCCTGGGTCGCGCTTCCATATCCGGCCAAGGTGTTTGAAATTTCCTGAACCGTCGCGCCAAAAGAGGTCGTCTTCGTCAGATTTTTCGCCCAGGAAAAGCTGATGGCTTGTTGCGCGCTGGTAAAAGATCCGTTTGAATTGAGGCCCGTCAAGGTTCCTTGCGGGTTGTAGGTCGCAGTCTCATTTTGAAATCCTGCGGCCGAAAGCTTCGTAAACGATCCGGCAAAGGTGCTGCCGCCCTTGAGCGGCTGCGCGTAGGCCAAGTAATCCAAAGTCGTCTGTTGCGGGAGCGCGCCGTCCATTAAGGTCAGTTGTTTTCTTTGAAGTTGCGCGAGTCCCGCCGGGTTCCAGTTTCCGGCGCTGGCATCGTTGGACAAGCCGTAAAAAGCGCCGCCCATGGCCAAGGCTTTGGCGCCAACGCCGTAGAGAAGAAAATTTCCTGGAAGGCCTCCAATGGCGCTTTGAGCTAGGAGCTGAGAAAAGGCGGGCAAGGAAAGGAAAACAAAAAACCCCGCAGAGAGAATCCTCCCTGCGGCAATACGCGCCTGTCTATAACAGAACAGGCCTCTCGCCTTAGCTTGGGCCATTCATTTCGGCAGCCTGACGCTCCTCGAAAGGAGTCACGGCTTTGCGCCCCCGCCTTACGGCGCGGCGTCCCAGTCCAAAAAAGACAGGGAAGCCGCGTGCCTTTCGGCACGGGTTTGCCTTTATCGCCCGTATGAGAAAAGTTCCCGCGGCTTATTTGCCCCCTCGGCCGCAGACGCCCATACGGGATACATCCTAAGAAGTGTAACAGAAATCCGGATTTTGTCAATACCCAGAGCGATTTTTAAAATTTCATGCGATTATGGTATTCCCCCGCTCATGCCGCCGCCGTAACCCGCCCCTCCGCCCATGCCGCCGTAGGAAGGAAAATACCCATAGGGATTAGGATTGACTTGAGCGTTGGGATTGGTCCAATCGGGAGGGTTCCCATAAAACATCGTCGCGGGATATTGCTGACCGGGCATCAGATACCCCGCCATGGCGCTTAAGAGTCCCACCGCGCCGCAGCCCATGAATATGCCGGTCATAGCTCCAGACATACCATCGGTGGCTGAACCATCCGATGAGAAACCTCCCATAAAACCTCCCGCCGCAACGGCCGCGCCCGACAGGGCGATAAAGGTTCCCGCCAAGGTAAAGGCTCCGCCCTGAAATGATTGACCGAATTGGCCTCCGGCAATTTGACTGCCCAGATAGGCGATAAATCCTCCCACTGCGGCAATCACCGATCCAAGGACCGCCAGTATTATATTCCTAGTTCCTACCGCCAGTGTAGTTGACTGCGACACTCTATAAGCCGCAACCATAAGGCCGGCGGCCAACAAGGACAACATCGTCGCCATATTAATCGCGCCTTGCCAAGGCGTTACATTGTTGCCATTTCCGGTATTACCCATTTGATTTCCGCCCTGAGGAGAGAATTGCCCCCCATAAGTAGACGCATTGGGAAATTGGGTGGAGGCGCCGCTACCCAGTCCACCCGCTCCACTCCCACTGGGAAGACCGAGACCTGAAGCATGCGAGCCGTCAAAAAGCCCGGTGCCTGGAACATTATTAGGCCCAAGGCCACCGCCATAATTGGTTCCCGCGCCATTCATGGCCCGAAAACCAGGGCCACCACCCCCTGATGAACCAAACCCCCTTCCGGCCACGGCCCCATGCGGCGCCCCTGAACCAACGCCCCCAGCTAAACCATTAGCGGCAATAGCATGAACCGGCGCGGCAGATTTTGCGGGAGCGGCAGACCCGGAGGCATTGAGATTGGACAGCTGCCCGATTTTACCGGCCCCGGCGAGTTTTGGCATAACCTTAGGCCCTTTACCGCCGAAAGCCTTGCCAAGATTGGGAGATTTGGGCCCGACCGTAGCCGCAACGAGCGGACCTTGGGCGGCACTCGGCGCCGCCGCTTCCCCCATGGCCCCTTGATTAGCCGAACTGAGATCCCCCAAGGAAGATTGTCCCGAGTTTTGAGAATTTTTATTGCCGCCTTGAGCATTTCCGGAAGCGGACTGAGCGGGCCGTGGCTGAAAAACCTGAAAATGCGCGTGCGCCTTATCTCCGGGCCCGGGGCCCAAGACCTTGTATCCAAGCCAGCCGACGCCTCCGGCAATGGTTGTCCCGGCTAAAGCGAGAGCGACAACGCCGGCCTTAGTCGCCAAAATTCCACCGGAGGTTGCCGCATCGATTAAACCACCTAAACCCCCGGAGGCCGCTTCCCCCTCCGCCGTATTCCAACCCAAAGCGCCGAGAATTCCGGCTAGACCGGTTTTTTCTCCTTTATTGGTTTTAGGACCGGAATTTTGTTTCGTTTCCATAAATGCCTCTCTTACGTTTCGTTTCCAGCAAAATATCCTGGCTATACTATTTCTATGGACCCAGCCCGATACCTCCTAAAATTGCCTTGACCACCCCTCCCGCCAATCCGCCGACCACGGCCATCATCAACATCGTCATGATTTGCTGCATCATACTCGGTTGCTGCGTCATGGCGGGCGGCATCGCTGGAACCGCTTGCGGCTTTGACTTATTTAAGTTAGGGTTATTGGCTTTAAGATTCATGGGAGTTCCCTGCCCGATTCCCACGGCATTAGACATTCCCTTGGGATTTTTAATCAGGCCGGTTCCCAGCGCGCCGCCATCAAAAATTTGAGAAGACAAAGCTCCGGCCTGAGTTCCATTTGAAGCCAAGGCCGCTGATTTCATTTGAGCCGACGCATTTTTTAAAGCCCCCATCGCGCCGCCGCCATTAGATTGAGTAGAACCCGCATTGGAAGTTCCGTGCGCATAGCTGATTCCGATCTTAGGCGTATGAGACCCAAACCCGCTCAAACCGCCGCCCGCGGCTCCGCCCGCCGGAGCAAAAGCGTTGGAACTCTCGCTCCCGCCGAGGCCGGAAAGACTGGAAAAGTTTCCTTTGGGAAACGCGGCCGAAAAAACCGGAGAAGCCGCTACGGCCGTTCCGGATTGGCCTTTGGAAGCCAGACTGGCCAAGGCATCCGCCCATTGAGAGGATTTTTTTTTCGATTTTTTAGACGGGGATGCCGCGGCTGGGGTCTTGGCGGGTGAAGGAGGAGAAAAGAGCAAGGAGGCAAAGGGGTCAATCAGCGCCTTTTTCCCATAAGCCGCGAAGGATTTCATAGACAAATCAACAGGGCCCCCGGGCGCGCTGTTGGGGTTTTGAGTTGAATCCAAGCTTTGATTAATCGGATGAAGCCCTTGCTCGGCTAAGGCCACGGACGCACTGGAAGAGTTAAAAGCGGGGTAGCACACCCACAGCCCCACGAGTCCGAAGGCCAACAGGATCAGCCACCAATATTTTTTAAATGGATCGGCTTGTTTTTTGATGATGAAGGCCATACACTGAGTGTAGCCCCTCTTCTTTTTTTTGTCAAGGCAAACCCGCTTTTTTTACCGTATTTTTACCAAACGGAAATAATGGTAATATGAAAGCATGGATGAAGGAAAAAGAAATAAATTCGTCGTGTTTTTGATGTTTCTCATCGGCCTTCTTCTTCTTGTCCCCTCGACGTTTTTCCTTGAGAAAATTCGAGAATACCGCGACTTTTTTGCCGGCATCAGCCCCGGCGTTCTGAAACAAACCGGAGACAATATGATTCCCGAGGACCTCCATAAAAATGCAGATTTCAAACCCCGGCTATCCTTTGTCGAGTTTACGCTCGAAGCTCCAAAAGCTAAAACAGTTTATCTCATGGGAAATTTTAATCATTGGACGCCTGCAACTATTAAAATGTTAAAAAGGGAATCCGGAGAATGGAGCGTGTTCCTGCCGCTGCCCCTGGGCCGTTGCCAGTACCTTTTCGTCGTTGACGGAAAAAACCTCCTCGATCCCAAGAATCCAAATTCCGAAACCTTAAACGGGGAAACCGTCTCCGTCAGAAAAGTCCGCTAAAACTTGCCCCCGCCCTACGATTCTTATTTCTGACAAAGAGGACAGTAATAAGCGCGCCTTCCGGCGATCATTTTTTGGGTCCTCAAAACGGAATGGCCCAAGGGACAGATTCTCTTTCCATAAACCTTCAATTGATTTTGGAAGCTCCCCGCCCGGTCTAAGGGATCAAGATATGACTCATCCGGAAGAGTCGTCCCGCCGCATGAAACGGCCTCCCGCAAAACTTCTTTGGCTGAAAGCGCGATTCTTTGAATTTCTTCGAATGTGACTCGGCAAGACTTTCGCCTAGGTCGAATTTGGGCGCGGTAAAGAGCTTCCGTCGCATAGATATTGCCAAGACCCGCCACCGCTCGTTGATCCATCAGCACGGACTTAACGGCGGCTTTTTTATTTTTAAAAACTGAAGCCAGATAATCCGCATTAAAATCGTCCGATAGAGGTTCCGGGCCCAAAGCCGGCAAACTCTCCATCACGCGTCCAAACCTGCGGACATCCTGGAAACAAACGACTGTCTTGGAAAAATGGAATTTAGCTCTTATCTGCGGGGCATCCTCGGCAAAATGAATCCTCCCCGACATTCCGAGATGCAGGATAAGACTGCGATTGCTTTGAAAATTAAAGACGAGATATTTGCCGCGACGCGAGATTTCAAGGACTCTTAAACCCTGAAGGCTTCTCAGAAATCTTTCATCGGGACGGCGATAAAAAGTAGGGGTCCCAAGAGAATAAGACAAAAGAGTTTGTCCTAAAACTTTTTTTTCCAGGACGCGGCGAACGGTTTCAACTTCCGGCAGTTCCGGCAAAGAGACTACTCTCCCGGGGGAGCGTGGTGACCGCAATCAACCCAAGCCATGATGCCGCCCTCAAGATTGCGGGCCTTGTAGCCGTTTTGGATGAGAAATGCCGCCGCGCTGGCCGAACGCCCGCCCACATGGCAATAAACCACGACCTCCGAAGACAGGTCCAGTTCATGGCAACGCTCGGCCAAGCGGTCCAACGGGATAAATAGCGAACCCTTAATATGGGCTCTTTTTCTCTCGGACTCCTGACGAACGTCTAAGATCAGTAATTTTTCCCCACGCTCGATGCGCGCTTTCAATTCGTCGGCGGTAATACAAGGGACATTCATTGATTAATATTGTAACAGAAATGGAGAGCCCCCCTACGCGCAAAGGGGGGCTCTGAAAGGATGGAGAGAAAAACCTCTCTTGCTTATTGTCCGAGAGGCGTTTGGGACGCTTTCTCAGCTTTCAATTCCTTGGCCTTGGCGTTCTTCTCATTTCTGCGATCCAATTTTTGGGTTTTATTGGCCGCGAAACGAACGTCTTTTCTCATCGCATCGTATTTAGCGCGAATCTTCGCAATGGCTTGGCTCCGCGCAGCGGGGTTCAAGGTATGATCGCCGCCAATGGCATTGAGGTCATGATCCTCGGCTTTTTGGATATCGGCCAAGGTCTTAATCTCGCTTTGTTGGACTTTTTTATTGTTAACCTTGCTTTTCTGAACCTGCTGAGCATTTTGAACAACGGGGTTGGCGGGAATGATCGGCGGCTGAGCCGGGTTCGGTTTCTGCTGGCCAAGAACCTGTCCTTGTTGCCCATTCGGCTGCGCGTTGGGATTATTCCCCATGGAAGCCTGAGCCCACAAGGCAGGGGCGATCATCATCGCTCCGGCCGCTAACGTTAAGATGCTTTTTTTCATTTGAATGATTCTCCTTTATTTATTTAGTGTAGTCCGCCCAAGCGAACCTTTAATGACTATGTCTCTTCCTCATAATTCTTAGGGACGGCATTGTCCCGACCTTAAGATTATGAGGAATGGGACTGCTATTACTACGCGGAGCCCTCAAAAAAGTTCGCGTCATGATTCCGCAAACAAGTAATTTCGAGCGTTTATTTGCCAATTCGCGCATATTCCCTTATAATTAGGTTATGCGAAGCTGGAACGAACTCAAGGCCTGCGCGCAAAACGGACATTTCCCCCGGAAGAAGCTGCTGGTTGGCTGCGATTTTGATGGAACGCTCGCGCCTTTCACGCCGAAACCCCATCAAGCCAAGCTCCCAAAAGAAATACGTAAACTGCTTGAAAGGCTCGCGCGGCAAAAGGAAATACAAGTCGCTGTCATCAGTGGAAGACAACTAAAAGACGTTGAAAAAAAAGTCGGGCTCGACCGAGTCATCTATTGCGGAAACCACGGACTTGAAATAAAAATTAAAAAACAGGTTTGGATTCATTCCCAGGCGGCAGAATCGGCTGAGGTCATTCAAGCCCTCTCTAAAAGAATAAAAAGAGGGCTCCATAAATTCAGCGGAGCGGAACTGGAAAACAAACACTTAAGTCTGAGCCTCCACTACCGACGAGTCCGAAAAAAAAGCGACGTCAAAAATCTCGAGATTTTCCTCAAGAAAGAAATGGCCCCCTATAACGGTCGTTTAAGAATCGTCCATGGAAAAAAACTTTTCGACGTACGGCCTCAAATCGACTGGGATAAGGGAGACGCTATTCTCCATTTGATTAAACAACTGGGCGCCTCTTGGAAGGCCTGTTTCATCGGAGACGATACTACCGACGAAGAGGCTTTCTCCACGCTCGACCGCAAAGCCCTTTCAATCCGGGTCGGTCCCACAAAAAGCACCCGCGCTCAATTTCTCGTTCACAACCGTGGATATGTCGAACAATTCCTCAAATTACTGGTCCAACGATATGACAAACAAAAACATCTTTCAAAAAGTAAAAAAACCGTTCGTGTTTTACGCAAGACTTAGCCTGACGCTCGCAACCGGAAAATCGGCCTCGACCGCAAGAAACTTGTTGGAGGCCTTGAAGACATGCCCTGATTCCGTCATCTACGCCCACACCCACCGGTTTTTGCAAGTCCATCAATTCACGGGCCTAAGCCCCGCCAATGACTTCTCACTTTGGGCCTCCCACGCGCTCGGAGACGAGGAACTTGCGGAAAAACTTGGGGTTATCGAACCCTTAAGCTATGCCAGTCTCGCCCAGATTAGAAAAGATTTAATTTCCATTTTAAGCCGCCACCTTGAATCTCAGACCGATAACCGCTCTTCTCATCCAGGACAGGAACTCCATCTTCTCTCATCCGTCAGGTTTTCCATACCAACGGGCCAAAAAGCCTGGGATTTGGAAGAATTTTGGAAAGCGCTTCAGAAATCCAGCCCGGCCACCATTTATCTCCACGCCTGCGAATCGCGCTTAAGGTCCGCCCAAGGCGTCAGCGATTTTTCAAAATGGCTTAGAGACGAAGCCGGAGAAGAGGATTTGGCTCAAAAAATTGGAGACCTCGATCCCCACGCGCAAACCTTTTCGGAAATTAAAGAAAACATACTGAATATGACGGCCCATCGCTTGGAGGAAAGAAAATGAGCACGCTAGAGTCGTATCGAACAATTGCCGGGCCGGAAATTATCACGGAAATCGAGACCTTGGCTGAGCGCTTGCACGGAAAAAGCGTCA